>NZ_PTRU01000001.1:0-446198 GCF_002965245.1 Escherichia sp. MOD1-EC6021 | reverse complement strand
TTTAAAAAAATCATTTATAAAAAATGGCATTTTCAAACTTTCAACGACAAAATAATTACCCAAAATGAAAAAAACCAAAAAAAATAACATAATCATTTTAAATATTATCGATTGTTTTAAAATTTTATTGCTACTATAATAAATAATATCTATTGTCCTGTATGAATAAGAGATAATGGAACCTAGCAATACACCAGGAAGTCCATATATTTTAATAAAAACTATTGAAAAAACGATATTTAATAAAGCCTCAATAATAGATCTGTATTTTGTTTGTTCATAGTGACCTTTAGCCGCTATTAATGTCATTCCTGGGACGCGAATGTTATCAGCTATACCTATAATAACAAAAAGATAAATCAATATAGTTTGAACATAATCAGGATCGTTAAATTTTAAAGTATATAAATATATAAAATCATACGATAAAATCAAAGCACATGAATAGAACCATCCCAAACATGAAAAATATAAAATTTCAAACTTTGAAAAATATTCTCTTACAGCATTAAAGTTTTCATTAACAATCATACGGCCGAATACGGATTGCATACCATTGGTAATGGTCGATAAAAAAACCTTAATGGCCATAAATATAAGCATATAAATAGAATATATACTTACTGCCTTTAGGTTAAGAAAAATAGTAATCAATATCATTGGGCTATTGAAAACTAATGCTCCTGATATCTGATGAATTAAAACTGCTGATTTCTGATGAAGCAATGCAGTTTTATTTTTTAGATCAAATGATATATAACTGTATTTTTTCAGAAAATAAAAATAATAAATAACATATCTAATCATATAGATAAACACGGAGCAAATTTGCACCAAAATAATATTAATACCTTCAGTTATCAGAATATAAGCACACCCCATATCTAATATGATTGTTAATATTTTTGTAGCCGAAGTTACATATAATTTATTATCAGCAGTAAGAAAAACCTGATACTTTGATATTAATAAAAAATCCACCGCATTTATTAGCCCCATAATAACAAAAAGACTAATTGCTAGATTGATGTTAATTTGGTCAGAAATTATTTGTGCGTATATTATTGAAAATAATAAAAGTAAAATAATAAATACAACACCAATTTTTGAGTAAAAATATTTAGCCTCCGATATGATCTGACTTTGTAGCACACGATCCCCTTCTGACAATGGTTTGAATAGTGCTACAATAGCTGCCCCTCCAACACCAGCCTCTACGAGAGCTAAATATACAAGGCATTGTTTAACAGAAGAAATCAAACCATTTATATCCGAACCATAATTTATAATAATTAATGGGGGGATGATAAAGGTATATACCGTATTAATCAGTTGCTGCATTATATTTAGAGACACATTCATAAATACAACGCGTTTATTATTCTGCATTGCCTCGTCAACCTTGCTGTCTAGCTTGTTAAGTTTTGATATAAAATGATAGTGCAGTCATGAAAAGGTGAAACTGCACTAAAAACTAAACAACCTTAAAATATTAATTTATTTTTATAAGGCAAGCAACCGAACTTAAAATTCTCTCCACATATTTTTGAGCACAAAACTCACTGTCAGCCTCACAATAACATCTCAACTCTGGAGCATTTCCGGAAGATCTTAGATGAATGATGACATTATTATTTAGTGTAAATCTATAACCGTCTAAATTATTTATATCTTTAACTTCAATGCCCGCCTCATTCTCTCCCAAAAGATCAACTATTGTATGTGGATTATTTTTACATATTGTAAATAACCTATCTCTTTTTTCTGGAAGAAAATTAGCAATTCGGTCAGAATAAGTAAATCTACTTGGTAAGCTATGTACCATGCTTGAAATTTTTTTATTTGCAGAAAGTAAAACTAATATAGGGAGTAATGCATCTCGTGTAGGTAAGGCTTTGATCTTTCTATTATCAACTGTTATATCCGAACCTAATATAAAACCACCATTAGCCTCAAAACCTGCATAATTATGATATTTATCTTTTAAAGAAGAAAAAGCATCTAATACGTAAGGCGAACCAATTTTTGTTAAAACAACTTCTTCAAAACAATTACGTTGCATTATTAAGGAGTTACAACTAATTGGAATCGCAATAGATTTTATATTCAATGTTTCAGCACATAACAGTCCAAGTATATCTCCTCGCAACCATTTTCCATTCTCATCACTTAACATTGGGCGATCGCCATCGCCATCAGTACTAAAAATAGCATCTAATTTATATTCTAACGCCCATTTTTTTGCCTGAATAACAAGATCATGACCAACAGCTTCTGTATCTATTGGGATAAATTTATCACTTCTACCGATGGGAACTATCTCTGCTCCTAACTTTTCAAAAATAGGAATGTATAAGTCACGCCCAGCACTTGAATGCTCGTAAAAGCCAACTCTTTTACCTTTTAAAATTCCTTCAGGAAAAAAGTCAATGTATCTTTTAAAATAACAACTAGCTGCGTCAGGACACGGATATAAATTTGGTATGGATGAGTCCAATGTAAAATCTATAGAAACATCTTTAATGCGAATTTCATCTTCCTTAGTGATCTCGCCAATTGGGCTATAAAACTTTAATCCATTACGATCATGTGGTATGTGACTACCCGTTACCATTATACACGGTATTTTATCCTCCAGTGCCTTATAAGCTAATGCCGGTGTTGGGATAACACCGTAATAATTTACCTTTAAGCCGTATTGCGCAATCACAGATGCACATGCTTGAGCTATAGAGTAACTACTAGGGCGATTATCAATTGCTAATGCGACTCCATGAAACTTGTACTTTTGCTTCATTACGTTAATAAAAGCATGAGAAAAAGCTCCGCATACTTCGGGGGTGAATTCTGTAACGAGGCCTCGAGCACCACTGGTACCAAAGGCAACGCCACTATTCCTGATGATAGATAAAGTATTAAATTTCTTGCTCATAAAACCTCATTAAAATTAGCTTAATAACTACTTATAATTACAAATATTCATTTCTCTTTTACATTAAAGTTTAAGGACGAATAACGTCATCTTCAGTTAATAATTGACCGGTTTGAATTTCAATTATTTCTAATGGAAACATTTCTGAGTTTTCTATGGTATGCATAGTACCGGGAGGTATATAAATAGATTCATTTTCTTTAATTATATTTATATCGTTATTAATTGTAATTTTTGCTATTCCTGAAACTATAACCCAGTGCTCTGATCTATGGTTGTGTGTTTGCGTTGAGATTTTTTGACCTGGATTAATTAGTACGCGTCTAACGTTGTATTTCTCTGCCTCCGTAATATAATGATATTCACCCCAAGGCCGATATACTTCTTTATGTTTTTTTGACTCATCTCTGCCGTTTTGGTTAAGGACTTCAACTATTTTTTTTACATTTTGCACTTCATATTTGCTTGACACTAATATAGCATCATCCGTATGCACCAAGACTAAATCATTAACGCCAACCAAAGCAACTAGTTTATCTTCAGCTTTAATAAAGTTATTATAAGAGTTAAAACTAATCAAATCACCACTAACAGCATTCCCATTTACATCCTTATCTGAAATATCCCATAATGAAGACCACGAACCAACATCAGACCATTCTGCATCCATAGGTACAACGATGGCATCATCCGTATTCTCCATCACAGCATAGTCAATTGACTCACTAGGACATAACGAAAACTTATCACGATCCACACGAATAAAATCTAGATCATTAGATGGCGATAAAAAAGCTTGTTCACATGCAGAAAAAATATCTGGGCGATACTTTTCCATCTCTGCAAGCAGTCGTTTAGCGCTAAATAGGAACATACCACTGTTCCAATAATATTCACCTGTTTTTAAAAATTCTTGCGCACGATAAATATCAGGCTTTTCTGTAAAAGATGAAACTTTGTACGCATCATTAAATTTTTCTCCTCGGTGAATATATCCATAACCAGTTTCAGGTGTTGTAGGTATTATACCAAATGTTACAAGCTTGCCAGCATGAGCATGCGGTAATGCACTTTTAACTGACTTAGTAAAAGAAGATATGTTTCCTATTACATGATCAGCAGCCAATACAAGTAGTAATGGATCCTCATCATTTTTTGCATATTTTAAAGCAGCAAACGCACACAAGGTTATTGCTGGGGCCGTATTTTTACCTTGTGGTTCAAGCAGAATATTCTTATCTAATTTATTAATTTTCTTTAACTGTTCCGCAACGATGAATCTATGCTCTTCATTACAAATGACTAATGGGGTCGAACAATCTAATGTATTTAATCTCGCAATTGTAGATTGTAACATTGTCATGTCACCATAAAGTTTTAGATATTGCTTTGGAAAAGACTCTCGAGACAGTGGCCAAAGTCGACTACCGGTGCCACCAGCCATAATTATCGGAAAAAGCATCTACTATAACCTCTGTACAAATATAAATGTCATTTATAAAATATTTCTTCCAGGAGGACCTACCCATAATTTTTTATGTAAGGTTTTTATTTTCTTATATTTTCTATATTATTCAAAAACCACTGGTAAGTATTTTTTACTCCATCATATAACTCGATTTTGGGTGACCAGCCTAGTTTACTCAATCGTTCATTGCTCATTAATTTACGAGGTGTTCCATCAGGTTTAGTACTATCAAAGTAAATATTTCCTTTATAATTAGTAATTTCCGCAACCATTTCTGCCAATTGCCGAATTGAATAATCTTTACCAGAACCAACATTTATGTGTGAGCACTCTGGTTTAGTATATTCTTTATAACGTTCATTAGGTAAATTCATTATATATATGGATGCAGCTGCCATATCATCTACATGAAGAAATTCTCGTAACGCATTGCCAGAACCCCAAACACTGACCTCTGGAAGATTATTAATCTTTGCTTCGTGGAAACGCCGTATTAAGGCAGGTAATACATGTGAATTTTCATGATGAAAATTGTCATTAGGCCCATAAAGATTTGTAGGCATAACGCTCCTATAATCACGACCATATTGTCTATTATAAGACTCACACAACTTAATCCCTGTTATTTTCGCAATCGCATAAGGTTCATTTGTAGGTTCTAATGAACCACAAAGTAGGGATTCTTCTTTTATAGGTTGTTCTGCAAATTTAGGATAGATACATGATGAGCCTAAAAATAATAATTTTTGAACCCCAGCTCTATGAGCTGAATTGATTACATTGGCTTGTATGAGTATATTATTATATATAAAGTCAGCTGGATATTTATTATTCGCATATATCCCACCAACTTTAGCAGCTGCTAAATAGACTTCATCGATCCTTTCTGTATTAAAAAAATTTTGGACAGCATCTTGGTTCATCAAGTCAAGTTCGTGACTACTACGAAAAATTAACTCAACAGAACTATTCATCATTAACTGACGTTTGATTGCAGAACCAACCATCCCTCTATGCCCTGCAATATATATTTTTTTCATTTTCATTTCATTATTTCTCCACTGACAAGGACACATCATACCCATTTAACTTTAACAGAGAATGTTGCTTTGCTATGTTAAGATCATTTCTTATCATTTCCTTACACATTTCTTCGATCGTTATTTCAGGTTCCCACCCTAGTTTTATTTTGGCTTTTTCAGGATAACCGAGCAAAGTTTCAACTTCGGCAGGTCGAAAATAACGAGGATCCACTTGAACAATAACATCGCCAATTTTAACCGAAGGAGCTTCATTTCCATGAATTGCTTTCACAACTCCTACTTCTTTCAAACCACAACCAATAAATTCAAGCTCAATACCTAAATTAGCAGCAGCCATTCTCACAAACTCTCTTACAGAGATCTGCTTGCCCGTAGCTATTACGAAATCATCAGGTGTTTCTTGTTGTAACATTAACCATTGCATTCTTACATAATCTTTTGCATGCCCCCAATCGCGCAAAGCATCCATATTGCCTAAATACAAACATGGCTCTAATCCGTACGCAATATTTGCTAATGCTCGGGTGATTTTTCTTGTTACAAATGTTTCACCACGGCGAGGTGATTCATGATTAAATAAAATTCCATTACAAGCATATATCCCATAAGATTCTCTATAATTGACTGTAATCCAATATGCATACATCTTAGCTACTGCATAAGGTGACCTTGGATAAAATGGTGTAGTCTCCTTTTGAGGTATTTCTTGCACTAACCCATATAATTCCGAGGTAGAGGCTTGATAAAAACGAGTTTTTTTCTCAAGCCCACATATACGAATAGCTTCTAACAATCGTAACGTACCAATTGCGTCAACATCGGCTGTATATTCTGGTGATTCAAATGATACTGCTACGTGCGATTGTGCCCCTAAGTTATAAATTTCATCAGGTTGTATTTCTTGTACCAATCTAACTATATTCAACGAATCGGTAAGATCACCGTAATGAAGAAAAAAACTTTGTTTCTCATGATGTAGATCCTGATAAATATGATCAATTCTATTAGTGTTAAAAAGAGAGGCTCTTCTTTTTATGCCATGAACTTCATAACCTTTATCTAATAAAAATTCGGCCAGATAAGAACCATCTTGTCCAGTAATTCCAGTAATCAGAGCTTTCTTTTTCATAAAATACCTGCTAATGAGATTAAACAAAAAATTATATCAGTATTAGTTGTATACGGATAATTACATTTAAAAATCACCTTTGTTCAATAAATAAACTTCTTATGTAGTAACTATAATATAACATGATTTTTTTTCGTTCAAATTCGGAAGCTATCATATATGCTTGTTCTCCATATTTTTTTGTCATTTCTCTATCATTAAATAATTCAGACATACTAACCATAAGGCTATCAATATTTTTAGGGGTTATTAAAATCCCATTTCTTTTATTAATAACAATTGCGTCAGGCCCAGGGATATCGCTACAAATGAGAGCGCACTCTCTTGCAGCTCCTTCTAAAAGTGCGTAGCAAAAACCCTCATGCTCACTTGGTACGACAACTACATCTGTAGCTAAATATACGTTATCTAAATCCATTATAAAACCTAATGGTTTGATATTATTAGGTTTACTTCCTAATACGCGAAAAATATCTTCCGAAGTTGCCCCTGCTAATAAAAGAATTACATTATCTGCACCACTAAATGCCTTAGTAAACGCTTTCAGCGTTATATCAAACCCTTTTCGTGCAACCGGCCTTCCTACGAAGGTAAAGATGAAAGTATCTGATGCAGCGTATTGCTGTTTTATATTTTCTATATCATATTTTGACTTTCTTTGAAACTCATTGTGGTCAATACCACAAGCAGAGCCAGGCCCAAGTATTGATACTGGCTTTTTAGTTATAGCGGTTAAAGGCTCAATCATACCTTGAGAAACAGTTAATACTTGGTTAGAAAAAAAACAATTTAGCTTTTCAAGTAATTTAAAACACATCCTAGGAAGGTTCTTATAACCAATATATGGCACCCCATGATTAAAATATATACGTTTGGGTACTCGGGCTATAAAAGCAGAAATTAACGGTAGAATAGCCCCTCTTGACATATGGGCTATAACTATATCTGGTCTTTCTTTTCTAAAATAGAAATAAAGCTCAATTATATGTTTGATAAATAAATAATCTATATCAAATTTTTTTATTTCATATTGTACATGAAGTTCTTTTAAAAAACGCTCATCACCATTAACAGGATCAATCAAAATTTTATGAATTATTTTTTCTTTATTGTGTTGCTCATTAACATTATCTAAAAGCGGCTCAACAAACTTCTTTGCAGTAAATGTATTTAATACCGTATGCATTATTTTCATAAGTTTCATACCTTATCTTTTTGGAAGTATAAGCGCCTTTCCAATATTGATAAGTAGCGCCGCAAAATATTTTATTCTCTTTTTTAAAAGAAACTCTCTCAACGCATAAGACGCAACTTCTGCATATGGTAGAACTCGACCACGAGTTTGATGATCGTTTATTCTATAAAATAATGTTACAGAATCAATATTTACTAACTTAAATTCATGCGCTCTAAGCATCCGAATCCATAAATCATTATCTTCTGACTGAAATCCACCAAGATAGCCCCCAATTTTAAATAATGACACTTTTTTGATGGCCACAGTTGGGTGAACGAATGGATTTTTAATGAGAGCACTTTTTACCTCTCCTAAAGGAGGAACATATTTCTTTATGATTCTACCTGTCTCACTTATAAAATAAACTGAAGTTCCTATTACATCTGGATAGTTATTTTCTTGAATAGCCGCCTCAAGAATCTTTAATCGATTCGGGGTGGATACATCATCGGCATCCATCCTAACAATATACTCCCCTCTAGCAATATTTGCTCCATAGTTTAAATTAAAAGCTAACTGCCCAATATTGGTACGATGTATTTTCAATTTGTCACTCTCAACGGAGTTCAAATATGCCCATAGATTATCATCACAATTATTTGCAATAACAATAATTTCATATTCATAAGAATAGTCTTGGTTTATAATACTCTCAAGAGCATCATTGAGAAAACCTTCATCTTTGTTAACGCATAATAAAAACGAAAAATATGGTCTCTCCACTACAAACTCCTTTATAATCTATCCCTAACACGAGCTATGTTTATCCACGTTTATCCAGTGATTGACTATGGGGATATAAGTATTTTTTGGAGTTATATCGTACCAAGGAGTAGGATAAATAACAATCTGTGACGCTGATGAACCTAAATAAGCCCCCCACCAACTAAAACTACTATTCGCTATAATATGATGGTTAGCTAAGCTCATTAACCATAAATCTTCTTCTTGTGATAAATCTTCTGAATAATATATATTATATTTTTTACTGAGTAATGTTTCGATATTTTCTTTACACCAAAAAATATCATCACTGAAAATAAATACGTCACGTATCATTGCCAAATCGCGTATTTTATTTAAAGCTTTTTTGTAATACTCTAACGAACAAACGCCATGAGTTAAAGTAGCTGTTTTGTTTTTTATATAATCTCCTCTTCTTATATGAATAGAAAGTGATGATTGAGATTCAAGAATTTTCGCTGCAAGTAAATTTGCTTGTTCAGACACATTCTTTGGAATAAAAAATTCTTTTAGATCTAATATATGTTTATGGAAAAAGTGTTCAGATTGCCAATACCCTATATATTTTTTGGATTTCCATTTTTGCGCTATATATTCAAAATCATAACCATAGGCATGAAATTCATTGCAAAAACCTAAAAAAAGAAAGATGTCAGGATATAATCTTGACCCACGAACCAATAATTTATAAATATTATTAATTTTTGGTGTGTAATACTGTAAATATTCCTCTGGAATTTGGAGATTGTTTAGCCTGTAACCACCATGATCATCATTTTCAGCATAATGACTTATATCAAAATACAATGGTGTCCCATTAATTTTGGAAAGCGCATATCCAAATGAGAACTGAAAAAGTTGATTTCCAAGTCCGCCTTGTAATCTTATAATAGACATATTTGCTCTTTAAATTATGTTTTTAAAAATTGTATCCATAAAAGCTTTTTCTGTGTGTTCAACGACTAGATAGTCACGTAAAATATTACAACTTTCCTTAATAGCTAAACACTCTACTTCTGAGTTAATTTTTGTTAAGATGTCATCATTCGAATCAATAATTAATTTTCTTGTAAATTCCTTAGGTATTCCTGAAAATGCCTCTTCGGTACCTAAAATAAGTTTATTCCTGTATACTGAATTTAAAACGATATTCTTAATTCCCGCGCCAGCTGCTAATGGCAAGATGATTAGATCTATATTATTATAGAACTGTTCGAAATCCTCGACATACCTTACTGCTTTGCAATTTGCTTTCCCATAATAATACATATACTTCCCGTACCAAGCTTGAGAATAAGAACCATGAAAAATAATATTAACTTTATTATGCAAATCATTCAGATTAACTTTTGTTTTAGGCCGAATAAAAGTACTTGGATTAACAGAATAATGTTCCTGTAAATTCATAAAACATATAGTACTTATATTTTCGCATCTATCCAACACATCTTCTTTATTACTTGCAGATTGTATAGGATGAGGAATATAGACAATTTTATGCTTTGGGAATTTTGATTGCAATGACCACTGATCGTCTTTAGAGACGGTTAAATAGACCACGTCTTTTTTTAAAGATATTATATTCTTAGTTATAATTAACCTGATATTCTGAAATAGCCATTTTAAAATTTTTTTATTTTCATACCTCACTTTTGAAACGCTGGTTATTGATCGAATTGAGTCATCAGGCATTATTACCAAATCATTTTTTTTTGCAAATATGCAAGAGAAAGTAAAGGGAAGAAAAATTGCTACCTCTGTAGATTTCATTATATTGAAATAACGTTTAATAATCATTATCGTTGATGTTATCACTCTTACATTTGATAACCTTTCATGTAATAACGTCTGGAGATATAGAATACCAGTTGATTTTTTATTTTTGGGGTTTTTAAAAAAAAGCATCATAATATAAAATACTCAATTGAATAATAATTTTTAACAAATCGGATTAATGCAATAAGTGATAAACACATAAAAAGTGTCTTTTTATTTTTTAGCCTATTTGCGTTATTAATTAAAATTAAAATATACACCAAATCACATGCATATGAAAATCGACCAAGCATTGGGATTATTATTGTACCAAAACTTAATACGACCGGGAAAAGTAAAAATAACTTATCGATTAAAGCTATTGGTCTAATTATTGACCAAAATAGCAATAACTCTATTGCATCAACTATATATATTAGTGATAACCCCGCGTTTTTAACATACTCATCACCGTTTATAGCATAACTAGTATACTTGCTAATCAAATAGGATGATGAAAATACTAGCGCACATATCGTTAGCACGATTATTAGAATACTACGTTTACCTCTTATCAAGCCACGCAATTGATAAGTGATTGGTAATGCAGATATTAGTGGATGAATCGCCACTAATCCTAACGAACTTATAATTTTAGATACCACACTTCTATTTGCAAATAAAATGGTAATTATGACCAAATGTCCACGAACCGAAAATGGTACGAGTAGATGGGTAAAATATAGCCACATTGCTATGTGATACCCCCATTTATATTTATAAATTAGATATGATAATGAAAATGATATAATTAAATTTTGCACTACCATAAAACTGTAAAATGTAAGCCCTATATTTTTAAATAAGACCATTGTTATATAGTATAATGGAGAATCTATTGTATTGTAATATTTAAAAACATCGCTCACTGTATCTATTGCATTATATAAAGACAAATACGATGCTTTATCAGGTCCATTTAATGCGAATAATAGTGATAATGGTATTAGTACCAATAGAACATAAATACAGCTAACATAATTGGATACAATATTAATAAGACAACCAAACAAATAAAATATTATAAAAAAAACGATTACAGCATCTTTATTAAATAGACCGTTATTTACAATCACATAATCGTAAATGGTTATATTTTCCATTAGAGAAAAACCATAAAATTTGATGTACATTTCAATTATGCACGCTACCGCCCCTGGCTTTACAGCTACCAGAGTACTGCATGCATGTCTACGATGTGACGAGCGTTACCCACTCGCGCTAAACCCGAAAAATTCAAACGCTAATTGTCTTACCAATCCGCTCTGGAAACAAGGAAAATCCTGGAAAACTTTGACTAAAATCCTATTGCTAACTCGTTGTTATTCTGATTGTTTATATAAAACAACGGCAGGAATATTCGCAACAATTACTTTCGCCACGAATCTTCACTGCCGTTACAATTTTCTTATCAACCGTTACATTCGGTTAGATTTTCATTATTCGCTTAACAGCTTCTCAATCCCTTTACGGAACTTCGCCCCTTCTTTCAGGTTGCGTAGTCCATACTTCACAAATGCCTGCATATACCCCATTTTTTTACCGCAGTCGTAGCTGTCACCTGTCATCAGCATGGCATCAACGGACTGTTTTTTCGCCAGTTCAGCGATGGCATCAGTCAGCTGAATACGTCCCCATGCACCAGGCTGCGTGCGTTCCAGTTCCGGCCAAATATCGGCAGAAAGTACATAGCGACCAACGGCCATGATGTCTGAGTCCAGCGTTTGTGGCTGATCCGGTTTTTCGATAAATTCAACAATGCGGCTGACTTTACCTTCGCGATCCAGCGGTTCTTTGGTCTGGATGACAGAGTATTCAGAGAGATCGCCCGGCATACGTTTTGCCAGCACCTGGCTGCGGCCCGTTTCGTTGAAGCGTGCAATCATGGCAGCAAGGTTGTAGCGCAGCGGGTCGGCGCTGGCGTCGTCGATCACAACGTCTGGCAGCACCACGACAAATGGGTTGTCACCAATGGCAGGTCGTGCACATAAAATGGAGTGGCCCAAACCTAAAGGTTCGCCCTGACGCACGTTCATAATAGTCACGCCCGGCGGGCAAATGGACTGTACTTCCGCCAGCAGTTGACGCTTCACGCGCTGCTCAAGGAGAGATTCTAATTCATAAGAGGTGTCGAAGTGGTTTTCGACCGCGTTCTTGGAAGCGTGAGTTACCAGGAGGATTTCTTTGATCCCTGCAGCCACAATCTCGTCAACGATGTACTGAATCATTGGCTTGTCTACGATCGGTAGCATCTCTTTGGGAATCGCCTTAGTGGCAGGCAACATATGCATCCCAAGACCCGCTACAGGAATAACTGCTTTTAAATTCGTCATTATTTCATCCACCTGTAAAATGGTTGCTGAATTATAGCTTGTTCGATTTTTTTCGCCAGCATCAATTACCCTGAATTGATTACTGAATTACTTGTGATGTTACGCCGCTTCGTTGTGGATTGCAGTAGCATTGTTCCTAAGTATGGCTCCATTTTTCCAGGAATGGTCGCAAATCTACTCCCTCCGTTCCGGCAATCTAAAGTTAATCTTTTCCACATTAACAATATGGTGATTAACCCTGTCGATATCGACGGAGCTTTGTCCTTTCTCATTCACCGCATGAACATTTGCAAGTGACAGCAGTGTTTCTTTTTTCGCCATAAAGACACCTCGTACGTCTTTGCGCATGTCGAAGTTCATGCTCAATGCGGGTCCAACAGAGGATTCCTGCATCACTTTGATATTACGCATAAAAAGATGTTGCGGTTTGTTGTGTAACTCCAGCGACGCACGCTTCACCTCAATGTTAGTCAGTGCCACAAAGGAGACGGCATTCCCGGCAGAGATTTGGATACCGCGCAATTTGTAAGCAAGGTGGGTATTATCCAGTTGAATATTATTCACTCGGAAATTTTGCGGTATCGAGAGATATTTGCCTGTAATTACTCCATACCCGATTAACATCCCGGCGCTATTAATCATTTCAATATTATCAATCACGAAATTGTCACAACCGTAAATAGCGACCGTGGCGTTATCAATGCCCGCTTTCTTACTGAAATCCGGCGTGATATTGCGGGCTTTGATATTACGAATAACAAAATGTTTACCATTTTCAACATGGATCAACTGCCGACAATCCGATCCCGTGATATTCGCCACGACAAAGTTTTTCACTGCCTGGTCTTCCGGGTAGTTATTATCGTAGGTACTTCCCGCAAGGCCTATGCCGATACCCCAGTTGATTTTGCCGTTGGTACAGTTGATGCGCTCGATGACATGGTCAGATATCAAAATATCACGGTCGTTAATCGCCACGTTCCATTCAATGGCGTCGCCCTGTAAATCACTAAATTTACAGTTGGTGATGTTGGCACCGATAATCTGGTTATGAAATCCCTGGCGTAAGATGGCGTAATTAGCGTGGCTAACGGTCAGGTTATCGATGGAGAGGTTACGCATTACTCGTTTGTTTTTGCCGCCGATATAAATCTGCGTTACCGGACCAAAGCCGCTCATCGTCAGCCCTTTGATGGTGCAGTCAGAGCCACGCACATCCAGGGTGATGTTATGCATACTGCCGCCCTCCTCCCCTGTCACCTGGCTGCCGTCCTGTAAGACAAATCGCCCTCTGCCATTGCCGCGCAGGCTTCCAAGGATGTGTAACGTTTTGCCGGGAGGAATGAAGATGCCGGTGTTGATATTGTCACAAACCAATCCGGCAGGCACGACGACCGTTCGCCCTTCGCTGAAGGCTTGTTTAAATGAGGCGATCCAGTCGTGTGGGTTGTAGTCGTTAATGTTAACGCTTTGTCGGGCGGGAAGTGCGCGAGCGAAAGGGGTATGGAGGAAGGCAAGCGCCGAGCTTGCCGTCAGGAAGGTGCGTCGGGAGAGTGTTTTAAATGGCATGCGTTCTCCTCTATAAAGCTTGCAGCAAGCTGGCGAGTTCTCGATTGATCACCTGCTGGTTAAAATCGTGTTCGACTTTTTCGCGAGCACGTTTGATAACCGGAGCCAGTTCGTCAGTGTCCAGTTGGCTAAACGCCGCCAGTCGTTGCGCCAGTGCGCGAGCATCGTTCTCAGGCACCAGCCAGCCGGATTTATCGGCCTCGACCAGCTCTGGTATTCCGCTATGCAGAGTAGAAACCACCGGAATGCCGACCGCCATCGCTTCCATCAGCGCCACCGGAATACCTTCCATATCACCGTCCGCGCCCGTTACCGATGGCAGGAGGAAGACATCCGCGTCGTCGAGCATCGCCTTCACTTCATGGCTCGGTTTAAAGCCCGGCATCTCCACCACATCTTCCAGTTGATATTGTTCGATGAGCGTGCGCAAGCGTCGTTCCCACGGGCCAATGCCGAGGATGCGATAGCGAAATGCCACACCCTGCTCTTTCAACTGACGGCAGGCTTCGATCGCCACATGCAGGCCTTTTTTCTCGGTTAAGCGTGCGACGGAAATGATTTCCAGCGGCGTTGCAGGCGCTTTCACCGGACGCGGGCTAAAGCGCGTCATGTCCACACCCATACGCGATACGGCGATTTTTTCCCTCGGGCAGCCCATTTTTTGCAGCCTTCCGGCCCACAGATCGCTTATCGGTAGCATCAGGTCGCCACGGCGAAACAGTTGTTGATATTCGGGGGTGTAGCGGTTGAGCACTTCCCAACTGGAGATATCAATGCCGTGGAAAATGGTGGCAATTTTGCCGCGAATGACACCCAGTTCCCGTAGTTTTGCTGCGGTTACCCCCGCAGGTCCAAAATGAGCGATGAACACATCGGCATGAAACGGGGTTGCGACCTGGCCGCAAATAGCAGACAAAATCAGGTTCCGCGACTCGGCACCATAGCGTTTGAGGTTGAGCGCCTGCCAGGTATTTTTACGATGAATGCCGCGTAAGGTCTGGCTGGCGCGGTGGCGCAGTTTCGCCACTTTGCCCGTAGGTTCGTCCTGTAACCAGCGGGTTCTGGCAGCAAGGTTGTATTTCGTCCAAGCCGCGTGGGTGTTCTCTGTATCGCCTTTTTGCAACGCGACAATCTCCACTTCAAAGCCCATATCAATAAACGCAGTGATTTGGTTAAGAACGAAGGTTTCTGACGACAGCGGAAATTTCAATAAGAAGAAACCGACCTTCATTTCACCTCCCCGATGCGCTCAAGCACAGATTGCACCATCTGCATTCCCGTCTGACGTTCGCGACTGACGGCTTCGCTAAGTCGTGCGTTCAGCGCCGGAAGCTGGCCTAAGGTATCCGCAACCATCGCTTGCAGGCTGCCATCTAATAAATGACGGATATCGATCGCCATCTCTGGCAGCCCCAGCTGCTGCATAATCCCGGCGGATTTATGTTCGTAGTTGATGGCAATTGCCGGAGTGGAGAAATTCATCGAGATAATGGCTGAGTGCAGACGCGTACCGACGGTGAGTTGACAGGCTCCGAGAATTTTGCCCATTTCCAGATCGTTGAGTTCATCCATCACCACGTGGTAACGGGCAGGATCGCTGATGTGCTGGCGAAGATTGAGCGCCACCATGCGGTCGTCTTTATTATAGCTGTCGATGCCCGTACAGGTGGAGAGCGCAATAACCTGATAGCCTTCGTCGAGAATGCGATTGACCACCCCGGCAAAGGCTTTTTCATACGCTTGTTGAGTGGTGCCGAGACGTTTGTCGAACGGTGCCAGTTCGCGCAGGGTAATTGCCACCGTTTTCTGTTGTGCGGCAACGTCCAGCCAATGTTGAACGGCATAGCTGGCGGTGAATTCTTCTGTGTGGTGATCGACCAGCCACGCGGTATCGACGCCATGTTCCACTTTTGCGGTAGTGATATTGCTGCGTTTCATCAGATCAAGGCTGACCGATTCGCGCAGGATCAGCGCGTCGCAGTGACCAAAAACGTAGTTCGCCAGTTGGTTAAATTGCTCATCCTGGAAGGGACCGACGCTGTGACCAATCATAAACAGCGGCTTTTTCGCCATAAACGTGCAAAGTGCATGTTCAAACTGCGGCACGCCGTAGAGATCGACAAAAAACGATCCGCCGACCTGAATAATGGCGTCGTAATCTGACAGCAGGCGCACGAAGTCGGTGAATCCCTGGGCGATGGCGATATTACGCAGCTTGCCAGTGTCGGTGACGCGTGAGAGCAATACCTGATGCTGGTAGCGGCGACGGAGGACTTTTTTAACGCGCCCGACAACGCCCGCCGCGCTGTTGTGTTGTTTCATTTGCAGGAACAGCGGATCGCCCATTACCGGGCGGTTGAGCAGCCAGGAAGAACTGACCGGATAGCGGCTCATCACGTCCACTTCGGCGTGTGGATTGAGGATGTTGATGGCATCAAGTAAGCCGCGCAGGATGGCGCTGTCGCCACGATTGCCGCAAGTGTGGTTGCCCAGAATAAGTAATTTCATTTTTTCCTCATAAATTTGATGCCAGGTGGGCTGTGTTTGTTTTGTTCGTTGCCGCTTTTTGCCTGATGCGACGCTGACGCGTCTTATCAGGCCTACAAGACCCGAGCACAGAACCGTAGGCCGGATAAGGCGTTCACGCCGCATCCGGCATTCAGTGCCTGATGCGACGCTGACGCGTCTTATCAGGCCTACAGGTCCCGAGCACGGAACCGTAGGATGGATAAGGCGTTTTACGCCGCATCCGGCAACCGTTGTCGGAACCGAAAACAGCAACTCACCCCGCCCGTAAAAGCATTTTCATTTTTTCGCTGCGACAAAACTGACGCTTCACTTCCACCACCAGCGGATGGCGCGACAGCACAATCATCACCACAAACGCCAGCACGCCCGCGGCTATTTGCACCGCCAGCAGCATCCCCAGCGCCAGTTGCCCTTTCAGCACAATGCCCAGCGCATAACTGACCACCAGCGTCGGCAACGAGAGATAAAACGGCAGCCACAAACTCAGGATGTACTGGCGATAACTGGAACCAAGAACCGGTTTAATCATCACGAAGTAACTCAGAATGGTGTTGATAATCTGTACCAACAGGAAGCCGAGCGTGACGCCAATTGCGCCCGCCATCTGCCCACCAATAACAATCGCCGGAATAAACAGAAAGGTTTTGAATACGTTGAATTTAAAGCTGATATCGACCCGCGCTTTCGCCATCAGCAGCGAACCAATCGGGTTACCTACGGAACGCAGCAGACCCACCACACACAGCAATTGCAGCACCGGAATAATGCTGTTCCACTTCTCACCAAAGACCAGCGGTACAAAGTTATTCGACACCACCATCAGCCCCAGCAGCGCCGGAAAGTTGATAATCCCCACTACCGACAGCAGCTTGTAGAAGTTAACGCGCAGCTTTTCGGTATCGTCCTGAATTTTGGCGAATGCCGGAAACAACACGCGGGTGATGATTGGGTTCAACTTCATCGGTGGCACAACGGCCACGTTGTACGCCAGGTTGTATCCCCCTGCCACGCCCGCGCCGAGAATACGCGCCAGCACCAGCGTTGAAAGGTTGGTATTGAGATAGTTGATGATGCTGTCCGCCGTCAGCCAGGCACCAAAGCGTAAGTTCGGTGCCACCGACGCCAGCGAGAAATGCAGACCGGGGCGATAAATTTTGCGACCAAAGTAGCCAAACAGCAGCGTTCTTACCGCACTATTGACCAGATAACCGAGGATCGCGGTCATCGCCAGCGGCCAGAAATGGGCGCTAACCACCGTAAAAGTGAAGCCCGCCAGTACCGCGCTGGTTTCGATCATGCCGATTTTGTTGAACTCCAGCTCCTTCTGCATCAACGCGCGGAACTGTTGCCCGTGGGGGATCACCACAAACGCCAGCGACAATGTTTTAATCAACGGTGCCAGGTCCGGGTTATTCAGCACGTCGCCGATGAGATCACTCAACAAAAACACCGCCACGCACACCACGATCCCCAGCCCGACGTTCAGCCAGTACAACGTGGTGAGTTCAAGGTGACTGATTTCTTTTCGCTGAATAATCGAGTTAGCGATACCAAAGTCAGAAAGCGTATCTGCCAGCGCGATAATCACCAGCGACACAGTCAGCAGGCCGAACTGGTGGTTGTCGATAATCCGCGCCAGCACGGTCATCTGCACCAGCCCGAGGCCGATGATGATCACCGTGGCAATCGCCGACCACTTCGCGCCGCTGATGGTTTTTTCACGTAAGCTCATATCAATATGCCGCTTTGTTAACGAAACCTTTGAACACCGTCAGGAAAACGATTTTGATATCGAACCAGACGCTCCATTCGCGGATGTACTCAAGGTCGAACTCGACGCGTTTTTCCATTTTCTCCAGCGTGTCGGTTTCGCCGCGCCAGCCGTTAATCTGCGCCCAGCCAGTAATGCCCGGTTTCACTTTATGGCGCAGCATGTAGCCTTCAATGAGCTGGCGATACTGTTCGTTATGCGCTACTGCGTGCGGACGTGGCCCCACAATCGACATCCCCCCGGTCAGCACATTGATAAACTGCGGCAGTTCATCCAGCGAGGTGCGGCGCAGAAAGTTCCCCACTTTGGTGACGCGCGGATCGTTCTGCGTCGCCTGAGTCACCACTTTGTCGTTCTCCATCACTTTCATCGAACGGAACTTCCACACTTTGATCGGTTTGCCATCCATGCCATAGCGAGTCTGGCGGAAAATAACCGGCCCTGGTGAACTGAGTTTCACCGCCAGCGCAATACAGCACAGCACCGGGGAGATCAGCAGCAGAATAAGCGTCGCCAGCACAATGTCTTCCGCACGTTTGAGCAGGCGGTTAACCCCGGAAAGCGGCGTGTCGTAAAGCGGCACCACCGGAACGCCGTTCATCTCTTCAAGACGTGAATGGAGAATGTTGAAGGTAAAGACATCGGGGATCAGCAACACCGAACAGGTGGTGTCCGCCAATTGATGGACCAGTTTTTTCACTCGCGCGCCGTCGCACATTTGCATCGCGATATAGACGTTATGAATCTTGCCCGCTTTCGCGTCCTCGACCAGCTGTTGAAGATTGCCCGCCCAGTCGTTAGAAACGCCGCCCGGTTTCGGGTCGTGGTAAACCCCCACCACTTCAAACCCTAACCACGGCTGATTACGGAAGCTCTCCATCAGCATTTGTCCGGCGGCTAAATCCCCCGCTACGGCGACCATGCGCTTGTTATAGCCATGATTACGCAGCCAGCCCGCCCCAATACGAATACATGAACGGCAAACCACCAGTCCGATACTGGTCAGCCCATACCACGCCAGCCAGATTTTCAGTTGCGTGTCGAAATCATTGTTGAACGCCACCAGTCCGGCGCTGAAAATCACGCTTAAGGTCCAGTTTTGTAGCAACAGGGCAAATTCTGTCGCTGCCCGAACACCGCGCCATGAGCGATAAAAATCGGTGATGCCGCCCAGCATCTGGAACACCACCAGCGTAATCAGCGCCACCAACAGGTGCATGTAGAGGAATGACAGTCCGCTGACTTCGCAAACCAGCCATAGTCCGGCAAACATGATGGTGATATCTGAAAAGCGTTGCACCATAGAGATTAACGATGCATTGGTTTTCGCTCGCTCGCGCTTTTTTAGATTTGTCATCGTTGTTCCTGTTCTATTGTCGCCTCGCCCCTCACCCCGGCCCTCTCCCCAAAGGGGCGAGGGGGAGAAGAAAGTTCCGTGCTCACTTCTCTCCGCAGGCAGTAGAGCGTCAGGGTGAGGGGGAAAGTAATGACATTACTCGTTCAGCAACGTCAGCAGAGTTCGCGTTCGCGCTTCCATCAGCGGCACATCACCGCGCGATTCCACATTCAGGCGCACCACCGGTTCGGTATTGGAGGTGCGCAGGTTAAAGCGCCAGTCGGCAAAGGTCATGCTGATGCCATCGGTGCGATCCACCGCCAGCGCCTCACGGCTAAAATGCTGTTCCACGCGGTTAATCGCCTCAACGGGTTGCGCCAGTTTGCTGTTGATCTCACCGCTTGCCGGAAACGCCGCCATCCGGTCGCGTACCAGTTCGCCCAGCGTTTTATCTTTCAGGCACACCAGTTCGGCGACCAGCAGCCACGGGATCATGCCGCTGTCGCAGTAAGCGAAATCACGGAAGTAATGGTGGGCGCTCATTTCGCCACCGTAGATGGCGTCTTCCTTGCGCATACGTTCTTTAATAAAGGCGTGTCCGGTTTTCGACATCACCGGCGTGCCGCCAGCGGCAGTCACCACATCAACGGTATTCCAGGAGAGACGTGGATCGTGGATGATCTTCGCGCCGGGATTTTTTTCGAGGAACGCTTCTGCCAGCAGGCCGACAATGTAGTAGCCTTCGATAAACTGCCCTTTTTCGTCAAACAGGAAGCAGCGGTCAAAATCGCCATCAAAGGCAATGCCCATATCCGCGCCGTGTTTGATGACCGCATTGCGGGTGTCGTCGCGGCATTCCGGCAGTAGCGGGTTAGGAATACCGTTGGGGAAATTGCCGTTCGGCGTGTTGTGCACTTTGATTAATTCCACGGGTGCGCCAAGGGCTTTAAAGCGGGCTTCAATGGCGTCCACCACCGGACCCGCTGCGCCATTCCCGGAGTTAATCACCAGCTTGAGCGGCGTGAGGTTTTTGACATTGATATAACCGAACAGGTGATCAACGTAAGCGTCACGCAGGTTGATTTGCTGATAGCGACCGCGTTTGGTTTCATCGACGGGAGGAAAGTCGTTGGCTTCAGCCAGACGCTGGACGTCGCGCAGTCCGGTATCTCCGCTGATCGGGCGAGCCCCCTCGCGAACCAGCTTCATGCCGTTATAATCCATCGGATTATGGCTGGCGGTAACTTCAATGCCGCCATCCACGCCGAGATGGAACGTGGCGAAATAGATCTCTTCGGTGCCGGACATACCAATATCCAGCACGTCAACGCCCGCATCCTGTAAACCTTTTGCCAGCGCCAGTTTTAAGGTTTCGCTGGTGAGACGGACATCACCGCCTAACACAATGGTTTTCGGTTTGAGAAATTCGCCATAGGCGCGACCAATGCGCCAGGCGATATCTTCATTCAGTTCTTCGCCTAATTTCCCGCGAATATCATAGGCTTTAAAGCAGGTTAATTTTTTCATGTCGTTACCCTTTTTCAGGCAATAGTTGGCCCTGACCGAAACGGCCAATTTTGTTTTTGTCGTTATTTACATCTCGGTTTCGCATTCATTGCCTGATGCGACGCTGCCGCGTCTTATCAGGACTACAAACCCGAACCGTAGGTTGGATAAGGCGTTCACGCCGCATCCGACAAACAGCTCCTGATGCGACGTTTACACCCGTCCGTAGCGATCCGCGAAGCGCACCACATCATCCTCTTCGAGATAAGAGCCGGAGCGCACTTCAATTAAATCGAGCGGAATTTTCCCCGGGTTTTCCAGGCAGTGCGTCGCCCCCAGCGGAATATAAATGGACTCGTTTTCACCAAGCAGTTTGATATCACCATCAATGGTGACTTTTGCCGTTCCCGCGACCACTACCCAGTGTTCCGCGCGGTGATGGTGCATCTGTACCGACAAGCCCTCGCCCGGTTTCACGGTGATGCGTTTCACCTGGTAGCGGTCGCCCGCGTCGATAGAGTCATATTTGCCCCACGGACGATACACTTCGCGATGCACCCGATGCTCATGGCGACCATCGGCTTTGATCTGCTCGACCACTTTTTTCACATCCTGCACCGCGTTACGGTCGGCAATCAGCACCGCATCTTTGGTCTGCACCACTACCAGATCTTTCACCCCGACGGTGGTGACCAGGCCAGATTCGGCGTACACATAGCTGTTTTCAGTTTTGTGATTAATCACATCACCGTGGCAAACGTTGCCCTCGGCGGTGTGGGCGCTGATCTCCCATAATGAAGACCAGGAACCGACATCGCTCCAGCCCGCATCCATCGGCACCACAACGGCATCTGCCGTACGTTCCATGACCGCGTAATCCACCGACTCTTCCGGGCAGGCCAGAAACGCTTCTTCATCCACGCGAATAAAATCGAGATCCGGATCGACGGCGCTCATCGCTTGTTCACAGGCGTCGAGAATATCCGGGCGATATTTTTTCAGTTCTTCGAGATAGCGTCCGGCGCGGAACAGGAACATGCCGCTGTTCCAGTAATATTCGCCGCTTGCCACATAGGCCTGGGCGGTTTCCAGATTCGGTTTTTCGACAAACTGCGCCACTTCAAAGGCCACCGTATCCTGCTCACCCGCCGACACTTCACCGCGACGAATATAGCCATATCCGGTTTCAGGTAGATCCGGCACAATGCCGAAGGTCACCAGCTTGCCCGCTTCGGCATACGGCATGGCATTACGCACGGCGGCACGGAACGCGTCTTCATCGGCAATCACATGATCCGCCGCCAGCACCAGCATTAACGGGTCGCTCTCCGGGCTATGACGTTTTGCCGCCAGCGCCGCCAGTGCAATGGCAGGTGCAGTGTTACGCCCTGCCGGTTCGAGAATAATGTTCTCGGTGAGTTTGTTCAGTTGACGCAGCTGTTCCGCGACAATAAAGCGGTGCTGCTCATTGCAAATCACCACCGGGCTTTCGCACTCCACGCCGTTCAGGCGGCAGATGGTGGTTTGCAGCATGGTGAGATCGCCTTTCAGGCATAAAAACTGCTTGGGGTAAAGTACGCGGGAAAGCGGCCATAAGCGGCTACCGGAGCCACCTGCCATCACAACTGGATAGAGTTTCGACTGCGCCATAATTATCCCCGAATATCATTTATAAATTGACGTAACACGTTCTCTTTATCGAGTGTGCGTTCGGCATATTCACGTGCCACCGTGTTGTGTTTGGGCAGCAGGAGCGCCTGACGGATCCCCGCCACCAGCGCCTCGACCGATTCCGGTTCCACGCAAACCGCAATGCCCGGAAAGGTTTCGCAAAGCTGTCCCAGTTCTGTGTGGGCTTCTGCGGTAATCACCGCGTTACCGCCTACCGCCAGAATATTGGTCAGTTTCGACGGCAATACGGCATCTGCCGCGCCGCGTTTTTGCACCACCAGATGGCAATCGCCCATCTTCAGCAGTGCGGGTAAAGCGTCATACGATTGCAGCGGGAAAAATTGCATGTTGCGCAGTCCACGCTGCTGCGCCATTTTTTCCAGCCGCGCTTTGCCGCCGCCCTGCCCGACAATGGCAAAAATCAGCGGTTCATCGCGCAGACGATCGGCAGCTTCAATAACGTTTTCCAGCCCCTGCTTTTCACCAATATTGCCGGAGTAAAGAATGATTTTTTTGTTATCCGGCAGGCCAAGCTGGTTACGAAGGGCATCAACATCGGTGTCTGCAACATGCTGAAAACGGGCGATTTCCGACCAGTTGGGGAAGAAGATGACGTTTTCCGCCGCCACGCCTTTTTCGATGGCTTTATTCATCATCGAACGCGAAATCGTGGAGACGTTATCGACGTTATGCAGTCCGCTACGTTCGAACGCCGTTGCCAGCTGTGCCACTTTGCCGCCTTTGCCTTTTCCGGCAAGGCCCAGCCCCAGCATGGCGTCCACTTCGTAATCCTGAATATGCAGCACGGTACGCGCACCAGAGAGTTTCGCCAGCAGGCGCATTCCCGGCGTGCAAAACAGCGTTGGCACCACGCCGATAATGCGAACCGGCTTCCAGCGACGTTGCGCCATCAACGGGAAAAAACTGCTGACGGCAAAACTGCCGAGATGCAACAGGCGTTTCAGGGTGCTCGGCTGTTTTGGCACGTACAGCGGGCAGCGCCACACCGTGGCGGCCCCCTCTTCTCGTTTGTAGCGCCAGGCGGAATAGTTCTCGCCCACCTGCCACTGCGGGTAGTAAGGCGGTGCGGTAATAACCCGCACCTCATGACCTTGCGCCGCCAGCCATTCCACCATTTCTCCGGTGTATTTGCCGATGCCGGTTAACTCCGGCGAGTAGTTAATGCCGTAGACCAGTATTTTCATAATCCGGGTACTCCGGCACGCTTCTCAGCGAGAAAATAGGCGCGGCTGTTAGCGTGAACATTGTCACTGGCGAGCAGTGCGTCCGGCGTCAGCCAGCGGTAATCGTCATGCTGCTCATCCGGCAGTAACAGTTCTTCTTCCGCTACTCTGAAGCGAAAACCGAGCACCACATAGTGAGTGGTGAAATCCGTGCCGGAGAAGTTATCGTCATAAAAGTGCTGCCAGACACCGTAAAACTGGCCTGCTGTTATCGGCAGACGCAGCCCCAGTTCCGCCATCGTCAGCCGCTCAAATGCGGCTTCCAGCGTTTCGTCTTTCTGCACGCGCCCTCCCGGCACAAACCAGTAACCCTGCGCCGGGCGGTTGGTTCTTTTGCCAAGCAGAAACTCGCCGCGACTGTTCTCGACAATAAAGTCGAGAGAGACAAGCGGGGTGGAGCGCACTACCGTGGCAAAGTCTTCCTGACGTAAAAACATCATTACCCCCGAAAGCGGTCTTGATTCTCAAGGAACCACTGGTAAGTGCTGGCAAGCCCCGCTTCCAGTGAGATTTCGTGATACCAGCCAAGCTGATGCAGGCGCGTCACATCAAGCAGTTTGCGCGGCGTACCATCCGGTTTGCTGGCATCAAAAACCACCCGACCTTTGTAACCCACCACTTTGGCGATGGTTTGCGCCAGCTCGCGGATAGTGCAGTCAACGCCCGTGCCGACGTTAATGTGCGACAGCATCGGCTGGGTGTTCTCCAGCCAGACTTCGTGCGCCAGCTCCATGACATGAATGCTCGCCGCCGCCATATCATCGACGTGCAGGAATTCACGCATCGGTGTACCGCTGCCCCATACCACCACGTCCGGTGCATTCTGTGCCGTCGCCTCGTGGAAGCGACGCAGCAATGCAGGGATCACATGCGAATTACTCGGGTGGAAGTTGTCATGCGGGCCATACAGGTTGGTCGGCATGACTGAGCGGTAATCGCGTCCGTACTGGCGGTTGTATGATTCGCACAGTTTGATCCCGGCGATTTTGGCAATGGCGTAAGGCTCGTTGGTCGGCTCCAGCGTGCCCTGCAATAACTCGCTTTCTGCCATCGGCTGTTTTGCCAGTTTCGGGTAGATACAGGACGATCCAAGAAACAGCAGTTTGTTCACGTCGTTCTGATGCGCGGCGTGAATGATGTTGCTCTCAATCATCATGTTCTGGTAGATGAAATCCGCCGGATAGGTGTTGTTGGCAACAATGCCGCCCACTTTCGCCGCCGCCAGATAGACCTGGTCAATGCGTTCGCTGGCAAAGAAATCATGCACCGCGCGGCTGTCCAGCAGGTTCAGCTCGTCGCGGGTGCGTAATACCAGTTCCACATCACCGCGCTGTTCGAGCTGCCGCCTGATGGCAGAACCGACCATCCCACGATGGCCAGCGATAAAAATGCGTTGTTTACTCATGCTTATGACTCCAGCGCGATCGCCACGTCGTAGCCGTGAGATTTCAGCAGAGAGTGTTTTTTCGCCGCATCGAGGTCATTAGCCACCATTTCAGACACCATCTCTCTGAGGGTGATTTCCGGTTTCCAGCCCAGTTTTTCGTGCGCTTTGGTCGGGTCGCCGAGCAGCGTTTCAACTTCAGCCGGACGGAAGTAACGCGGATCAACGGCGATAATCACATCACCCGGTTTAACGCCCGGCGCGTCATGCCCGGTGACGGAAACCACAATGCCCTTCTCTTCAACACCCGTGCCTTCAAAGCGCAGTTTGATGCCCAGCTGTGCCGCTGCCATTTCCACGAACTGACGCACGGAGTACTGAACGCCGGTCGCGATAACGAAATCTTCCGGCTGTTCCTGTTGCAGCATCATCCACTGCATTTTTACGTAGTCTTTGGCGTGGCCCCAGTCACGCAGGGAATCCATATTGCCGAGGTACAGGCACGACTCCAGCCCCTGGGCGATATTGGCGATTGCGCGGGTGATTTTGCGGGTAACGAAGGTTTCGCCGCGGCGCGGGGATTCATGGTTGAAGAGAATACCGTTACAGGCGTACATGCCGTAGGATTCGCGGTAGTTAACGGTGATCCAGTAGGCGTACAGTTTGGCGACAGCATACGGAGAGCGTGGGTAGAACGGCGTGGTTTCTTTCTGCGGAATTTCCTGCACCAGACCATACAGTTCAGAGGTGGAAGCCTGATAGAAACGGGTTTTCTTTTCCAGACCGAGGAAGCGGATCGCCTCGAGCAGGCGCAGCGTACCCATCGCATCGACGTCTGCGGTATATTCCGGTGACTCAAAAGAAACCGCAACGTGGCTCATTGCGCCCAGGTTGTAAACTTCATCCGGCTGCACTTCACGCAAAATGCGTGTCAGGTTGGAGGTATCACTCAGGTCGCCATAATGCAGATGGAATTTCGGGTTGCAGGTGTGCGGATCCTGATAAATGTGATCCACGCGCTCGGTGTTGAATGACGATGCACGACGCTTAATACCATGCACCTCGTAACCTTTTTCCAGCAGAAACTCTGCCAGGTAAGAACCGTCTTGTCCGGTTACACCGGTGATGAGAGCGACTTTTGACATGTCTTATTCCTCTGTATTTTTTGAATTTATTCAGTTTCAACGCGTTCGCGTATCACCACTGCGGGATTCCCCCGGCAAACCACATTTGCCGGAAGCGTTTTAAAAACACTGCTTCGTGCACCCACGACGGTGCCGTCGCCAATCGTGACGCCAGGGGCAACAAAAACATCGGTTGCCAGCCAGCATTTCTCGCCAATCACAATAGGCGTAGCATTAATGGTGAAATGTTGACTTGCATGGTCGTGGCTACCGGTGCATAAATAACTTTTTTGCGATATCACCGAATGTGCGCCAATGGTTATTTCACCGAGGGTATATAAATTGACGTCATCGCCGACCCACGCGTAATCACCTAAGGTTAATTTCCACGGATAGGTAATTTTTACTGACGGACGAATAACTACGTTTTTTCCTATTTTTGCGCCGAATAAACGTAATAAAAATGCCCGCCAGCGATACAATACTTGTGGCGACCAGGCAAATATTGTTGCCTGTACTGCCCACCATAATTGCACTTTAATAGCGTTGCCGCCCCGGAACCCTTTCGGCACCGAGAAACCGCTTAAATCTTGCATTGGTTCTCCTTATATTCAGACTTTGTTATATAAGGCTTTCGTCTTTGAGGTAGTACGTTGGCGTAAATGCCAGGATAATTCAGCCCAAAAGCCAGGTACATGTAATATTTGTCGTTGGACTTTTTTCGCGTCAGCACACAATTCCATATTATTGGTGGTAGATACCCCACCCATGGAAAATTCAGACACCAGGCCATTGAGTTTTTTAAATGCATAACCGGCTTTATACATTTTGGCTGCCAGCGCGTAGTCGGAAGAAACTTTATATTCCAGGTCATAACGCCATTTTTTCAAGCCGGATACAGGGAAAAATATCGCCTGATGACTGGCGGGCAGGCTGTGATAAATATACCAGCCCGGTTTGGCGCTACGTTTAATTTTATGCCCGTCGCCAAAATCCAGCAGCGCATCGCCGGTGATCATCATGTTATCTTTTTGCATTTTTAACTTACGGACAAAATTTGCGGCATCCTGATGAAAAATATCGCCCGAATTGAGAAACAACGCGAACTTGCCTTGTGCCATCGTAATGCCTTTGTTCATGGCGTCGTAGATACCGTTATCTGGCTCGCTGACAAAGCGTAGGTTATAGATACCATTGAGATTTTCCAGATACTCACGGGTGCCGTCATTGGAACCGCCATCGACAACAATCCATTCGAAGCTGATATCTTCCGCCTGCGCCAGATGCGCCAGCGAGGCATGTGTTTTGACTATCCCTTCGAGGTTACGAAACGCGACAGTGATTATGCTAAGCAACATGTTCTTATTCTTACCTCGTAATATTTAACGCTTTTCGCAAAATAAACGGACAGACGATTAAAAATGCATATTCCGGGCTAAATATCGAACCGGTAAAAAACAGCGATACCGGAGTAAAAAGATATAATTGCACGCGAAAATTGCGGTTATCACCAAAAGCGTTGATCATCATTTTTATCACTTTCCCCATGTACCACAGCGATAAAAACACCGCGAACCAGGAAAAATAAATAATCAGCAGATACAAACCATTGTCTATGGTTTTTCCGACATCCGCACCGTTAAATATTCCGAATGATGCGACATATTCATAAAGTGAGCCAAATCTGACTACACCGTCAATATGGGTCAAAGAATAACCGACCATCACCAGCGGACCGACAATACGATAATATGATGACGATCCTTCCGTACCTAAATCGCCCAGACGGGTGGAAATATAAGGAAACGCGATTACCACACCAACCAGGAATACAGCCAGAGAAATCAATGCTAACGGTAACTTTTTCTTAATCGCCTCTTTATTCAGATATTGAAACGCCCACTCCAGCAAATAAAACAGGATAAAGGTCATAACCCCTGAAAACGATCCGGATAATATTATCCCTGCGAGAATCATAGCATCTGTTTTAGGCGTTTTGATACCAAACTGTTTGATGCTGAGCCAAATTGAGATTAATGCCAGAGCGAAAAATGCCGGTTCGAAATAAAGTGCTGTCGTGCGCTTGCCGCCGAATTTAATGAAATTCAGCACATAGCTGTTGCTGTAAATCAGATATTTCGAAATCGACTCCATAATACTGCTGCCACCGGTGAGGATAATTTGTGCCATCTCCACCGCCGCCAGCGCCACCACCAGCCCGACCACCAGATAAAAGAAACGTAATATCTTGCGATGGTTGTGTGGCGAAATTGTTTTAAAACGAATACTCCACACCATGCCAATAATGATCACAATATAGACAAACAGCATAGTTGAAGTGACGTATTTACTGGCATCCAGCGACTGACCAAACAGATAGTTAAACGCCGTGAGTCCCGCGCCAATCCCTAAGGCAATCATCAATTTTTTAACGCTGATGCGTTCTAAAAACAGCAGTAACAAGACAGGTAAAAAAGTGACGATGGTGATGGGGAAACTTTCGCCAAGCTGGGCGATTTTGACGTTAACCAGCAGATAAATCAGCGGCAGCAACAGGTAGCTACAGATTCTGATAGAAGTTGACATACTCCTCCAGCATCTGTTGTCCACTGTAGGCGGCGCGGCTGCGTTGGCTGAACTCAGCCAGCGTGGTACCAAATATCGCCTGCGCGATTTCCGGTTTGCTTAACTGGACCAGTTGCAGCACGTCTTCTTCGCTGACAGTTTTACCTCCGGATTTTTGCAGCACTTCCCGCGCCGCATCGCTATGGGTGGCGATCACCGGCACACCAATCGATAGCGCCTCACACAAAATCAGCGGGTAGTTATCGACACGAGAACTGAACACCAGCGCATCCATCTGATTGAGCGCGCTCATCAACTTGCGCTTGTCAGTTTCAAAGCCGTGATTAACCACGTTGCCAGCGGTGAACGGCGAGAACTTACCAAAGGTATGCAGTTCGATTTTGTCGCCCAGCGCCATCATCTCACGCACCAGTTGCTGGTTAGTTTTGCCGTCGTAACGCAGGTCATGCGCCACCACCGCGATTTTCGGCTTGCCCTGGGTTTCGCGCACCGGAGGCAGATCCGCCAGAATCGCTTCGGTTGCCATATCAATGCCATTATTGATAATCCGGCAACGCCCTGGACCGTACAGGCTATTGAAAGCATCAGCCACATGCTGGCTGGGGGAAATAAACTGACAGCCCAGCGCCAGCATCTCACGAAATAACTGGCGTTTGCCCGCCACCAGCTGGTGCGCGCGATCAATCTTCACCGGCGGATAGTTATTTAAGGTCGGGCATTTCTGGCAACCCGTTTTCCAGCCTTCGCAACCGTCGGTAAAGGCGCAGCGCCCGGTTACACTCCAGTGATCGTGCAGCGTCCAGACCACAGTGACGTCCGGTTTATGGTTTTTCACTTTTTCGCAAAAGCGCACCACGCTCTTAAGATTTAGCCAGTAGCTGTGCAGCACATGAAAATGCAGGACCACCGGACCCGGTGTGCGAGTAATGGTGCGATATAACTCATTGAAATTGCCAAACAGATCGCGATTAAACAGACGAAACAGTGCAATGTTCGCCATCGCGGTCATCCGCGGCGTATGTTTGATTACCTGCGGATAGTTTTGATGGCTGACGCTCTCTTTGCCGCCTTTGCCGTAACCGTAGACAAAATGTGACGCCAGCCCCTGTTGCAGCGCACGCTGATGGAGATCTAACGCCACACCTGCTGCCCCGCCTTCCGCCAGTCGCACATTAAATTGCAAAATATTCATTTAATTACCTTCACTCGCGCTTTTTCTCCCACCACCAGCGCGTTGTCCGGGACAGAGTCGAGCACCACGCTGCCCGCACCCACGGTGACGTTGTTACCAAGCGTGATATCACCAAGAATAATGACGTTGGCACCGAGTTCGACGCCGTTGCCAATGTGTGGACATGCCATGTTATCGGCACCACGATTGCCGATAGTGACGCCGTGGCGAATGGTGAAATCATCCCCCGCCACCACGTTTTTATTGATCACTACGGCGTAACCGTGATGGATAGTAAAGCGGCGGCCAATGGTCGCGGCGGCCTGGATTTCATAACCGAAAAAGCATTCGGTGATAATGCGATACAGCACCAGCAGCGGGGCCGCCCACAGATTGTTGAGGACGTTCTTTTTGCGCCACACCGAACAAAAATGAGCGACGCGATAGGCAAGTACCATGCAGCACGGGCGTAAACTCCAGCTGTTGGCGCGCAGATCTTCCAGCATCTTTAGCGCCCCCGAATACCATCAGCCAGACGTTTGCCGTTACGCACCGACAGCAGCGTCAACAAGGTGCGCCAGGTCATACGTTTATTGCGGATCTGGTAGAGGGTAAACAGCTGATATTTTTTACTGGCGCGGTCGAATTTGTCTTTGTGCTTGCGGTAAAAGTGGAAGTACCCGGAGAATTTTTTCGGTGACGAGGTGATCTGCATTTCACCGTGATTGATATGCAGGATCTGCGTCGCCTCTTCCACTTTCCACGGTTCGCCATACTCCACTACCATCCGCAGGAAGATGTCGTAATCCTGTGCCGCTTTCAGTTCGGTATCGAACAAACACTCTTTGAAACGCCACGCCCAGGTAAAGACCTGATTGCCAATGATATTGCGTTTATAGAACAGGCGGCGTGAATACGGCGATTTGGGATACAGCGGCAAACTTGCTGGTTGGGAATAGACTTCGCCCTGGCAAACGTAGTCGTTAGCGTACAAAAAGGCGTGAGTGACCAGTTGCTGTTTATGGGCGAGGAAGACGCTCAGACGGTTGGGTGTCCATTCATCATCATCATCGATCCCGGTGATGTATTCCCCTTGCGCCAGCATAATCGCCTGGTTACGTACCGCGCACGCCCCGCTGTTAATATCGTTGTGAATGTAGGTAATACGCGGATCGTTGAGGGCGGTGACGTACTGTTGCAGTTGTTCCCAGGAGGTGGAGCAATCATCCACGATGATCATCTCCCAGTTGCTGTAGTCCTGGCGCAGGACCGATTTTATCGCCCGAATCGCCAGTTGTTGGCGGTTCCAGGTTGGCATATAGATTGAGATCAGCGGATTATCTTTCATAGGTTGTTCTCCCGGAGTGTCGAGATGTTCTGCCGGTTTATAAGCTTGTTTACGGGTTCTGTTGCCGGATGCGGCGTGAGCGCCTTATCCGGCCTACGGAGCTGGTTTGCTTGCCGGATGCGGCGTGAAGGTAGGTCGGATAAGATGCGTCAGCATCGCATCCGACAGCGGATGTCGTTATTTCGCATCCGACTTATATTCGTATTCGTAATAGCCATAATCCTGATACGCGCTGGCGCGGCGGAAGATGGAGTTCAGAATCACCCCTTTCACCGGAATACCGTTTTGCTCAAAGCGGCTCAGACTGGTTTCCACTTCTTTCAAGGTGTTGACCGCATAACGCGCCACCATTAACGTGGTTCCGACATGACGACCAACAATTGCCGCATCGGTCACTGCCAGAATCGGCGGCGTATCAATCAACACCAGGTCATAGTTTTTACTCGCCCAGTTCACCAGTTCGGCAAAGCGTTCGCTCATCAACAGTTCAGAAGGATTTGGCGGCACCTGACCGCGCGGGATCAGGTCAAATTTGGCAATAGAGGTCGGTTTAGCAGCGGTAGTAATATCGCCCTGACCAATCAGAATTTCCGACAGGCCATTAACGTTATTAGTGCCCAGCAGCTCGTGGGTGTAGCCTTTGCGCATATCGCAGTCGATCAACAACACCCGTTTATTGGTCTGGCTGATCACCGCCGCCAGGTTGGCGCAGACAAAGGTTTTACCGATTGACGGGCTAACCCCGGTCATCATCAACACATTGTTCTGTGCCTGCATCATCGCGAAGTGCAAACTGGTACGCAGACTGCGGATGGCTTCAATCGCCAGATCGGTTGGATTCCCCATCGCCAGTAGCTGGCTCTGTTTATAGCGTTTAATCCCTTTGATGGTTTTGACGCTATCGCGCGCTTTCTGCCATTCCGACAGCGGGATGCTGGCATAGACGCTGATACCGTGTTCTTCCAGCACCTGCGGGCTTTCGATGCCGCGATTAAACAACGAGCGCAGCAGCACACCCACGATAGAAAGCATCAGGCCAAGGATAATCGCGCCGAGGATAATCAGCCCTTTCTTCGGTTTCAGCACGCCAGGCTGGGTGATTGCCGGGTCAACAATGCGCACATCGCCGACGGTGCTGGCTTCGGTGATTTTCAGCTCCTGCTCTTTATTCAGCAGTTGCATATAGACCTGCTGACCAGACTCGACATCGCGGGTCAGGCGCACAATCTCCTGCTGGGTTTTCGGCATCGCCGTTACGCGACCGTTAAGTTTGGCTTTCTCTTCTTCCAGCGCCTGACGTTTCTCCAGCAGCGTGCGGTACGCCGGGTGAACTTTGGTGTACAGCTTGGAGATTTCCGCCTCTTTAAAGGTCAGTTCGTTCAACTGCGCGTCGATGTTCACCATCGAATCGAGCACCGCTTTCGCTTCAAGCGGCAGATCAACAGAATCTTTATCCTGACGGAAGGCATTCAGTTTGTTTTCGGCAACATCGAGGCGGCTACGTACTTCCGGTAACTGTTGCGCGAGGAAAGCGAGGCTTTTCGACGCTTCCGCCGATTTGCGCTCAATATTTTGTTCCTGATAGTTACGGGCGATGCTGTTAAGAATGTCGCGGATCTGTTCGCGATCTTCACCGGTATAAGTCAGGCTCAGTACGCCTGCGTCTTTGCCGTTCTCCGTTACCGTCAGGCTGTTTTGCAGTTGGTTGATCATCCCCAACGTGGAGTATTTGGTGACGGTAAACTCACTGCCCGGGCGGGCGTGAATGGCTTCAACCATCAGCGTGACGCCTTCTTTTTTCAGCATCTGGCCCGCTTGCCCACGGGCGCTAAAGCCGCCATCACTGCTCAGGGTGTAGTTTTTATTGTCCAGCACATTAAGCGTAAACACCTGGTCCGCCATCTCTTTCGGGCGGTTAAAGGTGGTCACTTTCACCGTCTCGTTCTGACGTCCCATCAAACGCTCCCAGCCCGCACCGAAAATCGGGAACGTGTTTTTGCTCACCGCAATATCGAGGTCTAGATCGTCCACCGTTTTACCAAGCACCAGACGCGAACGAATCAACTGGATCTCGGCGTCCGATGCAGGCGGTTTGTTGGCTAATGCCGAGCCAATGTCCTGCACTAACGAATTGCCGCTGTTTTGTTCGATTTGTACCAGTGCGTCGGCACTATAAATCGGCGTGGCGAAGAAAGTGTAAACCACAGCACAGAGGGCAAATACAGCGGTGATGCCAATCACCCACCAGCGCGCTTCAATGACGGTGCCGACCAGGCGACCAATATCGATTTCATCACTGCCCGTTACCGGAGCGGCATGTTGTTTTACTTTTTCTGTCATTCTTATACCTGCTCTGCGTTCAATGCCTGCGCCCACTGGCGGGCAGACCGTTCAAGTAATGTGTACACCGCTGCAAACGTTTCCCGGCTTTTGCGATACGGATCGGGGATTTCACATTCGTTATCCCAGTGACCAAACAGCATCACTTTGCCGCGCATCTCAGGTGCCATCTCGCATAAGCGTTCGATATGGCGCTTTTCCATGGTCAAAATCAGGTCATAGTTGCGACACAGGCGGCGGCTGATTTGCCGTGCACAGTGACCTTCCAGAGACAGTTGATGTTCTGCGGCGACGCTGATAGCGGTAGGATCAGCGCCCTTACCGACCAGCGCGCCGAGTCCAGCGGACTCCACTTTCAGCTCCGGGTGATAACGTTGCAGTAAGCGTTCCGCCGTCGGGGAACGGCAAATATTGCCGACACAGACAACTAAGATGTTGTTAAACATGACGATTACCAGTTATGAATGTCGCTGGCTGTATCCGTCATGTAACGGACACCGCTAATAGTTGGCAGCAACTGATTGATCAGACGGTTCCAGCGGGAAACCGGGGCGGTGGTGACATACACCACGTCATAAGGTTGCAGGCGGAATTCTGTCGCCATCACCAGCGACGTCGCATCGGACATATCCAGCTGGTAGATATTGGCAATCTTGCCGTTACGCCCGCCCTCGCCTTTCAGCGGACGAATGACAAAGATGCCGCTGGCGTTGGAGGTGGTCATGTCGATACCTTCGGCATTGCCCAGGGCTTCAGTCAGGGTCATGCCGCTAAAGTCCATTTTCAGGGTGCTCTGTTTCTTCACTTCACCCATCACAAACACTTTCAGATCATCATTACGCGGCACGTAGAGAATATCGCCGGGGTAAAGCAGTCGGTTCTGATTGAGGTCGCCGTTTTGCATCAGCGCCTGCAAAGAAATGCGTTCTTCACGACCATTGTGTGTTAGCACCACGTTGCGCCAGTCAGCGGTGTCGGTCAGGCCACCTGCGGCGTTGATGGCGTCGAGAATGGTCAGTGGTACGTTGGTGATCGCCTGTTGACCGGATTTATTCACCTGACCTGAGATATAGGCCTTTTGCGAGCGGAAGGCGGCGATATTAACATCCACCTGCGGGTCAGCGATGTACGTCGCTAAGCGCCCGGTAATATCACTGCGGATTTCAGCGAGCGTTTTCCCGACTACGTGGACCTTGCCGATATACGGGTAAAACATAGTGCCGTCAGGCTGTACCCAGTTGCCGGTGTCGCTGGAGCTGCGGTACTGACCGGCTGGCGTGGTGAGTTCCGGGTGATCCCAGACGGTGACATTCAGAACGTCGCCCGGCCCGACGCGATACTGGTAATTCGCGATCTCACTTTCCAGCGTCATATTGGGGCGCGCTACATTCGGGCGTGGGCGTAATTGGTCAATCAGGCGCGGGGTCAGCGGATAAACATTCACCATTTTGTCGAGATCGAAATCAGCGTCCTGCTGTTTGATGACGTCTTTGCCCATCGTCGACATATTGCTGCCCGGAAGTACTGTGCAACCGCTTATCAAGGTTACTGACACCAATAATGGCATCAATTTCATTTTGGATTTCATCATTGTTTATTTATCACTTTGGCAGAGTAATTATCCCGTGCACTATTAATAGCAATGTCGCCATGCACATTTACCTTGCAGTTAATTGAATACAAATTTAACTGGCATCAGTCCTAAAAAAATTGATTTCATCCGCAGGCTATTGACAGAATAATTCAGACTGGTCTTTCAGGCATCCAGACACGCTACCGCCCCTGGCTTTTTAGCTACCAATACACTGATTTAGCTTAATTTTTCAAACCCTCTCTGCATACAATCGTTGATGAGAAAGGGTTATTGCGGAAATTAACTTCCGAATATAAGGTGACATTATGGTAATTGAATATTGGCTCTCCAATAATGCAGGAGGAAGTGTTACAGCTAACGGAATAGCAGGCAAGGTAACAATTCGGCAATTGGCTATTTTTAAGAATTATATTAAGTGTCATTCAATATGGTTTTTAGGAGTTTCTTTAGGTTGACAATATTTAATATTGCGCCTCCACATGCGATATTTCTTAAATAATGTTTTATTATTACCACTTTTAATTCAGGGATAATGTGAGGTTATTACCCTCAAATAATATGAGATAAATAGTGCTGCAACATTGCATTTTTGCCCCGATTTATCCATGATCGAATTGTGACATTTGTCATACAACGAATAGGTTTTGTACTTACTATGGAATGGATTGCCGATCCGTCTATCTGGGCCGGGTTAATCACGCTGATTGTGATCGAACTGGTCCTCGGCATTGATAACCTGGTCTTTATTGCCATCCTCGCCGAAAAACTACCGCCGAAGCAGCGCGACCGCGCACGGGTTACCGGGCTGCTGCTGGCGATGTTAATGCGCCTGTTACTGCTGGCGTCAATCTCCTGGCTGGTCACCCTGACGCAACCGCTGTTCAGCTTCCGCTCGTTTACCTTTAGCGCCCGCGACTTAATCATGCTGTTTGGTGGTTTCTTCCTGTTGTTCAAAGCCACGATGGAGCTGAACGAACGGCTGGAAGGGAAAGACAGCAATAATCCCACACAACGCAAAGGTGCGAAGTTCTGGGGGGTGGTGACACAAATTGTGGTACTGGACGCCATCTTCTCACTCGACTCAGTGATTACCGCCGTCGGGATGGTCGACCATTTACTGGTCATGATGGCCGCCGTGGTTATCGCTATCAGCCTGATGTTGATGGCCAGCAAGCCGTTAACGCAATTTGTTAACAGTCACCCGACCATCGTTATTCTCTGCTTAAGCTTCCTGTTGATGATTGGCTTTAGCCTGGTGGCAGAAGGTTTCGGCTTCGTCATTCCGAAAGGCTACCTGTACGCTGCCATTGGTTTCTCGGTGATGATCGAGGCGCTCAATCAGTTGGCTATCTTTAACCGGCGACGTTTTCTTTCCGCTAACCAGACGCTACGCCAGCGGACTACCGAAGCGGTAATGCGCCTGCTTAGCGGGCAAAAAGAAGATGCGGAACTGGACGCCGAAACCGCGTCCATGCTGGTGGATCATGGTAACCAGCAGATCTTTAATCCGCAGGAACGGCGGATGATTGAGCGGGTACTTAATCTTAACCAGCGTACTGTCAGCAGCATTATGACGTCGCGCCACGATATTGAGCATATCGATCTCAACGCGCCGGAAGACGAGATCCGCCAGTTGCTGGAGCGAAATCAGCATACGCGGCTGGTGGTTACCGACGGTGATGACGCAGAAGATTTGCTCGGTGTTGTTCACGTTATCGACCTGCTACAACAGTCACTGCGTGGCGAACCGCTCAACCTGCGGGTGTTGATTCGCCAGCCGCTGGTGTTCCCGGAAACCTTGCCGTTGTTACCTGCCCTGGAGCAGTTCCGTAATGCCCGCACGCACTTTGCTTTTGTGGTGGATGAGTTTGGCTCGGTGGAAGGGATTGTGACATTAAGTGACGTCACTGAAACCATTGCCGGTAACTTACCGAACGAAGTGGAAGAGATCGACGCCCGCCATGATATTCAGAAGAATGCGGACGGTTCCTGGACGGCGAATGGTCATATGCCGCTGGAAGATCTGGTGCAATATGTGCCGCTGCCGCTGGATGAAAAACGTGAACATCACACCATTGCCGGGCTGTTGATGGAATATTTACAGCGTATTCCAAAACCTGGCGAAGAAGTTCAGGTGGGGGATTATTTGCTTAAAACGTTGCAGGTGGAAAGCCATCGCGTGCAGAAGGTGCAGATTATTCCGCTGCATAAGGATGGCGAGTTGGAGTACGAGGTGTGATGGTATCGGTCATTTTACCCGATAGCCGAAAGGAATAAGATGAGGGAACCGCGCCAGCGGCGATTTACCGCCGGGAGCCCGGGTTGCCAGGGTGGTGGCGATTGAGCCACCCTGGCACGTTCACCGGCTTGAGCGTTCCATAGTAGTGAGGAACATCAAGTGAACGGAACAGCCTTCGATCTTACATATTCAGAATATAATGGTGCCGCCGCGAACGCCTGATGCGACGCTTTACGCGTCTTATCAGGCCTACAGGACAGGTCACCTGGTAACCTACATCTTCTCCAGCAACTTCTTCACATCTTTGCCATTGCGGGAATCTTTATTCCGCTCGGCCCAGTCATTCAGGCGACGTTTCGCTTCGTCCTGTAGATGTTTGCGCAGTAACTGATCCACTTGCAGACTGTAATTGAGTTGCTGCCAGTTGCCATAAACCCGCAGCGGTACTGGCGTTTCTTTGAGGAAATCAATCAGTTTGCTTTCCCCGTTCCAGCCACCCACGACCCGAATATCAAACTGGGTGTCGCAGGTTTGATCTGCCAGATTCAACATGCCTTCCCCTGTCAGCGCCAGCACAGGCGATTGACCTTGCATGTCGTTTAACGTCACGACGCCATCCTTCAACGTCAAATCGGTGGTAAAGCGGTCAAGCCGCGTCACGTTATCAAAGTTTTCAGCGGCCTTCACATCACCGCCATTACGCTCTACCGCTTGCTGAATCATCTGCTGGAAGTTCATCCCTTCCATGCGCGTGTCGGTCATTTCGACATGTGCCTGTCCTTGCCAGTTGTGGCGGAATGCGTCGGCATCTATGTCAGCACCGGAGAAATCACCAGCCAGTGACATTTTTCCGGTCAACGAAATCGGATAGTTAAACGCCTTCAGAATGGTACCAATCTCAACGTTTTCCAGCCGTGGCTGGAAGTTTATCCGCGGATTTATTGATGTCGCGTCCAGCGTGCCCGGCAGTGAAACCTGTCCACCGTTAAGCTTGCCCTGCAGTTGAGTAATTTCCAGCAAACCCGACTTGTTGGTCATTTGCGTGGCAACATCTGTAAAATTCATTCCGCGCCAGCGCACGTTACTGGCCTGCAACAAAATATCAGCCGTAAAGCCTTGCAGTCCCTGATATGCCGGTTCATCAATACGCGAAGAAATGACCGGGCGCGGCAATGTTGATTGGCTCTGCCCCTGCTGCGCGGCACCGTTTTCACCATTCGCTGTTTCATTAAGCGGGATGAGGTTGTCAAGATTCAGTTGCGGGAATTGCAGTCTCAGCTGCCATTCAGGTTTCTCTGTCAGCGTGACCTGTGCTTGCCCGCTCAGCGTGCTGTTATTGGCGGTCAAGCTGATTTGGTTAAATGAAAGGCGTTTATGTGACTCCTGCCACTGGGCCTGGAAACTCCCCTGCCCCTGAATACCTTGTTTTGGTAAATCTGCACCCTGCAACTGCCAGTTAATTTGTTCAATAGCCGCCGTTAAATCATGCGGATAATCAGAAGCATCTACCGTACCGTTAAGGGATATCGTGAGATCGCGCTGATCGCGATTAACCCGCCCGGAGAACTCAAATGAGCCACGATGTTGGGGATCTTGTTCCATTTGCAGGCGGATATTGCGGATTGTCACCTGCTCGTCATCTTCATGCTGGAACACCAGCACGCTGTCCGCCACCTTAAGACTGGATATATCAAACGACCATCCGCGATCGTCTGACAGATCCGGCAAGGTATTGTCGCGCGGTGCAACCGGAGCGTCTTCACTGCGCACCGCTTCCGTCTGCGGCGTCAGTTGGATCACTGCCCCTTTTAGCATCACCTGCTTAACGCTCAGTTGATGACTCAGTAGTGGTAAAAGCGCCACGTCCAGACGCATGTTGTCGGCGCGAACCAGTGGCTGGCTTGCGCCCTGGGCGGTGAGAGACATTCGCCCGGAGAGGATACTAAGCTGCGGCCAGACGTGCCAACGCAGTGGCCCGTCGAGCTGCAATTGATAACCGCTACGTGCAGCAACTTGCTTGACCATATAGTCGCGGAAATCATTCGGATTCACCAGCAACACTAACGCAGATAACCCGGCCACCAGCACGACCAGGAGTATCATCAGCGTCGTCAGAAATCGTCTCATGGTATCCTCAATGGGCCTGAATTAGTCTTTATCGATTCGGCTGGCTACCGCGCCCTGCTGGTTGCGATATTTCGCATCTTCACGGCGGTTGTAAGGTCGCGCCGCCGGGCCGGAAAGCGGCTCAAAGCTCAGCGCACCAATTAACATGCCCGGACGCAGCGCCAGCGGCAGCTTACCGGAGTTGTAGAACTCCAGCACAATGCAACCAGACCAGCCCGGATCGATACGGTGCGCGGTGACGTGCACCATCAGCCCCAGACGCGCCAAAGAGGAACGCCCGTCCAGCCAGCCCACCAGATCGGCTGGCAGCGTCACCGACTCCAGCGTCACCGCCAGCGCCAGCTCTCCTGGGTGAAGATAGAACGCCTCGCCCTCGTCGAGAACGATCTCATCGCTCATCACGCGGTCAAGCGCGGCGCTCACTTCATCTTTGGGACCGCTCAGATCGATAAACGCTGCCGTGTGACCACGGAAGGTACGAAATTTATTGCCCAGGCGTACATCCACCGTCGCGCCGTTAATACGCTCCACTGGCGGACGTGGGTTGATCGACAAACGGCCTTCATCAAGCCAGGCTTCAATATCTCGGTCACACAGACGCATGGCATTTTCTCCTTTCGCGCATCACTCCCTTAACGCCAATTACGTCAAGGGCATACCAGGTTATCACTGAACGGTACACAATTTATCAAGCTTATTCAAAGAACTGACTTATTTTCGCTTTCAATATATCGATCGCGATGCGGTTTTTCCCGCCGCGCGGCACGATAATGTCCGCATATTGTTTAGAAGGCTCAATGAATTGCAGGAACATCGGGCGCACGGTTTTTTGATATTGCGCCATCACGGAATCCATTGAACGCCCACGCTCGTTAACGTCACGCTTGATGCGGCGCATCAGGCAGATATCCAGCGGGGTATCAACGAAAATGGAGAAGTTAAGTTCGTCACGCAAACGCGCATCCGTCAGCAACAAAATGCCTTCGAGAATGATGACCTTCTTCGGCTCAACCGTCACCGTTTCTTTCATACGCGTATGTTCAACATAGCTGTAAACCGGCAGGTCAATTGCCGAGCCGCGTTTCAACGCTTGTAAATGCTCAAGCAACAGGCTGTGATCCATCGCGCTGGGATGGTCGTAGTTGGTCTTAACGCGTTCTTCCATCGACAGATGGCTTTGATCTTTGTAATAGCAGTCTTCGGGAATTACGCCGATGTGTTCATCACCGACTTGCTCACGTAATTCACGATAAAGGGTACTGGCAATAAGACTCTTGCCGGAAGCCGATGCGCCAGCGATACCGATAATGACGCACTGATGAGACTGATCAGTCATATATTTAGCGACCTGATTAACCTGGATGTTAGGAAGGGGGCGACGAAGCGCCAAACGCGGCAATTATAGGGATTTCATCCGTCTGATACCAGTCGAATAGCGTTGCCGCGCGCTCAGAGTTAATTGTTGACAAAGAATTCCCGGTGGCAAATTACGTTGATCAGTTTTATGTAAGGTAAAAAATGTTATACGCAGTTGCGCAAATTATCCGCCTTTACGTCACTTTATGAGCAATTCGCATATAAAATGTAAAACTTTTGTACTAGCATAAACATAGAAACGAATACTGGCGACCTGGTCTTGCGGATAAAGCGGTAATGAGCAAACAATCACAGCATGTATTAATTGCCCTGCCCCACCCGCTGCTTCACCTGGTCAGTTTAGGTTTAGTCTCGTTTATCTTTACCCTTTTCTCGCTTGAGCTTTCGCAGTTTGGCACCCAACTCGCCCCACTGTGGTTCCCGACGTCCATCATGATGGTGGCGTTTTATCGCCATGCCGGGCGCATGTGGCCGGGAATTGCGCTGAGCTGTTCGCTGGGAAATATCGCCGCATCCATCCTGCTTTTTTCCACCAGCTCGCTGAACATGACCTGGACGACCATCAATATGGTTGAAGCCGTGGTCGGGGCAGTGCTGCTACGTAAATTGCTGCCGTGGTATAACCCCTTGCAAAATCTGGCTGACTGGCTGCGTCTGGCACTCGGCAGCGCCATTGTTCCGCCTCTGTTGGGGGGGGGTCTGGTTGTCCTGCTGACGCCCGGAGACGATCCTCTCAGGGCATTTTTGATATGGGTACTGTCAGAATCCATCGGCGCTCTGGCACTGGTGCCGCTGGGATTGTTATTTAAACCACACTATCTGCTGCGCCATCGCAACCCACGGTTGCTTTTTGAGTCGCTGCTCACGTTAGCCATCACACTGACGTTAAGCTGGCTTTCGATGCTGTATCTGCCGTGGCCTTTTACTTTCATTATTGTGCTGTTGATGTGGAGCGCCGTGCGCCTGCCACGAATGGAAGCCTTTTTGATCTTCCTTACCACGGTGATGATGGTGTCGCTGATGATGGCCGCGGATCCCTCCCTGCTTGCTACGCCGCGTACATACCTGATGAGCCATATGCCGTGGCTACCGTTTTTGCTGATCCTGCTGCCCGCCAACATCATGACCATGGTGATGTATGCCTTTCGTGCGGAACGCAAACACATTTCCGAAAGCGAAACCCGTTTTCGGAACGCCATGGAATATTCCGCTATCGGTATGGCGTTAGTGGGCACCGAGGGACAATGGCTGCAAACCAACAAAGCGCTCTGCCAGTTTCTCGGGTACAGTCAGGAAGAGCTGCGCGGACTCACCTTTCAGCAACTGACCTGGCCGGAGGATCTCAATAAAGATCTCCAACAGGTTGAAAAGCTGATAAGCGGTGAAATAAACACCTATTCAATGGAAAAACGCTACTACAACCGCAATGGCGATGTTGTCTGGGCGTTGCTTGCCGTCTCACTGGTGCGCCACACGGATGGCACGCCGCTCTATTTTATCGCTCAGATTGAAGACATTAACGAGCTAAAACGCACCGAACAGGTGAATCAGCAACTGATGGAGCGCATCACGCTGGCTAACGAAGCGGGCGGGATTGGCATCTGGGAGTGGGAGCTGAAGCCGAATATTTTTAGCTGGGATAAGCGGATGTTCGAGCTGTATGAAATTCCTCCGCATATCAAACCGAACTGGCAGGTGTGGTACGAGTGCGTGCTGCCGGAAGATCGCCAGCATGCCGAAAAAGTGATTCGTGATTCGTTGCAATCACGCTCGCCCTTTAAGCTGGAATTTCGCATTACCGTAAAAGACGGTATTCGCCATATCCGCGCCCTCGCCAACCGGGTACTGAATAAAGAAGGCGAAGTCGAACGCCTGCTCGGCATTAATATGGATATGACCGAGGTTAAACAGCTTAACGAGGCATTGTTTCAGGAAAAAGAGCGCCTGCACATTACGCTTGATTCCATCGGTGAAGCCGTGGTCTGTATTGATATGGCGATGAAAATTACCTTTATGAATCCAGTGGCGGAGAAGATGAGCGGCTGGACGCAGGAAGAAGCGTTAGGTGTTCCGCTCCTGACGGTGTTGCATATTACTTTTGGCGACAACGGACCATTAATGGAGAACATTTACAGTGCCGACACCTCACGTTCCGCGATCGAACAAGATGTGGTGTTGCACTGTCGGAGCGGCGGCAGTTACGACGTGCATTACAGTATTACGCCGTTAAGTACTCTGGACGGCAGCAATATTGGTTCGGTTCTGGTGATTCAGGACGTTACCGAATCACGCAAAATGCTGCGCCAGCTGAGCTACAGCGCCTCCCATGATGCACTGACGCATCTCGCCAACCGCGCCAGTTTTGAGAAACAACTGCGTATCCTGCTGCAAACGGTAAACAGTACACATCAGCGACATGCCCTGGTGTTTATCGATCTTGATCGCTTTAAAGCGGTGAATGACAGCGCCGGGCATGCGGCGGGTGACGCTTTACTGCGCGAACTGGCGTCGTTGATGCTGAGTATGCTGCGCTCCAGCGACGTGCTGGCGCGACTCGGTGGTGATGAATTTGGTCTACTGTTGCCAGACTGTAATATCGAAAGTGCGCGTTTTATCGCTACACGCATTATCAGTGCCGTGAATGATTATCACTTTATATGGGAAGGCCGTGTGCATCGGGTAGGTGCCAGTGCCGGGATTACCTTGATTGATGACAACAATCATCAGGCGGCAGAAGTGATGTCGCAGGCTGATATCGCCTGTTATGCCTCCAAAAATGGTGGACGGGGCCGGGTGACGGTTTACGAACCACAGCAAGCTGCCGCACATAGCGAACGGGCGGCGATGTCGCTTGATGAACAGTGGCGGATGATTAAAGAGAATCAGTTGATGATGATCGCCCACGGTGTCGCTTCGCCGCGGATCCCGGAAGCGCGTAATTTGTGGCTGATTTCACTTAAGCTCTGGAGTTGCGAAGGCGAGATTATTGATGAACAAAAATTTCGTCGTAGCTTCAGCGATCCGGCACTTAGCCATGCTCTTGACCGACGGGTATTCCACGAATTTTTCCAGCAGGCCGCAAAAGCGGTTGCCAGTAAAGGCATAAGCATCGCCCTCCCTCTTTCCGTTGCCGGTTTGAGTAGCGCCACGCTGGTGAATGATCTGCTTGAGCAGCTGGAAAATAGCCCTCTACCACCACGGTTATTACATCTGATTATTCCGGCTGAAGCGATTTTAGATCACGCAGTAAGCGTGCAAAAACTGCGGCTGGCGGGATGTCGGATAGTGCTCAGCCAGGTGGGCCGCGATCTGCAAATCTTCAACTCGCTGAAAGCGAATATGGCAGATTACCTGCTACTTGATGGTGAGTTATGCGCCAACGTGCAGGGTAATTTGATGGATGAGATGCTGATTACGATTATTCAGGGGCACGCTCAGCGACTCGGGATGAAAACCATCGCCGGGCCAGTCGTTTTACCCTTAGTGATGGATACGCTTTCTGGCATCGGCGTCGATCTGATTTATGGTGATGTGATTGCCGATGCCCAACCGCTGGATTTGCTGGTGAATAGCAGTTATTTCGCGATTAACTGAGGGAGCGTTTGCCCATTGCCTGATGCGACGTATCAGGCCTACAATTCGTCCGTTCCGTCTGGTTGCCAGCCTTCCGTATACCAGATATGCAACAGCGCATAAGAACGCCAGGGCTTCCAGCGCTCGGCATAACGGCGGATTTGTGCCGGTGTCATCCCCGGAAATCGCTGTTTAATCAGATAATCATCCGGCAGAAAAACATCTTTCGCCTGCCAGCCACGCAAAGCGAAATAATTCGCCGTCCAGCGCCCGATACCCGGAAAAGTTTGCAGCGTTTTCATCGCCTGCTCCACATCGCCCGGAATTGTCATTGGTAAGCTGCCCTCCAGCGCCGCATTTGCCAGATGAATCAGTGCCTCTGCCCGTTTCAACGGCATGCCTAACGCTTTTAATGCCTGCGGGTCGGCTGCTGCCAGCCGCTGAGGCGTGGGGAAGCAGATATACTCCGGAAAATCATCCAGCCGTTCGCCATAAAGCTGTACAACTTTGGCAGTCAATTTTGCCGCCATCGCCACGCTCACCAGTTGGCCTAAAATCGCCCGCACACCCTGCTCAAAAGCATCAATACAGCCGGGTAAACGCAATCCGGGCCGCGCCGCGCCTAACTTGCCCAACGCACCGTTAACAATCTGCGGGTTACATTGCAGATCAAACAGGCGGCTCATTTTCGCCAGACACTCAGCGGCAACGGGTTCTAAACCTGCACTTAAATTTATGTGCAGAGTATGGCGGGCTATATCCGGAATAGCAGTCACCACGCCGCGATATTCGCCCACCGCCAGACTACGGGCATAATAATCCTCAGCGACCGTTTCCACACCACTCACCGCACGGGCGGCGAGAAATCCCAACATCCACGACCAGTCATACGGCGGCTGCCAGTTCAGGGTATACATCGCATCTCCTTATTCATCCGCTTTCAGCATAAACGTTATTCAGACGCTACGCTTTGCTTTCATATTCCGGTTGTCGCGACGGCAACATTTCGCTAAAGTCACGCCCCTTCTTCACCGGCATGGGGATTAATTCGTGTTTATTGGTTTTGATTACGGTACAGCAAACTGTTCAGTGGCGGTCATGCGTGACGGTAAACCGCAATTACTGAAAATGGAAAACGACAGCACGCTGCTGCCTTCAATGCTTTGCGCGCCAACGCGTGAAGCAGTAAGTGAATGGCTGTACCGCCATCATGATGTTCCGGCAGACGACGATGAAACGCAGGCGCTGTTACGTCGGGCGATTCGTTATAACCGCGAAGAAGATATCGATGTTACGGCGAAAAGCGTGCAGTTCGGTCTTTCCTCACTGGCACAGTACATTGATGATCCAGAAGAAGTGTGGTTTGTGAAATCACCAAAATCGTTCCTCGGTGCCAGCGGCTTAAAACCGCAGCAGGTAGCGCTGTTTGAGGATCTGGTCTGCGCAATGATGTTGCACATTCGCCAGCAGGCGCAGGCGCAGCTGCCAGAAGCGATTACTCAGGCGGTGATTGGTCGCCCGATCAACTTCCAGGGGCTGGGCGGCGATGAAGCAAACGCCCAGGCGCAAGGGATTCTGGAACGCGCGGCGAAGCGTGCCGGATTCAGGGACGTGGTATTCCAGTACGAGCCGGTCGCGGCTGGGCTGGATTACGAAGCCACCTTGCAGGAAGAAAAACGGGTGCTGGTGGTGGATATCGGCGGTGGTACGACTGACTGTTCATTGCTGCTGATGGGGCCGCAGTGGCGTTCGCGTCTCGATCGTGAAGCCAGCCTGCTGGGTCACAGTGGTTGCCGTATTGGCGGTAACGATCTGGACATCGCACTGGCGTTTAAAAACCTGATGCCGTTACTGGGCATGGGTGGCGAAACCGAAAAAGGCATCGCCCTGCCGATTCTGCCGTGGTGGAATGCGGTTGCCATCAACGACGTACCTGCGCAGAGTGATTTCTACAGTAGTGCCAACGGTCGTCTGCTTAACGATCTGGTACGCGATGCCCGCGAACCGGAAAAAGTGGCCCTGCTACAGAAAGTCTGGCGTCAGCGTTTAAGCTATCGCCTGGTGCGTAGCGCAGAAGAGTGCAAAATTGCTCTTTCAAGCGTAGCGGAAACCCGCGCCTCACTGCCGTTTATCAGCGATGAACTGGCTACGCTGATTAGCCAGCAAGGGCTGGAAAGCGCCCTCAGCCAGCCACTGGCGCGGATTCTGGAACAGGTGCAACTGGCCCTGGATAACGCCCAGGAAAAACCGGACGTTATCTACCTGACCGGCGGTAGCGCCCGTTCGCCGCTGATTAAAAAAGCGCTGGCAGAACAGTTGCCGGGAATTCCGATTGCAGGCGGCGATGACTTTGGCTCCGTCACCGCCGGGCTGGCACGCTGGGCGGAAGTGGTGTTTCGTTAAAAGAAAATGGCTCAGCAGCGGCTTAAATCTGCCTGCGCCTGAGCCAGTTTTTCTGCCGCCTGACGTAAAGGTTCCATCAACGGCATGGTCCGTGCTGGAGCATGAAGGCGGAATCGCTGCAACTCTGTCGCGCCGACAGTCAACGTCGATTCCAGCCGATGTCGTTTGGCGGTCATTTTCGCCATTACCGCTTGTCTGTCTGCTGGCGTTATCGCTTCATTCGGCCTGAACACAAAACGGCGTTCACAGCTCGCTTTCCAGTCGATAACCGCCTGGGTCAGATGGTCGCCAAACCCTTTCACTTGCTTAACGCCACGACGGGTAACATCTGCGGCTGTTTCAATACCAAAAGACCGTAACGCCGCTTTACGCGCAGGGCCAACGCCGGGAATAGAGGCAACATCAATAAAAAATCCCTCCAGAAACTTCTGCTTCTGCCGTTCCCTTGCAGTGTCATGAAGTGCTGCCAGAGCGCGTTTCTCTTCTTCCGGTAACCCGAGAATTTCGTCCTTCATTTTTTCGAGCATCGTCCGTTTGGCGATAAAACCTTCCAGGCCGCCTACCTGCTGGATCTGGCGGACTAAATGGTCATAGTCCATTTTCGCACGATTAAATGCCTCACGGCGTTGCTGAACTTCTGCTTTGTACGCTTTGCTTGTCAGACTGCCAATAATCCAGATAGCCGCCAGCACAGGAACCAAAATAATATAACGCGGTTCTGCCTGAAGGCCGCAAAGCAGCAGCGATAATGCTGACAGTGCGATCTCAAGCAGAATGATGTATTCGCGCCGTAACAGGCCTAAAGGAAGCGGCCTGCCAGTCGGTTGGAAATGATCGGGTAATGGCAGTTGCAATGCTGGCGGTGCTACTGACGCCATCACCATCGCCCAGACTTTTGCCAGCACAAAATCCCCGCCGGTGGTAATGACCTCTTCGCCGAGATCAATAAAATAGATAACACCTTGATTATCCAGCGCACACCATGGGCAGTCAGCCAAATGACCGGGATAAACATGCATTGCCGAAACGGTACATTTCTTTAACTGTTGGCGCAGAGAATCAAGTGCCGCTACCCACGCTTTAGCCGTCGGACGCCCGGTTGCCACGCCACTTTCCGTGAATGCCTGCTGAAACATGGCTTCAACATCACTCGGTAACATCGATAGCGGAATCGATCGTGGCGGCGGTTTTAAACCACGTCGCTGATTATCTGACGCGTAGGCATAACGGAAATGGGTAATATCCGTCTCCAGCGCATTACCCGCATCAGAGATAAGCGGCACACCAGAATAAGGATGCCGGCCACCAAACAAGACGTGAAAAATCAGCAACGCAAGGCCAAAATTATCGTGATTTTCTGTGCGTTCAAAGCCGACAAATGACGACAAGGTTTGTAGCTCTGGCGGCGTAAAATGCGACACGCCGACTTCGCATAAATGCAGTGTGCCATTGGCGTTAATCTGAAAGGAGTCGCTATCAATCAACACCACTTTGCTGTCGCGACCTACCATAAAACTGTTCTGGTTTACGTCACCCACGACGTGCCCGTGCTCGTGAACCGTAGCAAAAGATGAAGCAATATTGCGCGCAACATAGAGTAGAAAATCCCACGCCCAATGAGGGTAACGTTGACGACGATGTGCCGGGCTATAGATCATATGAATCGGTTCTTTACCAGAAACTTTTGGCATCATAAAACCGATAACTTTTCCGCCTCGTCCACCGTGAAGCGTTGCCTGCGGCCAGGCGACATAATTCAACAATTGCGCGTCAGCTGTCGCAGCCATAAAGGCAAGTTTGTCCTGTTTTAAGGCGGGTGGCGGCGTGTGATAAATCTTGGCGACGCTATCGACAAACTCATTGATATCATAAACCGCGCCTTCACCGCCTTTGCCCAGTTCAAGACCGAGAGTGGTCATTTCACCTGTTGATGTAAATACTTTTATATTTGTCTTCATAATGTTTCAAGGGCAGCAATATTATATTTCAATGAATAATAACACTGCCCATTATAATTATTTCTATATGGGAAGAGCCCACTCAAGAATAAAAATGATAATGTAATTTCATCAGGATACAATTCAATTCCAACCTGATAATGATTCACTTCCACAGGTTTTGCTAACTTTTACTACACAGAGATTCTGGAGAAAAAATGAAAAAGATATTACTCATGTTGAGCCTGCTATTTTTTACTACCGCGGGCTTTAGTGAAGTTTCGGATACGTTAGTGACAGGAGGTTATGATAAACAAGCGATGTCTGACGCGATTAAACATGCGCGGAAAGAAACCGATAAATTCATCGAGGTTATGAATAAAAAAGATGCCGATACTTTCGCAGTCAAAGCCCCGATAACCGATCACGGAAGAACCGAGCATTTCTGGCTCACGGATGTCACTTATTCTAACGGCATGTTTATTGGCGTAATCAGCAATGACCCTGGTATTGTTACAAACGTAGAATATGGCCAGGAGTGGAAAATCAAGAAAGAAGATATTTCAGACTGGATGTATACGCGCGGGGATAAAATTTACGGCGGTTATACCATTGATCCTTTATTGGTCACCTATCCAAAAGAAGAAGCCGACGAGCTTAGAGCAAAATTAGTTCGCTAATCAGCCGTTATATTTATTGTTTAAACTGGCGGTTGAATTGTTGTCTTCAACCGCCATGAGAAACTCACTCTGCCCACAGCGCCAGTGCTAACGTTTTATCATCATCGGTACGCTCGTTTACCGCTGGGCTGGACAAAAACTGCTTTAACAATTCAGGTAATAAATCGAGTTGTTCCTGCGTTGCTGACGCCAGTCCATTGAAAAACGGGGTAAAGAAAGGCACATGTGGAGAATTATCCAACATATTTAACGCCAGTCGCTGGATACCATCCGTAAATGCTGCAACTTTATGCACACGCTCAGTGCTGGTGAAAGTTTCCAGTCTGGAAACGGCATCTTCATCGGTAATGAAGTGCGTCATATTGGCATATTCACCCACCATCGGCGTAAGCGGCAATTGCAGACCATGACCGAAATCTACCACCACGCCGCCATCGCCAATCTGCATAATCAAGGTGCCATTAGCCGATGAAATCAATCCCATAAACGTGCAGGCAAAATCGCGAACCGCTAATTCTTTGGCCTCTGCCTCGGCAAAAAGTCGCTGACGAATAGTCAGCACAATATCCGTGGCGAGGAAATCATTAAGCCCCAATTCCCCACCCTGCACTTTTTGCGACATATAAGCCATCGCTTCATTGACGGCGAGCATCGCGCCTTCGCCACCCTGCGAGACGCTGCCTGCACCATCAGCAAGAAACATCACCAGTAATGGTTGCTGATCGTTTAACCAGGCAACCTGCATCTGGCAGGCATCCTGACAAGGTAAATCAGCGCTAATGTGCGACGTTCCAACAGCGGATGCATAAACCAGACGCCAGCTCACACTGACGTCCAGCCTTTTGGCGCTTCCAGCACAACTTCCGTTCCCGGCGTGGAGCGGGAAACCGAACGCAGCGAACTGGATAACCAGCTAAACAGTTCACGGAATTGTAATCCTTGCAGAGGCAAAGGCTGACGAACGCTGATTTGTGCCAGCGTCTTCATATCCGCCCCCTGAACACCGATGGAAAAGAAGGCAAACTTCTTATCTTCTTCCCCCTGAAACACTTTGTTGGCGGCAGCCTGCCACTCATCGGTTGGAGCGCCATCGGTGATCAGGAAAATCCACGGGCGATAATACGAAATACCATTTGCGCGGTACTCACGTTTCCTCTCTTCAACCATATCCAGGGCTTTGGTAATGGCGGCCCCCATTGGCGTATCCCCCTGGGCAAACAGGATGGGCGGGAAAAAGTTAGCGGCGCTGGTAAAGGGTTGTTCCACATGCACCGGGCCGAACGTCACAATGCCGAGTTCCACTCTTTTTAAAGCCAGCGGATCGGCAAGCAGTTCATCACGAAAGGTCACCAATCCGGCGTTAAGTTCATTAATAGGTCTGCCGCTCATCGAGCCAGAAACATCCAGCAGCAAAATGCAGGGGCAACGTGGTTCCGGGTTACTGGCAAAATCGCTGGTGGCAAACGTGATTTGTTCGCTCATAAGAAATCCTTTCTTAGAGAATTATTGAGGTCCGGTATCATACCGACTGCAATAATGAAATAAGAACAAACGAAGAAACTTTCAGAATTAGGCCCGGCGGCGTAGATAATTTTGCTATTCGCCTCGCAAGAACGGAGAGCCGTCGATTGACACTAAGGGCGGAGTGACATAATTTCAGGAGTGAGGGTTAGGGAGAGGTTTCCCCCTCCCCCTGGTGTTCTTAGTAAGCCTGGAAGCTAATCACTAAGAGTATCACCAGTATGATGACATGCTTCATCATAACCCTTTCCTTATTAAAAGCCCTCTTCTTCGGGAGAGGCTTTCCCGTTTCAGCGTCCCGCTGAAATCATCGGCTTACCTCCTTTCGCCCTGAATGCAGTCTATCGCTAACGCGTGAATAAAATAGTTTCCTCTGTGATTATTGCGTAACGACTCGCAAAGAATATTTGCTGGCAGGATCGCAGACTACAAAGCCTGCGGATTGACAATCTTATCGTGAAGGCATACTTTCAGGAGTGAGGGTAGAGCGGGGTTTCCCCCGCCCTGGTAGTCTTAGTAAGCGGGGAAGCTTATGACTAAGAGCACCACGATGATGAGTAGCTTCATCATGACCCTTTCCTTATTTAAGGCCCCTTCCTCGGGAGGGGCTTTCCCGTTTCAGCGTCCCGCTGAAATCGTCGGCTTACCTCCTTTCGCCATGCACTTAGTCTATCGCTGACTTGCAGATAAAATAGTTTCCAGTGTGATTATTGCGTAACGTCTCGCAAAGAATATTTGCTGGCAGGATCGCAGACTGCAAAGCCTGCAGATTGACAATCTGACCGTGAAGGCATACTTTCAGGAGTGAGGGTTGAGCGGGGTTTCCCCCGCCCTGGTAGTCTTAGTAAGCCGGGAAGCTTATGACTAAGAGCACCACGATGATGATCCACTTCATCATGACCCTTTCCTTATTTATGGCCCCTTCCTCGGGAGGGGCTTTCCCGTTTCAGCGTCCCGCTGAAATCGTCGGCTTACCTCCTTTCGCCATGCAAGCAGTCTATCGCTAACGCGTAGATAAAATAGTTTCATGTGTTATTACTGGATGCGTGCTCGCAAATGTGCCCGCCATTCAGACGATTCCCGATAGTGTTTCATAATTCCTCCATTTTTCTCCCTTATTGGCTGGCTACACTAGTATCATTCCGCGAAACGTTTCAGGAAGAGAAACTCTTAACGATGAAAGGCAGTTATAAATCCCGTTGGGTAATCGTAATCGTGGTGGTTATCGCCGCCATCGCCGCATTCTGGTTCTGGCAAGGCCGCAATGACTCCCAGAGTGCAGCCCCAGGGGCGACGAAACAAGCGCAGCAATCGCCAGCGGGTGGTCGCCGTGGTATGCGTTCCGGCCCATTAGCCCCGGTTCAGGCGGCGACCGCCGTAGAACAGGCAGTTCCGCGTTACCTCACCGGGCTTGGCACCATTATCGCCGCTAATACTGTTACGGTGCGCAGCCGCGTGGACGGTCAACTGATGGCGTTACATTTCCAGGAAGGCCAGCAGGTCAAAGCAGGCGATTTACTGGCAGAAATTGACCCCAGCCAGTTCAAAGTTGCATTAGCACAAACCCAGGGCCAACTGGCAAAAGATAAAGCCACGCTTGCTAACGCCCGCCGTGATCTGGCGCGTTATCAGCAACTGGCAAAAACCAATCTCGTCTCCCGTCAGGAGCTGGATGCCCAACAGGCGCTGGTCAGTGAAACCGAAGGCACCATTAAGGCTGATGAAGCAAGCGTCGCCAGCGCGCAGTTGCAACTCGACTGGAGCCGCATCACCGCACCAGTCGATGGTCGCGTTGGTCTCAAGCAGGTTGATGTTGGTAACCAAATCTCCAGTGGTGATACCACCGGGATCGTGGTGATCACCCAGACGCATCCTATCGATTTGCTCTTTACCCTGCCGGAAAGCGATATCGCTACCGTCGTGCAGGCGCAGAAAGCCGGAAAACCGCTGGTGGTAGAAGCCTGGGATCGCACCAACTCGAAGAAATTAAGTGAAGGCACGCTGTTAAGCCTCGATAACCAAATCGATGCCACAACCGGTACGATTAAAGTGAAAGCACGCTTTAATAATCAGGATGATGCGCTGTTTCCCAATCAGTTTGTTAACGCGCGCATGTTAGTCGACACCGAACAAAACGCCGTAGTGATCCCATCAGCCGCCCTGCAAATGGGCAATGAAGGCCATTTTGTCTGGGTGCTGAATAGTGAAAACAAGGTCAGCAAACATCTGGTGACGCCGGGCATTCAGGACAGTCAGAAAGTGGTGATCCGTGCAGGTATTTCTGCGGGCGATCGCGTGGTGACAGACGGCATTGATCGCCTGACCGAAGGGGCGAAAGTGGAAGTGGTGGAAGCCCAGAGCGCCACCACTCCGGAAGAGAAAGCCACCAGCCGCGAATACGCGAAAAAAGGAGCACGCTCCTGATGCAGGTGTTACCCCCGAGCAGCACAGGCGGCCCGTCGCGCCTGTTTATTATGCGTCCTGTCGCCACCACGCTGCTGATGGTGGCGATCTTACTCGCCGGGATTATCGGTTATCGCGCCCTGCCCGTTTCGGCGCTGCCGGAAGTGGACTATCCGACCATTCAGGTGGTCACGCTCTACCCAGGTGCCAGCCCGGATGTCATGACCTCTGCCGTTACCGCGCCGCTCGAACGCCAGTTCGGGCAGATGTCTGGCCTGAAACAGATGTCGTCGCAAAGTTCCGGCGGTGCGTCAGTTATCACTTTGCAGTTCCAGCTAACATTACCGCTCGATGTCGCCGAGCAGGAAGTGCAGGCCGCGATTAACGCTGCGACCAACTTGTTGCCGAGCGATCTGCCTAACCCGCCGGTTTACAGCAAAGTGAACCCGGCAGATCCGCCGATCATGACGCTCGCCGTCACCTCAACCGCCATGCCGATGACGCAAGTGGAAGATATGGTGGAAACCCGCGTCGCGCAGAAAATCTCGCAGATTTCCGGCGTCGGCCTGGTGACGCTTTCCGGCGGTCAGCGTCCGGCTGTTCGCGTCAAACTTAACGCTCAGGCGATTGCCGCCCTCGGCCTGACCAGCGAAACCGTGCGCACCGCCATTACCGGCGCTAACGTTAACTCGGCAAAAGGTAGCCTCGACGGCCCTTCCCGTGCGGTCACGCTTTCCGCGAACGACCAGATGCAATCCGCCGAAGAGTATCGCCAGCTAATCATCGCCTACCAGAACGGCGCGCCAATTCGTCTGGGCGATGTCGCAACTGTAGAGCAAGGTGCAGAAAACAGCTGGCTCGGCGCGTGGGCGAACAAAGAACAGGCCATTGTGATGAATGTTCAGCGCCAGCCTGGTGCTAACATTATCTCCACCGCCGACAGCATTCGGCAGATGCTGCCACAGCTCACTGAGAGTCTGCCGAAATCGGTGAAGGTGACAGTGCTTTCCGATCGCACCACCAATATCCGCGCATCCGTCGATGATACTCAGTTTGAATTGATGATGGCTATCGCGCTGGTAGTCATGATTATCTACCTGTTTTTGCGCAATATTCCGGCGACCATCATTCCCGGTGTTGCCGTGCCGCTGTCATTAATCGGCACTTTTGCGGTTATGGTGTTTCTCGATTTTTCAATCAATAACCTGACACTGATGGCGTTAACTATCGCCACCGGATTCGTGGTCGATGACGCCATCGTGGTGATCGAAAACATTTCCCGCTATATCGAAAAAGGCGAAAAACCGTTGGCGGCGGCGCTCAAGGGCGCAGGTGAAATCGGCTTTACCATTATCTCGCTGACCTTCTCACTGATTGCGGTGTTGATCCCACTGCTGTTTATGGGCGATATCGTCGGGCGACTGTTCCGCGAATTTGCTATTACCCTGGCGGTAGCGATTTTGATCTCAGCGGTGGTGTCGCTGACCCTGACACCGATGATGTGCGCGCGGATGCTCAGCCAGGAGTCGCTGCGTAAACAGAACCGATTCTCCCGTGCCTCGGAAAAAATGTTCGACAGGATAATCGCCGCCTATGGTCGTGGACTGGCGAAGGTGCTGAATCATCCGTGGCTGACCTTAAGCGTGGCGCTCAGCACGCTGCTGCTTAGCGTTCTCTTATGGGTGTTCATTCCGAAAGGTTTCTTCCCGGTACAGGACAACGGCATTATTCAGGGCACTTTGCAGGCACCGCAATCCAGCTCCTTTGCCAATATGGCCCAGCGACAACGCCAGGTCGCGGACGTGATTTTGCAGGATCCGGCGGTGCAAAGCCTGACCTCATTTGTTGGCGTTGATGGCACTAACCCGTCGCTGAACAGTGCGCGTTTGCAGATCAACCTCAAACCGTTGGATGAACGTGATGATCGGGTGCAAAAAGTCATCGCCCGTCTGCAAACGGCGGTAGATAAAGTGCCGGGCGTCGATCTCTTCCTGCAACCAACGCAGGACCTGACCATCGATACTCAGGTCAGCCGCACCCAGTACCAGTTTACCTTGCAGGCCACGTCACTGGATGCGCTCAGTACTTGGGTGCCACAGTTGATGGAAAAACTCCAGCAACTGCCACAGCTTTCTGATGTCTCCAGCGACTGGCAGGACAAAGGGCTGGTGGCGTATGTCAATGTTGATCGCGACAGCGCCAGCCGTCTGGGGATCAGCATGGCGGATGTCGATAACGCCCTGTACAACGCGTTTGGTCAGCGACTGATTTCCACTATTTATACTCAGGCTAACCAGTATCGCGTAGTGCTGGAGCACAACACCGAAATTACCCCGGGCCTCGCGGCGCTGGATACCATTCGCCTGACCAGTAGCGACGGCGGCGTGGTGCCGTTAAGCTCAATTGCCAAAGTTGAACAGCGTTTTGCGCCGCTTTCCATCAACCATCTGGATCAGTTCCCGGTAACGACCATCTCCTTTAACGTGCCGGATAACTATTCGCTGGGCGATGCGGTGCAGGCGATTATGGACACCGAAAAGACGCTGAATCTGCCGGTGGATATCACCACGCAATTTCAGGGCAGCACCCTCGCCTTCCAGTCGGCGCTGGGCAGCACTGTCTGGCTGATTGTCGCGGCGGTGGTGGCGATGTATATCGTGCTCGGCATTCTGTACGAGAGCTTTATTCACCCGATCACCATTCTCTCGACGCTACCCACCGCAGGGGTCGGCGCGCTGCTGGCATTAATGATTGCCGGTAGCGAACTGGATGTGATTGCGATTATCGGCATTATTTTGCTGATCGGTATTGTGAAGAAGAACGCCATCATGATGATCGACTTCGCGCTGGCTGCTGAGCGCGAGCAAGGCATGTCGCCGCGCGATGCAATCTACCAGGCTTGTCTGTTGCGTTTTCGTCCGATCCTGATGACCACCCTGGCGGCTCTGCTTGGCGCGCTGCCGCTGATGTTGAGTACCGGGGTCGGCGCGGAACTGCGTCGTCCGTTAGGTATCGGCATGGTCGGCGGTCTGATTGTCAGCCAGGTGCTGACGCTGTTCACCACGCCGGTGATTTATCTGCTGTTCGACCGCCTGGCATTGTGGACCAAAAGTCGCTTTGCTCGCCATGAAGAGGAGGCGTAAGTGAAGTTTTTTGCCCTCTTCATTTACCGCCCGGTGGCGACGATTTTACTGTCGGTCGCCATTACCCTGTGCGGCATACTGGGCTTCCGTATGCTGCCGGTCGCCCCGCTGCCGCAGGTCGATTTTCCGGTGATTATGGTCAGCGCCTCGCTGCCCGGTGCGTCACCAGAAACAATGGCGTCTTCCGTTGCCACGCCGCTGGAGCGCTCACTTGGGCGCATTGCCGGAGTCAGTGAAATGACCTCCAGCAGTTCGCTCGGCAGCACGCGTATTATTTTGCAGTTTGATTTTGACCGGGATATCAACGGCGCGGCGCGCGATGTGCAGGCGGCGATCAACGCTGCACAAAGTTTGCTGCCCAGCGGGATGCCCAGCCGTCCGACCTATCGCAAAGCTAACCCGTCGGATGCGCCAATTATGATCCTCACGCTGACATCCGATACTTATTCGCAGGGTGAACTGTACGATTTTGCCTCGACGCAGCTGGCTCCGACGATTTCGCAAATCGACGGTGTCGGTGATGTCGATGTTGGCGGCAGCTCGCTGCCCGCCGTACGCGTCGGGCTGAATCCGCAGGCGCTGTTTAATCAGGGCGTCTCGCTGGACGACGTACGCACCGCCATCAGCAATGCCAACGTGCGTAAACCGCAGGGGGCGCTGGAAGATGGCACTCACCGCTGGCAGATCCAGACCAATGATGAGCTAAAAACCGCCGCCGAATATCAGCCGTTGATTATTCATTACAACAACGGCGGCGCGGTTCGTCTGGGCGATGTGGCGACGGTGACCGACTCGGTGCAGGATGTGCGCAACGCCGGGATGACCAACGCCAAACCGGCTATTTTGCTGATGATCCGCAAGCTGCCGGAAGCCAATATTATCCAGACGGTAGACAGCATCCGGGCAAAATTACCGGAGTTGCAGGAAACCATTCCGGCGGCGATTGATCTGCAAATTGCTCAGGATCGCTCCCCCACCATTCGCGCCTCGCTGGAAGAAGTCGAGCAAACGCTGATTATCTCGGTGGCGCTGGTGATTCTGGTGGTGTTTTTATTCCTGCGCTCGGGTCGCGCCACTATTATTCCCGCCGTTGCGGTGCCGGTTTCGCTGATTGGTACGTTTGCGGCGATGTACCTGTGCGGATTCAGTCTCAATAACCTTTCGTTAATGGCGCTCACCATCGCTACTGGTTTCGTGGTGGATGACGCCATCGTGGTGCTGGAAAACATTGCCCGTCATCTGGAAGCGGGGATGAAACCGCTACAGGCCGCGCTACAAGGTACTCGCGAAGTCGGCTTTACGGTGCTGTCGATGAGTCTGTCACTGGTGGCGGTGTTCCTGCCGCTGCTGTTGATGGGCGGATTGCCGGGCCGACTGTTACGCGAATTTGCCGTGACGCTTTCTGTCGCCATTGTTATATCGTTGCTGGTTTCTCTGACATTAACGCCAATGATGTGTGGCTGGATGCTGAAAGCCAGCAAGCCGCGTGAGCAAAAGCGACTGCGTGGTTTTGGCCGCATGTTGGTAGCCCTGCAACAAGGCTACGGCAAGTCGCTGAAATGGGTGCTCAATCATACCCGTCTGGTGGGTGTGGTGCTGCTTGGCACCATTGCGCTGAATATCTGGCTGTATATCTCGATCCCGAAAACCTTCTTCCCGGAGCAGGACACCGGCGTGCTGATGGGCGGGATACAGGCGGATCAGAGCATTTCGTTTCAGGCGATGCGCGGCAAATTGCAGGATTTCATGAAAATTATCCGTGACGATCCGGCAGTGGATAATGTCACCGGCTTTACCGGCGGTTCACGAGTTAACAGTGGGATGATGTTTATCACCCTCAAGCCACGCGACGAACGCAGCGAAACGGCGCAGCAAATTATCGACCGTCTGCGCGTAAAACTGGCGAAAGAACCGGGGGCGAATCTGTTCCTGATGGCGGTACAGGATATTCGCGTTGGTGGGCGTCAGTCGAACGCCAGCTACCAGTACACGTTGTTATCCGACGACCTGGCGGCACTGCGAGAATGGGAGCCGAAAATCCGCAAAAAACTGGCGACGTTGCCGGAACTGGCGGACGTGAACTCCGATCAGCAGGATAACGGCGCGGAGATGAATCTGGTTTACGACCGCGACACCATGGCACGGCTGGGAATCGACGTACAAGCCGCCAACAGTCTGTTAAATAACGCCTTCGGTCAGCGGCAAATCTCGACCATTTACCAGCCGATGAACCAGTATAAAGTGGTGATGGAAGTGGATCCGCGCTATACCCAGGACATCAGTGCGCTGGAAAAAATGTTCGTTATCAATAACGAAGGCAAAGCGATCCCGCTGTCGTATTTCGCTAAATGGCAACCGGCGAATGCCCCACTATCGGTGAATCATCAGGGATTATCGGCGGCCTCGACCATTTCGTTTAACCTGCCGACCGGAAAATCGCTCTCGGACGCCAGTGCGGCGATCGATCGCGCAATGACCCAGCTTGGGGTGCCTTCGACGGTGCGCGGCAGTTTTGCCGGCACGGCGCAGGTGTTCCAGGAGACGATGAACTCGCAGGTGATCCTGATTATCGCCGCCATCGCCACGGTGTATATCGTGCTGGGTATCCTTTACGAGAGTTACGTACATCCGCTGACGATTCTCTCCACCCTGCCCTCGGCGGGCGTTGGAGCGCTGTTGGCGCTGGAGCTGTTCAATGCCCCGTTCAGCCTAATCGCCCTGATAGGGATCATGCTATTAATCGGCATCGTGAAGAAAAACGCCATTATGATGGTCGATTTTGCGCTTGAAGCCCAACGGCACGGTAACCTGACGCCGCAGGAAGCTATTTTCCAGGCCTGTCTGCTGCGTTTTCGCCCGATTATGATGACCACCCTGGCGGCGCTGTTTGGTGCGCTGCCGCTGGTATTGTCGGGCGGCGACGGCTCGGAGCTGCGGCAACCCCTGGGGATCACCATTGTCGGCGGACTGGTAATGAGCCAGCTCCTTACGCTGTATACCACGCCGGTGGTGTATCTCTTTTTCGACCGTCTGCGGCTGCGTTTTTCGCGTAAACCTAAACAAACGGTAACCGAGTAAATGACAGATCTTCCCGACAGCACCCGTTGGCAATTGTGGATTGTGGCTTTCGGCTTCTTTATGCAGTCGCTGGACACCACCATCGTAAACACCGCCCTTCCCTCAATGGCGCAAAGCCTCGGGGAAAGTCCGTTGCATATGCACATGGTCATTGTCTCTTATGTGCTGACCGTGGCGGTGATGCTGCCCGCCAGCGGCTGGCTGGCGGACAAAGTCGGCGTGCGCAATATTTTCTTTACCGCCATCGTGCTGTTTACTCTCGGTTCACTGTTTTGCGCGCTTTCCGGCACGCTGAACGAACTGTTGCTGGCACGCGCGTTACAGGGCGTTGGCGGCGCGATGATGGTGCCGGTCGGCAGATTGACGGTGATGAAAATCGTACCGCGCGAGCAATATATGGCGGCGATGACCTTTGTCACGTTACCCGGTCAGGTCGGTCCGCTGCTCGGTCCGGCGCTCGGCGGTCTGCTGGTGGAGTACGCGTCGTGGCACTGGATCTTTTTGATCAACATTCCGGTGGGGATTATCGGTGCGATCGCCACATTGATGTTAATGCCGAACTACACCATGCAGACGCGGCGCTTTGATCTTTCCGGCTTTTTATTGCTGGCGGTTGGCATGGCGGTATTAACCCTGGCGCTGGACGGCAGTAAAGGTACAGGTTTATCGCCGCTGGCGATTGCTGGCCTGGTCGCAGTTGGCGTGGTGGCACTGGTGCTTTATCTGCTGCACGCCAGAAATAACAACCGCGCCCTGTTCAGTCTGAAACTGTTCCGCACTCGTACCTTTTCGCTGGGCCTGGCGGGGAGCTTTGCCGGACGTATTGGCAGTGGCATGTTGCCCTTTATGACACCGGTTTTCCTGCAAATTGGCCTCGGTTTCTCGCCGTTTCATGCCGGACTGATGATGATCCCGATGGTGCTTGGCAGCATGGGAATGAAGCGAATTGTGGTTCAGGTGGTGAATCGCTTTGGTTATCGTCGGGTACTGGTAGCGACCACGCTGGGTCTGTCGCTGGTCACCCTGTTGTTTATGACTACCGCTCTGTTGGGCTGGTACTACGTTTTGCCGTTCGTCCTGTTTTTACAAGGAATGGTCAACTCAACGCGTTTCTCCTCCATGAACACCCTGACGCTGAAAGATCTCCCGGACAATCTGGCGAGCAGCGGAAACAGCCTGCTGTCGATGATTATGCAATTGTCGATGAGTATCGGCGTCACCATCGCCGGGCTGTTGCTGGGACTTTTTGGTTCGCAGCATGTCAGCGTCGACAGCGGCACCACACAAACCGTCTTTATGTACACCTGGCTTAGCATGGCGTTGATCATCGCCCTTCCGGCGTTCATCTTTGCCAGAGTGCCGAACGATACGCATCAAAATGTAGCTATTTCGCGGCGAAAAAGGAGCGCGCAATGAAGTTCTGGCGACCCGGTATTACCGGCAAACTGTTTCTGGCGATTTTCGCCACCTGCATTGTCTTGCTGATCAGTATGCACTGGGCGGTGCGTATCAGTTTTGAGCGTGGCTTTATTGATTACATCAAGCATGGTAATGAACAACGATTACAACTGTTAAGTGATGCGCTTGGCGAGCAGTATGCGCAGCATGGCAACTGGCGCTTCCTGCGCAACAATGATCGCTTTGTCTTTCAGATCCTGCGTTCATTTGAACACGATAATTCGGAAGATAAACCCGGCCCGGGTATGCCACCGCACGGCTGGCGTACCCAGTTCTGGGTGGTTGATCAAAACAACAAAGTGCTGGTTGGTCCGCGAGCGCCGATTCCACCTGACGGTACACGGCGACCCATTCTGGTCAACGGTGCGGAAGTTGGCGCGGTGATCGCCTCCCCCGTTGAGCGGTTAACGCGCAATACTGATATCAATTTCGATAAACAACAGCGGCAAACCAGCTGGCTGATCGTCGCCCTGGCAACGTTACTCGCGGCGCTCGCCACCTTTCTGCTGGCGCGCGGTTTGCTGGCACCGGTAAAACGACTTGTCGATGGCACGCACAAACTGGCGGCGGGCGATTTCACTACCCGCGTAACGCCCACCAGTGAAGATGAACTGGGCAAACTGGCGCAAGACTTCAACCAGCTTGCCAGCACGCTGGAGAAAAACCAGCAAATGCGGCGCGATTTTATGGCCGATATTTCACACGAACTGCGTACGCCATTAGCGGTGCTGCGCGGTGAACTGGAAGCCATTCAAGATGGCGTGCGCAAATTCACGCCGGAGACGGTGGCGTCTTTACAGGCGGAAGTCGGTACACTGACTAAACTGGTTGACGATCTTCATCAGTTGTCGATGTCTGATGAAGGCGCTCTCGCCTATCAAAAAGCACCGGTAGATTTGATCCCACTGCTGGAAGTGGCGGGCGGCGCATTTCGCGAACGATTTGCCAGCCGTGGCCTGAAACTGCAGTTTTCCCTGCCAGACAGTATTACCGTATTTGGCGATCGCGACCGTTTAATGCAGTTATTCAATAACTTACTCGAAAACAGCCTGCGCTACACTGATAGCGGCGGCAGCCTGCATATCTCTGCCGAGCAGCACGACAAAACGGTGCGCCTGACCTTTGCCGACAGTGCGCCAGGTGTCAGTGACGAGCAGCTACAAAAATTATTTGAACGTTTTTATCGCACCGAAGGTTCCCGCAACCGCGCCAGCGGTGGTTCCGGGCTGGGGCTGGCGATTTGCCTGAACATTGTTGAAGCACATAATGGCCGCATTATTGCTGCCCATTCGCCTTTTGGCGGGGTAAGCATTACAGTAGAGTTACCGCTGGAACGGGATTTACAGAGAGAAGTATGACCGAGTTACCAATCGACGAAAACACACCGCGTATTTTGATCGTGGAAGATGAACCGAAGCTGGGGCAGTTGCTCATTGATTATCTGCGTGCTGCGAGCTATGCGCCGACGCTTATCAGCCACGGCGATCAGGTACTGCCGTATGTGCGCCAGACACCACCGGATCTGATCCTGTTAGATCTGATGCTCCCTGGCACCGATGGCCTGACGCTGTGCCGGGAAATTCGTCGTTTTTCTGACATTCCGATCGTGATGGTGACGGCAAAAATCGAAGAGATCGATCGCCTGCTGGGGCTGGAGATTGGCGCAGATGATTATATCTGTAAGCCGTACAGCCCACGGGAAGTGGTAGCGCGCGTCAAAACCATTTTGCGCCGTTGCAAACCGCAGCGCGAGTTGCAGCAACAGGATGCCGAAAGCCCGTTGATTATCGACGAAGGTCGTTTTCAGGCTTCATGGCGCGGTAAAATGCTTGACCTGACGCCTGCGGAATTTCGTCTGCTGAAAACACTCTCTCATGAACCAGGAAAAGTGTTCTCCCGCGAGCAATTGCTCAATCATCTTTATGACGACTACCGCGTAGTAACTGACCGCACCATCGACAGCCACATTAAAAACCTGCGTCGCAAGCTGGAAGCTCTGGACGAAGAGCAGTCTTTTATCCGCGCCGTCTACGGTGTCGGTTATCGCTGGGAAGCCGACGCCTGCCGCATCGTTTAACATTTTTACCTGCCGGAGAAGGCATTCACGCCGCATCCGGCAACATTATCCCGCGCATTGTCGGCTATCTGACATTATCTCTCCGCCCTGGCAAGCACCTGAAAATCGCTCATACTTTAATCGGCAAACAGTCCTTTTAGATGCTGTTTTCGATACGCAATTTCAATCAAGGAGTCATTATGGCTGGTTGGTTTGAACTCAGTAGGAGCAGTGATAATCAATTCCGGTTTGTGCTAAAAGCGGGCAATGGTGAGACTATCCTCACCAGCGAGCTGTATACCTCAAAAGCCTCTGCGGAAAAGGGCATCGCGTCAGTGCGTAGCAACAGCCCACAAGAAGAACGCTATGAGAAAAAAACAGCAAGCAACGGCAAATTCTATTTCAATCTGAAAGCCGCCAATCATCAAATTATCGGCTCCAGCCAGATGTACGCCACCGCGCAATCTCGTGAAACCGGAATTGCCTCCGTTAAAGCCAATGGCACAAGCCAGACGGTGAAAGACAATACGTAATTACGATGCCGGGCGTAGGTTGTTGGCGTCCGGCTTTATTTTCTCTCATCACAGAGTTACTATCCCTCAGGAAATTATTAATCATGAAATGAGTTTTCTCCTCATAACTGATAAGGAAAATTATGCTCAAAGGATTGCGTACATTATTTACACGCAGGGTTTTGTTTAACGTCGAAATGAATAATTCTGTTGACTGTGAATTATTTCTTATCCAGCAACAACTCCAGTCGATGATAGCCGATCCAGGCAATTATATAGCGCATGATTGTGATCTCAACGATACTCTGGTTCTTTGCCAGCTTACCCATCACCACAATGGATATATACGAGAAAAGGCCGTGCAATGTCTGGGACAAAAAGAGGATGTTGCAGCTATAGAAGAATTATTACTTGCAGCTAATGACTGGGTAAAAGAGGTTCGCCTTGCTGCAACCATAGCGTTACGTCATTTAAAGAAGGATAAGAATGCAGCGGCATTTGCCGTTAATCTTCCCTTGATACGTAACCTTCTCCAATGCCAGCGTTACGATCACCGTGCATTTGTAGACGAGATACTTAGATTTTTATTGACAGAAAATAGCCGTCCACAATTAACGTGTTGGCTTACTTGCCCTGATAAAAAACTCTCCCGCGCAGTATTACAAACGCTGATTGAATATGGCTACTTTAATGATGAATCTTCGCTGCTTTTAATACTCAAGCAGCCCGACGAAGGTTTACGAATGCTGGCGGTCACCCACTGGCTGCGTCAACAATTACCGTTAAGCGAAGCGGTATTAACTCGTCTGTTAAAAGACCGCTGGCCGCGTATTCGACAAGCAACGTTGTTTAGCCTTACTGACCGAGCTATAGAAATTCCTCCGGAGTTGTACAGAGCATTACTGCTGGATAACAATATGTTGATCCGTCTACGCGCTAAAAACATGCTTAATGACGTCATGGATGTTGTGCAATTCTGGCGTCATGTTGTCACCTCGACTGAATATACTCCCTCACAGCGCCGGGCAGCTTTATACGGGCTGGACTCCATTCATGATGCCAATATTTTAAAACTGGCAGAATGGGGATTATCACAGGATGTATTCCCACTGCGATTAGCCGCTATGTATATTCTTGCGAAAGCCAATCCTGATGGTGGTGTCAAAGGGATTATTCTGACCACACTGGCTAACCCGGACGCCTCCGGGCTTCGATTTATGGTTAACATCTGTGTATGGTGTCGAGTTCCGCTCACGTTCGAGGAAATACGTCAGTTGCAGGAAAACGCACCGTCAGTTAAACATGCTTGCGCATATTGTCGGCTGTATCATAACTTGAACAAATGGGCCTGTTTAATTCTTCTTCTGCAATCGCAACACAAGCTAACTGAAGAATTTGCAGGTAAACAGCTCGCGATATGGCAACGCAATTTCAATCTTTCGGGCATTCAACCAAATGCTCCTCAGCGTCAGCAACTTCAGGCGCTTTTTACCTGCAATCCGGAACTTCACAACAAGTTATGGGGTTATATTCCCTTTCTTTAACACCAAATTAAGGTCAACTGATAACAATTGAACCTGACGACTATCGGAATCAAAACGAAATAAATGCGCTCAGTCTTTCCCTTAACATTGTCACTGGAGTCAACCCCACCGATTGCGCTACAATGCCCGCCCTTAAAGTGGGGGCACTCCCCTAACCGCTTCATCAGGTGAAGCGGATCTGACCTGTCATCAGAACGAGAGAATTATGTTTAAACCGGAACTCCTTTCCCCGGCGGGAACGCTGAAAAATATGCGTTACGCTTTCGCTTATGGCGCAGATGCTGTTTATGCGGGCCAGCCGCGTTACTCCCTGCGTGTGCGCAACAACGAATTCAACCACGAAAATCTCCAGCTCGGCATTAACGAAGCCCATGCGTTGGGGAAAAAGTTTTATGTCGTGGTCAACATTGCACCGCACAATGCCAAGCTGAAAACCTTTATCCGTGACCTGAAACCGGTGGTTGAAATGGGGCCGGATGCGCTGATTATGTCCGATCCAGGGCTGATTATGCTGGTGCGTGAGCACTTCCCTGAAATGCCGATCCATCTCTCGGTACAGGCTAACGCCGTGAACTGGGCGACGGTGAAATTCTGGCAGCAAATGGGCCTGACCCGCGTGATCCTCTCTCGCGAGCTGTCGCTGGAAGAGATTGAAGAGATCCGCAATCAGGTGCCGGATATGGAGGTAGAGATCTTCGTTCACGGCGCGCTGTGCATGGCCTACTCCGGTCGCTGCCTGCTCTCTGGCTATATCAACAAGCGCGACCCGAACCAGGGCACCTGCACCAACGCCTGCCGCTGGGAGTACAACGTCCAGGAAGGGAAAGAAGATGACGTTGGCAACATCGTGCACAAGTACGAGCCGATTCCGGTGCAAAATGTTGAGCCGACGCTGGGTATCGGCGCGCCAACCGACAAAGTGTTTATGATCGAAGAAGCTCAGCGTCCGGGCGAGTATATGACCGCGTTTGAAGATGAGCACGGCACTTACATCATGAACTCGAAAGATCTGCGCGCTATCGCCCACGTTGAACGCCTGACCAAAATGGGCGTGCATTCGCTGAAAATCGAAGGTCGTACAAAATCTTTCTACTATTGCGCACGCACCGCGCAGGTTTACCGTAAAGCTATCGATGACGCAGCTGCGGGAAAACCATTCGATACCAGCCTGCTGGAAACTCTGGAAGGTCTGGCGCATCGTGGCTATACCGAAGGTTTCCTGCGTCGTCATACTCACGACGATTATCAGAACTACGAATACGGTTATTCAGTTTCTGACCGCCAGCAGTTTGTTGGTGAGTTTACCGGTGAGCGCAAGGGCGACCTCGCGGCGGTAGCGGTGAAAAATAAATTCTCCGTTGGCGACAGCCTTGAGCTGATGACGCCGCAAGGGAACATTAACTTTACCCTTGAGCATATGGAAAACGCCAAAGGCGAAGCAATGCCGGTCGCACCGGGCGATGGTTATACTGTGTGGATCCCGGTCCCGCAGGATCTTGAGCTAAATTACGCGCTGCTGATGCGTAATTTCTCCGGGGAAACCACGCGTAACCCCCACGGTAAGTGATTAATTTCGATTATTTTTCCCGGATGGAAAATTCTTAGAAACCGATCACATACAGCTGCATTTATTAAGGTTATCATCCGTTTCGCTGAAAAACATAACCCATAAAATGCTAGCTGTACCAGGAACCACCTCCTTAGCCTGTGTAATCTCCCTTACACGGGCTTATTTTTTATGCGTAATTCAATGAAACAGAAGGAAGGATTCATACCTGGTTACCTCCTTCCATTGACCATATCGATAGAATTCCCCATCATAGCACGATGCCTTTCACTTAACGGCATCGTGCTCGCACAGGGTCCGGCTACGCACAGCCAGAACGCGCATGTTTGACGCTTACAAAAAATGAAGCTAAAGCATAGGAATATTTATGCCATCATTTTCTGATAGCCGCATAAAATAAAAATTCTGCTGTAGTTTCATCTATCTGCTTGTCATTATTACTCACATTCAATAATGGTGTTGAAGAATACCTTATCAGAGATAAAAATGGATGTGTCCATGGTAGTCTTGAATCTATTCTCACTCTCCACATTTGAATGTCAGACGCGCGACGCCATGTAATCCTGCCCCTTCAGTCTTCAGGTTAACTATCTGCATTTTTTTGCCCTGAGTAACACAGAAATTAGCTGCATCATTTTTCACTATATTTTCCGCACCAGATATTCTGCCCCTGGCTAAAGATGCTTCGGCTTCAGTGTAGTATTGGTTATCGAGTTTACGCTGGATATTACTTTTATAGGCAAGACCGAATTTACCGATACTTGTCTCATCATTATGCACAGCACAACCAGACATAAGAAAAACACTAATTAATGATATAGCAGCTGTCTTTTTCATCTCACCTTCCCCCATTAAACACCAACGACACTCTCTAGTGTTGAAATATAATAATGACATCATTGTCATTATTGAATAGGATTATAATAAATGTTTTGTGCAGAATTTCCTACATAAGTAGGAAATACAGACATGGAGGCCTATCACAGATAACCTCATAGGAATTATTTAATATAATTGGAATCGTACATTGAGGATGCCATTGCTTTGTTGAATATGATGCATATGCTCTTTTGAAGTTTGTCCCTGACTACCGTTAATGTTCGCTGCCACGCTGAATCCACAGTAAAATAATGCTTAAGTGCTTTGAGTGATCATTTATGTCGATAAAAACCGAGTGTACCGTTGCCCCCCTTACTGGTAACCACTGAATTCCCTATCCTTGAACTGATTTTTTATCCTCCGATTTTCATCCTGTTCTGACTCCGCCTTTTCTTTTCTGCTCTACACTATCTACAGACCAATCATAAAGGCATACGATTATGGCAGAATTTCCCGCCAGCTTACTGATTCTTAACGGCAAAAGTACTGACAATCAACCCTTGCGCGAAGCAATTATGCTGTTGCGCGAGGAAGGAATGACGATCCATGTGCGGGTCACCTGGGAGAAAGGCGATGCCGCCCGATTTGTAGAAGAGGCCCGGAGGCTGGGCGTCGCAACGGTAATTGCCGGTGGTGGCGATGGCACTATTAATGAAGTTTCCTCGGCGCTGATTCAGTGTGAGGGCGATGACATACCCGCGCTGGGGATTTTGCCACTAGGTACAGCGAACGATTTCGCGACCAGCGTGGGTATACCTGAGGCACTGGATAAGGCGCTGAAACTAGCAATTGCTGGTGACGCTATTGCGATTGATATGGCGCAGGTCAACAAAAAAACCTGTTTTATTAATATGGCAACGGGTGGGTTTGGGACACGTATTACCACAGAAACGCCGGAAAAATTAAAAGCAGCGCTGGGTGGCGTCTCTTACATCATTCACGGCTTAATGCGCATGGATACACTGCAACCGGACCGTTGTGAAATCCGCGGTGAAAACTTTCACTGGCAAGGTGACGCACTAGTCATTGGTATTGGTAACGGCCGTCAGGCAGGTGGCGGTCAGCAATTGTGCCCGAACGCATTAATTAACGACGGCTTACTGCAACTGCGCATTTTCACCGGCGATGAAATTCTTCCGGCTCTCGTATCAACCTTAAAATCTGACGAAGATAACCCGAATATTATCGAAGGTGCTTCGGCGTGGTTCGATATACAAGCGCCACACGAAATTACCTTTAATCTTGATGGCGAACCGTTGAGTGGGCAAAACTTCCATATTGAAATACTTCCGGCAGCATTGCGCTGTCGATTACCACCGGATTGTCCATTATTGCGTTAATCAAATTTCCCTTTCTTAATTCAGGGAGTATCAGTGATGCCGGATTCGGTGTACACACCTTATCCGGCATAAAGAACAATGCTACACCGTAATTAATTTCACCCGTGTTTTCTGCAATGCCAGTTTATCCACCTCTGACACGGCATCATCAGTAATAATAATGTCAATTTTTTCAATCGGTAGTACCTGATTAAAACCGCGACGGTTAAATTTCGATGAATCGAGAACGGCAATCACTTTATTAGCGGCTGTGACCATCGCACCGCTAATCGAATAACCTTCATTAAAGGTCGTAATACCATTAACCGCATCAATACCATCAGCACCGACAAACATTAAATCGGCATTAATATCCTGCAATGAACGCTCGGCAATGGAGCCATGCATCGAGCGCGTTTTATGGCGGACCGTGCCACCACAGACGACCAGAGTAATGTCTTTATTTTCGGAAAGGGCAAACGCCGCCGGGAGACTGTTGGTAATCACCGTGATATTTTTGGCGGTCATTAAACCTTCGGCGATAAGCATTGTCGTACTTCCGCTGTCGAGAATAACGGTCATCCCTTCGTGGATCATTTTGACTGCCGCCTGCGCTATTCTGTTTTTCGGCGCGCTGGCGAGCTGAAATCGCTCTTTAAACCCGACTTCCTGGGTCTCGGTTTCACTATTACCGGACATTATTTTCGCCGCACCGCCATGAAAGCGCGTAACCACGCCTTTTTGTTCGAGAAAGCGCAAATCGGCACGGATTGTCGCTTCCGAGGCAGCAAATACTCCCGCCAGATCCTGAACAAGCACGGTTCCCTGTTCATTCACTAATTGGATGATCTTATTCCTTCGCTCGAATGAATTCATCGTCATTTACCCATATTCAATTGTGGCTAGTGTAAACGAAGGGGGACCATTGGTGAATGATCTGTTTTGCACAATACCGGGCCAGCATCACGCTGGCCCGCGGTTTCAGGGAACAAGCAACACTTTGCCCGGCATAGCATTACGAGCGATGTCACGCACCGCCTGGGCGAAGCTTTCAAAGCTTCCACGGTGAGCGATTAATGGCTCCAGGCTTAACTTACGTTCTGTCAGCAACCGGCTCGCCGTTTCCCACTCCTGCCCCGGCCAAGGGCTGGAGTAGTTCATCCAACTGCCGATAACCGTCAGCTCTTTACGTAATATTTTGCCAAACGTTGTCGATGTTAAATGCAGATCCTGATGCAACGTGCCCACCAGCGCCAGCTGGGCATGAGGCCCGGCAATCTCTACCGCCAGTTCGACGGTTTGCGGGACGCCAGCCGTCTCGAGGATAAGCTGATTAAAGCGCAGCTCGCGTAAAACGCCCTGCATTTGCGGCGCGCTTATTTCAAGGCTGTTAAATGTTTGCATCGCACCGAAAGATTTTGCCAGTGCCAGTTTTTCTGAGCTAATGTCGATAGCCGTCACACTCTTTGCTCCCAGCGCGACAGCGCACTGAATGGCCAGCAGGCCAATGGTTCCGGCACCAATAATAATAACGTTTTTATTCTCACAACCTTGCGCTAAATGGAAAGCATGCAGGCCAACGGTAATCGGTTCAATAAAAGCCCCATCCTCAATAGGCATATGCGCAGGTAGAGCAAAGACATTTTTCCGCTTAACGACAATATATTCGGCAAACCCACCATCACGCCGTGAGCCAATAAAATCATATTTTGCGCACTGGGAATAAAACCCTTTCAGACACTCTGGACAAGTAAAACAGGGTAATAACGGCACACAGGCAACCGCATCGCCAGGATGTAAATCATCAACACCGGATCCCACAGCATCAATATAGCCGCTAAATTCATGGCCTAACGTTATTGGATAATAATGTGCACCATTTTTAAAAATTCTGGGTAAATCGGAACCACATAATCCCGAGCTGGCAATTTTTACCCGCACCTCATCCTGATGTTTAATTTCAGGAATGACTCGTTGGGCAACGCGTACGATACCATCAGTATCATTCACCACTGATTTCATAAAAACTCCTGATTATTAAGGGGGATAAACTCCCCCTCAGGTAAAAATTATTCTGCGAGAACGGCTTTCCCTTGTTTAATAAAGCCGCGCGCTCTACGCCAGGTCATGAAAATACCGGTAAGATAAATGGCACCGATAATAATGAAACCGGAAATATTTTGCGGGGAGAAAACCTGAATCAGTAACCAGGTAATGGGAGAACCGCCCTGATCCATTGAAGCCACCATGCCCCCGGCTTTTAACGCCCCAGCATTAGCTGCCAGTTGGGTGTGCAAACCAATAGTTTGCGTCGCGATCCACAGGGTGATGCTCATAATGATGACACCCGAGATTAAGGTGCGGAACAGATTTCCACGATGCACGGCAACTGCCATCGCAACAAAGAAGCCGATGGTGGCAAGGTCGCCAAACGGCAGTACCTGATTACCCGGAACACAAACAGCAATTAAAATGGTGAGCGGGATAAAAATCAGGCTTGCCGATACCACCGCCGTATGCCCCAGCAGCAACGCCGGATCAAGGCCAATCAGGAACTCCTGACCGCCGAACTTCGCCTGTAAACGACTACGAGCCTGCTTAGCGATGGGCGTTAAACCATCCATGATGGGTTTAATCACCCGTGGCATCAGCAGCATAACTGCCGCCGTTTTTACCGCCAGCTGCAATACACCTTTGACATCGTAACCCGCGAGGATGCCGATAATCAGCCCCATCACAAAGCCCACGGTGACAGGTTCGCCAAATGGGCCAAATTTGCGCTGAATATCGTCGGCGCTAAATTTAATACGGTTAACGCCTGGGATTTTCTCGATGATAGCATCCACCAGCACCGCAATTGGCCCCAGATAGGCCGACGTACCGTGAGGAATAGCAATGCCTTCCAGCTCAAAGAAATTTCGGGTATCGCGGGCAAACCAGTCGCCGAGCTTATAAACAAACGCCGCGTGAATTACCACACCCGCCATCCCTATCATCCATGAACCGGTTGCCAGATGCAGCAATGCGCCGGTGAAGGTCATATGCCAGATATTCCATATATCAACATTTACCACCCGCGTCATACGGGTCAGTAGCATCGCCACGTTAACCAGAATCGCAATCGGAATCGCCACCAGCGCAATTTGCGACGCCCAGGTCATTGGTGAAGAGCCCGGCCAGCCGACATCGACCACATGCAGATTCAGGTCGAAATTTTCCGCCATCGCTTTCGCCGCCGGGCCAATGGAATCCAGCATTAAGCCAATCACCAGGCCGATACCAACAAAGCCAATCCCGATATGCAGACCCGCTTTAAAGCAATCGCCTGCCTTCATGCCTAATATCTTAGAAAAAATAATGATGACAATCGGCAACATGACCGTAGGGCCGAGGTCGAGAATATAACGCATGACTTCTGAAAACATAGGTCACCCCTGTAAGATAGTCAGAATTTTATTTTGTAATGCTTCGATACCGACACCAGAAACAAAAGGCATGCCGTGAACTAACGGAATATCGCCAAAACTACGGTCAACTTTGGCGGTAGTACATATCAAATGCACGCCATCCATATAGGTCTCTATTTCATTAACCCGACACTGGATTAATTCAACAGGAATATTATGACTCTGACACAACTCTTTAATTTCTTCCGCCGCCATCGTAGAGGTCGCAACCGCGCCTCCGCAAGCGACAATAATCTTGCGTTTCATAAATAGTCCTTTTTATTGTTACAGAGGGATTTATTCGTCTGAATCTAAAACATACTTTGTGAAGTATTCCTTTAACTGGGTTTCAGGAAGAGTGATTAGTATCTCGACGATCTCGGGCTGTTGTAACTTGCCAAATAAACAGCGTAAAAGTTTCAATTGCTGCTGCGGATTTTCCACAATCAACGCAATAACCAACGATACCGCCACGTCGCTATCATCATCCGCTTGCTGAAAATGAACTTTATTTGTTGGCCTTAACAGATAAATGGCTGACGACTTAGCATGAATCGCCTCACAATGCGGTATTGCAATGGCGTGCTGTTCAAGCATTATCCCGGTGGGGAATTCTGCTTCTCTGGCAATTAATGCCTGTGGCCAGGTTTCATGAACCACACCTTTCGCGATCATCTCATTACCGATATGAGTTAAAACTTCGCTACGATCGACAAAAGAAATTCCGCTACGAACAAACAGGTTAGTCATATACCGTCCTTATTCCGCACAGCCGTAGCGATAGGCACGCAAAACATCATAAATTTTATCCATAATCAACTGATACGGTATTGCCGATAATTCCCCGGACTGTATGCGTTCAAATTGTTTGGGTAGATACTGACTAATCATGCCCAGTGGGATGTCCACGTCTTCCAGATTCGCCATCATCGTTTCAACGCTATTTTTAATTCGACTATGCGGCCAGTAATAACGAATACGATCCGACAGGCTGTAACGAATATCCAGTAATGAATCGTTAAAACCAGTGCGATAATATTTTTTCCAGTACTGCGGTTCATCGAGCATCACTTCTTCAATCACCGCCAGGCAACTGCTACGATTTTCGGGGCCGATAAGCTCCTGCTCAATTTGTGCCAACGCAAATATCGCCTCGCGTAAAGCAAAGGTTAATGCGGGGCCGACTTTCAATATTGCAAAGTGATCGCGGACTAATTCCCAATAAGCCGTCCGGGTCTGGTAATCGGTAGAATGTGCTTCATAAACCATTCGGGTGTTTTCTATCCATTGCGCCAGCGCCTGCGCTTCTTGCGGCTGATAATGGATAATATTGCTGTGATCAAATTCCACACCCGGCTGTACCACGATGGCAATCACGCGTGTTAACGCCTCTGTCAGCCCACGAGCAATAAAGGCCTTTTGATGCGTACGTAAAGTATTGGCGGCATCTTCTACCTGGGTGATGTGTACTGACTGAATGGCGCTGGCCTCACCGCCTGGAACCGGAACTTCTGTGCCAATGACATAGCTCAGTTGCTCACGCTGGTAATCTGTCGCCACACTCTCCGCTGCGTGGCAAAGCACGGCAGCACGTTCAGCAACCGTTTCTGGCGCTAATGGTATTGGATCCCCCGCACATGACATTGACGCATCAAGGTGAATTTTACTGAACCCCGCTCGAACATATGCTTTTACCAGCTCGACGGATTTTTCCATCGCCGTATCCGCATTTTCTTGCTGCCAGCAGTTCGGTCCCAGATGGTCGCCGCCGAGAATGATACGCTCACGAGCAAATCCGACTTTATCGGCAATTGCAAACACAAATTCGCGAAAGTCCGCCGGTGTCATTCCGGTATAACCGCCAAATTGATTGACCTGGTTTGACGTTGCTTCAATCAGCACTTTGCGCGTGCTGTTGTGATCGAATGCCAGCGCCGCTTCGATAACCAACGGATGGGCAGAACAGACTGAACATATGCCGATATGTTCACCAGCTTTATGCCGGGCAATTAACGTTTTCATGTTTTTTCCTTGTTAAATGGCAGGTGCGTTATGCCCTGCCCTCGCAGCCACAATCGGCAATCACTTTGCTCACCACATCGCGCATTGCGGATTTAGCCGACTGCAAATAATCCCGGGGGTCAGTCGCTTCAGGGTGCTCGGTCAGGTAATTTTTTAACACCTGCGAGAATGCATTTTTCAGCTCCGTTGCAACGTTGATTTTGCATATCCCCAGTTTGATGGTTTGCTGAATATCCTTAGTCGATAACCCTGACGCGCCATGCAGCACCAGCGGTAAGTTCACCCACTGGCGAATGTTCTCCAGTCGAGAAAAATCAAGCGCCGGTGCGCTGGCATACATACCGTGAGCCGTGCCGATGGCGACCGCCAGGGAATCAATCCCGGTTGTCTCGGCAAATTCACGCGCCTGAATGGGGTTGGTATACAACGCATCAGCTTCATTGACTTGTACATCATCTTCCTGGCCCCCAAGCTGCCCCAGCTCCGCTTCGACGCTGACATCAAAGCGATGGCAAAAATCCACCACCTCTTTTACCCGTGCAATATTTTGCGCATAAGGCAAATGCGAGGCGTCGATCATTACCGAGCGCACACCTGAACGAACTTTCTGAGCGATATCGTCAAATTTCGTGTGATGGTCGAGGTGAATCGCCAATGGATGGTGATAGTGCTTCGCCATAGCGCTGACCAGCGCCACCAGATTTTCTGTACCAGCATGAGTAAATGTACCGGGCGTTCCGGCGATGATGACCGGCGCATGCATGCTGGCAGCGGTTTCCACCACCACTTGCATCGTTTCGAGATTGTGAATATTGAATGCCGGAACCGCATAACCGCCGCGCTGCGCGTTGTTCAGCATCTGCTTTGTCGATACCACGTACATTTTCACATCCTGTCATTTGTTTTCGATTTCAAAATATAATGAAATTATTTGTTTTCAAATGTCGAGATAACGATCACAAAAACGACAATATGAAAATTAATCAGAATGACAGGAAAAAAAAACGGCCTCCCGGGGGAAGCCGTAACGAAGTGCGCGTGTTTTTATGCCGGATGCAACGTAAACGCCTTATCCGGCATACGTGGCAGCGCTGTGTAGGCATGATAAGACGCTTCAGCGTCGCATCAGGCATAGGTTGCCGGATGCGGTGTGAACGCCTTATCCGCCCTACGGGGTAGTGCTGTTCGTATGAGGCGTATCAGGCGATAGTAATTTTGCTATCGAGATAAACGTCCTGCACGGCGTTAATCAGTTTCACGCCGTCAGCCATCGATTTCTTGAACGCCTTACGTCCAAGAATCAGCCCCATTCCACCAGCGCGTTTGTTGATGACCGCAGTACGCACTGCATCGCTGAGGTCAGTTTCACCGCCTGCAGCACCGCCGGAGTTTATCAACCCTGCCCGGCCCATATAGCAGTTAGCTAACTGATAACGCACCAGATCAATCGGGTTTTCGCTGGTCAACTTGCTGTACACGCGATCGTCGGTATAACCGTAATTAATCGCTTTATAGCCGCCGTTATTTTCCGCCATTTTTTGTTTGACGATATCTGCGCCTATGGTTGCCGCCAGATGGTTAGCCTGGCCGGTCAGGTCAGCCGAAACGTGATAATCGACGCCATCTTTCTTAAAGGCGGAGTTACGCAAATAGGCCCACAGCACGGTCACCATGCCCAGCTCGTGCGCACGTTCAAAAGCCGCAGAAATTTCTTCAATCTGGCGACGTGACTCTTCCGAGCCAAAATAGATGGTCGCGCCAACCGCCACCGCGCCCATGTTGAACGCCTGCTCCACGCTGGCATACAGCGTTTGATCGTAAGTGTTCGGGTAACTTAGCGTCTCGTTGTGATTAAGTTTGACAAGGAATGGAATGCGATGCGCGTAACGCCGCGATACCGATGCCAGCACGCCGTAAGTTGACGCCACACAGTTACAACCCGCTTCGATCGCCAGTTCAACAATGTTTTTTGGATCAAAGTAGAGCGGGTTAGCGGCAAATGAAGCTCCGGCAGAGTGCTCAACGCCCTGGTCAACCGGCAGAATAGAAAGATATCCTGTGCCAGCCAGACGCCCAGTGTTGTACAACGTCTGCATATTACGTAACACCGCTGGCGGGCGATTATTGTCAATCATCACGCGGTCTACGTAGTCATGTCCGGGGAGATAAAGCTGGTCAGAAGGAATAGTCATACAACGGTGCTGTAAAAGGTTGTCGGCGTCTTTGCCAAGCAACTGCGCAATATCTGTCATTACTATGCTCCCGTAAATTCCGATTGGATATCGGCTATGGATTGTCCTGGCCCGCCTTTTGCGGGCAATCATAATCCTGGTCGTTACAGGCGAGCTTTTCCATCTTTTGGATGTTTTTTCAGCGTTTTCTGTTGGCTCGATTCATCAGAAAAAATGTTACCGCGGTCAAGTTTTCACCGCAAAGGTATTTAAAAGGTATTATTAAATGGTATTGTCATCGCGTACCTTACATTACCTGTCATGAAGGAATTAAAAGATGAAAACAACAGCAAAGCTGTCGTTCATGATGTTTGTTGAATGGTTTATCTGGGGCGCGTGGTTTGTGCCATTGTGGTTGTGGTTAAGTAAAAGCGGTTTTAGTGCCGGAGAAATTGGCTGGTCGTATGCCTGTACCGCCATTGCGGCGATCCTGTCGCCAATTCTGGTTGGCTCCATCACTGACCGCTTTTTCTCGGCGCAGAAAGTGCTGGCGGTATTGATGTTCGCTGGTGCGGTGCTGATGTATTTCGCTGCGCAACAGACTACTTTTGCCGGGTTCTTCCCGTTACTGCTGGCCTACTCATTGACCTATATGCCGACCATTGCGCTGACTAACAGTATCGCGTTTGCTAACGTGCCGGATGTGGAGCGTGACTTCCCACGCATTCGTGTGATGGGCACTATCGGCTGGATTGCCTCCGGTCTGGCATGTGGATTTTTGCCGCAAATGCTGGGTTATGCCGATATCTCTCCGACTAACATCCCGCTGCTGATTACCGCCGGAAGTTCTGCTCTGCTCGGTGTGTTTGCGTTTTTCCTGCCCGACACGCCGCCAAAAAGCACCGGCAAAATGGACATTAAAGTCATGCTCGGCCTGGATGCGCTGATCCTGCTGCGCGATAAAAACTTCCTCGTCTTTTTCTTCTGTTCATTCCTGTTTGCGATGCCACTGGCGTTCTATTACATCTTTGCCAACGGTTATCTGACAGAAGTCGGCATGAAAAACGCCACCGGCTGGATGACGCTCGGCCAGTTCTCTGAAATCTTCTTTATGCTGGCATTGCCGTTTTTTACCAAACGCTTTGGTATCAAAAAGGTATTATTACTTGGTCTGGTCACCGCTGCGATCCGCTATGGCTTCTTTATTTACGGTAGTGCGGATGAATATTTCACCTACGCGTTACTGTTCCTCGGCATTTTGCTGCATGGAGTAAGTTACGATTTTTACTACGTTACCGCTTACATCTATGTCGATAAAAAAGCCCCCGTGCATATGCGTACCGCTGCGCAGGGGCTGATCACGCTCTGCTGCCAGGGATTCGGCAGTTTGCTCGGCTATCGTCTTGGCGGTGTGATGATGGAAAAGATGTTCGCTTATCCGGAACCGGTAAACGGACTGACTTTCAACTGGTCCGGGATGTGGACTTTCGGCGCGGTGATGATTGCCATTATCGCCGTGCTGTTCATGATTTTTTTCCGCGAATCCGACAACGAAATTACGGCTATCAAGGTCGATGATCGCGATATTGCGTTGACACAAGGGGAAGTTAAATGAAAACAGAACGTATTCTCGGTGCTCTTTATGGGCAGGCGTTAGGGGATGCGATGGGGATGCCCTCCGAGCTTTGGCCACGCAGCCGCGTTAAAGCACACTTTGGCTGGATTGACCGTTTTCTGCCTGGACCAAAGGAGAATAACGCGGCCTGTTATTTTAACCGCGCCGAATTTACCGACGATACCTCAATGGCTCTTTGCCTGGCTGATGCGTTACTGGAACGTGAAGGTGAGATAGACCCGGATCTGATTGGGCGTAATATTCTCGACTGGGCGCTGCGTTTCAACGCCTTTAACAAAAACGTGCTTGGCCCAACTTCGAAGATTGCGCTTAACGCCATTCGCGACGGTAAACCCGTTGCTGAACTGGAAAACAATGGCGTGACCAACGGCGCAGCGATGCGCGTCTCGCCATTAGGTTGTTTGCTTCCGGCGCGCGATGTTGATTCCTTTATTGATGATGTGGCGCTGGCGTCCAGCCCGACCCATAAATCCGATCTGGCGGTGGCAGGTGCGGTAGTCATCGCATGGGCGATTTCCCGTGCCATTGACGGAGAAAGCTGGTCAGCGATTGTTGATTCTCTACCCTCGATTGCGCGACATGCACAGCAAAAACGCATCACTACCTTCAGCGCCTCACTGGCAGCACGTCTGGAGATTGCGCTGAAAATTGTGCGCAATGCCGACGGCACCGAATCCGCCAGCGAACAGCTGTATCAGGTGGTTGGGGCAGGTACCAGTACTATTGAGTCCGTTCCGTGCGCCATTGCGCTGGTTGAACTGGCACAAACCGACCCGAACCGTTGCGCCGTCCTTTGCGCTAACCTTGGCGGCGACACTGACACCATCGGCGCCATGGCGACGGCGATTTGCGGCGCGTTGCATGGCGTTAACGCAATCGATCCTGCGTTAAAGAGAGAACTGGATGCGGTAAATCAGCTTGATTTCAACCGCTATGCCACGGCGCTGGCGAAATATCGTCAACAACGGGAGGCGGTATGAGCGGCGCTCGATTACACACGCTGCTGCCTGAATTAACCACGCGTCAGCCGGTGATGGTCGTCGGCGCAGCGGTCATTGATGTGATCGCCGACGCTTATGCCCTACCCTGGCGTGGGTGCGATATCGAACTGAAACAGCAGAGCGTTAACGTTGGCGGCTGTGCATTGAATATTGCCGTGGCGTTAAAGCGCCTCGGTATCGAAGCGGGTAATGCCCTGCCGCTCGGCCAGGGTGTGTGGGCGGAAATTATTCGTAACCGGATGGCGAAAGAAGGATTAATCAGCCTCATCGATAACGCCGAAGGCGATAACGGCTGGTGTCTGGCGCTGGTTGAGCCTGATGGTGAACGCACGTTTATGTCGTTCAGTGGTGTGGAAAATCAGTGGAATCGCGAATGGTTGGCGCGATTAACCGTTGCGCCTGGCAGCCTGCTCTATTTTTCCGGTTATCAACTGGCCTCGCCCTGCGGTGAATTGTTAGTGGAATGGCTGGAGAGTCTGCAAGACGTGACGCCGTTCATCGATTTTGGCCCACGTATTGGCGATATCCCGGATGCATTACTGGCGCGAATCATGGCCTGTCGACCTTTAGTGTCACTCAATCGTCAGGAGGGTGAGATTGCCGCCGAACGTTTTGCTTTATCCGCAGAGATAACAACACTTGGCAAACAATGGCAGGAGAAATTTGCCGCGTCGTTGATCGTCCGTCTGGATAAAGAAGGCGCATGGTATTTCAGCAATAACGCTTCTGGCTGCATCCCGGCATTTCCAACGCAAGTTGTAGACACCATTGGGGCGGGCGACAGTCATGCAGGTGGCGTATTAGCTGGACTGGCCTCTGGTTTGCCACTGGCGGATGCCGTATTGCTGGGCAATGCAGTGGCGTCGTGGGTTGTCGGGCATCGCGGCGGTGATTGCGCGCCAACCCGCGAGGAACTACTCCTCACACACAAAAACGTATAGATCACTGCGACAGTGGCTGATGCTGTACTCAATAGGCCGTTGCTGTTGGTCAAGCGCCACTTGCTTGATCACCAGCACCGGTATTTTACTATCTAATTGAATATGTGACTGAAACTCGGCATCCGGCATCCGGGCGCTAACGCGGGAACGGGTACGCTTTGGAAAAATATGCTGACTGCGGAAGTAGTCATAAAGAGAGATTCCGATGGCATCAACATCATGAATTAAATGCGCCGGAACCCACGACTCCTCAATAGAGACCGCTTCTTCATCAACATAGCGAATACGCTTAAGCAAAAAGACATCACTACCCGCTTCGACCGCCAATTGCTGCGCCACCTCTTCAGGGCATTTAACCATTCGCTTGTTAACCCATAGCGTATCTGGTTTTTTCCCGCGCAACACCACCTGCTGAGAAAATCCTCGCGCTTCTTTTAACGAGTATTCAAAGATGTTATTAATCTGCGTGCCGTAGCCGCGCGAACGTGTCACCACGCCCTCTTCTTCCAGCGCCTGCATCGCCTTGCGCACCGTAATACGCGAAACGCCGGTTAACTGACTTAAATCGCGCTCGCCGGGTAAAATATTGCCATGTTCCAGCACCCCGCTGCGCACGGCATTTTTCACCGTTTCGGCAAACTTAATATAAAGCGGCGTGTTATCCGCCGCTAAAATACGTTCGTTCAGTTGGGCAATCAGCTGGGTATGCGCTTGTTCCATTTGTCTTTTTCCAGGCGATGAGTCTGGAGGGAGTATATCACGCACCTATTGCCTTAGCAGTTTCTTCACCGCCAGAACATGTTTGCATGGCCCTCTTTGTCCCTGATATTTACTGAACCATTCGCAGGTACAGCGTTCACCATTTGCATCGAGAATGACGGTATGCCGTACTCAACTCCCTTCAACTCGCGCCTCTGTTCTGGCTGGCTGCTGGCTAATAATTTCAACTTTGTTCTCTTGCAGTAATTTCTCAGCCCCTTTCAGACGGGGATTCAGACTCATTATGCGGGAGAGTTTGAACGGCAACTGGCGATAAAAATAGGCATTATCGGTAAGGTCGTAACCCAGTAATCCCATTGCCGCCAGTTGCGCGGCCAGTGTGTCGGTTTTTCCCAGCCACTGACTGCCACCAGAAGCAAAAAATGCCGGACTAATAGTCTGGTTGGCCTGTGCCTGTTCGTCAAAAATAGTCAGCCAGCTCTCGTCAATCCCTTCATTTAGCGCATCCAGCGTCGCTCCCTCACCAGAAAATCCACGCCAGCAATCACGAGATAACGAAAGCGTAAAACGCAAATCGCCAAACCACAGTTGCCAGGTGGTGGATTGCATATCCGGTTGCGCAAAAACTTGCAAGCAGTCAACAAAAGGTAACAAGGGTTCCAGTAAGCGCAGACGATGCAGCCCGCCGATACAAATCGCGTTAACTGATTTTACTGGCGAAAACTGTGGCGTCGTACCGCGTACCTGTAAATAGTAATCGGTTTTCACCTGTCCTTTGGGTAAGGAACGAAACAGTTGCTGCGCCTGGACTTTAGTAAACTGGTGGCCTTTTGCCGACTGAGCAAGGTAGACCTGTACGCTACTCAGACCTTTGATCCATTTCACCGGAAGTGGCACTTTGCGTTCAATAACCTGGTGATTTTCCAGATGTAACCCCACCGATTTCTGACCGACGGATAAGGTAACAGCTTCACTATTGCTTACCCCTGCTAATGCCGAGAGCATAGGCTGGTTAAAATCGACATTGGTCGTGCCGCTTTGTAAAAACTCTCCGTTTAAGCCATCGGGCAAAATATCAAGCCGCGCATAGACCCCGGCACAGTGGGAAAATCCTTCAAAACGCACCCGCTCATTTCCTGCGCTGACAATGGGATCTTTCAGTAGCGCCAGTTGCGCGGGCGAAAGGTTAAAGCTCGACTTCACCACGTTGGAAAGGGCAATTAAACAACGCGCCATCAAAAAAGGTTGCCTGACCTGACCGACAAAAAAACAGGGAGCGTCAGACGCCTTTTGGATCTCGCTGTATTTCGCCAGGCGTAATTCATCTTTTCCGTTTGTTTTGTGCAAAGCGGATGGGATGTTGTAACTATAAGTGAGTGTCTCTTCCATTTATGACTTCCTTGTAAGTTCGAGTTGCAGCTCATTGAGCTTTTTGTAATTGGTGATTTTTACCGTGCTCAAATGGCTGTCCATTGCACTTATCATCTCAAGTAATGCCTGATTGTGGCGGGAACTGATATTGATAAGCGCCTGCATGGCAAGATCGGTAAAGCGTTTGAGTGGCGACCAGCCCTCTTTTTCCAGCCGACCAAGGATGTCGCCAATATGGGCAGAATTCACACCTTGTGGATAACGCAGCTTTTCAATCCATAATTCTCCGGCAAGAGCACGCACCGTTTTGTCGGCATGAAGCATGCAAAAAGCGGTGAGTAAATGGCCCATGGGTGAAAGTGGCAACGGGAGATCGTAAAGTGCCTGAAGGATTTCCAGATTAGACTTCGTTGATGAAATGTTTGGATCATGAAAATTCATTTCTATATAACGCATGAGTGTGACATCACCCTGCCAGGGAAAAGCATACATCGTTCGCCGCTTATACCCTCCGCCAAAGTAACTGTATTTACAGCAAGGCATGAAACTGTCAGCATAGAACAAAGTCATCTCCAGATTTTGAACAGCCGTTGAGACGTCAAAATTGAATGTTCGGGCAGGGAAGCGAGTTTTGTTTTCCCTGATAAACCACGGGAACATATTGCTTAATAACTCCATCGGTAACGCATGTTTTTCCAGCAACGCATACCCGACATCAAAAGACGTCGTGTCAGGGTTAACCGCACTGCGGGTAATAATGGCCGCTAGTTTCCAATCATCCTGCGCGACCTGTGCTAATGCGTCCTGCTCGCCGGAAAATATATATCGCACTAATGCAGCATATTCGGAGTTAAGTTGTGAAATATCAGGCTGAGTGCCAATAAATACACATCGTTGAATCGCAAGTTGCATATCCTGACTACAAGGTTCTACACCCGCATTTTGGTATTGCAAAAGGCGGTGGACAAACACCGCCGGGTCAATAAAGCAAGGCAGATGCGTGGGTGTTGAAAGCAAAGACAGATTAACGTTGTTTTTTAATAACAACAGAATGTTTTTGAAAAACGCAATCCATGAGCGGCTTCGTTTTTTGTCCTCTTCATCATAGGATTGAAACCCCCAGTCTATCTTTTTCCATTTGTCAGTTGTATTTTTTAAACCCTGAAAATCTTCATACATTATTTTAATTTTTGCTGTCTGTAGTGGAAAACGTGAGATAAGCTCTGCCGCATATTCCATAAAGAAAAAGCCCAACATCCCGTCCAAGAAAGAAATATGTTCAGATGTTTCCAGCGCCTGCATAAACGCAGGTTCCAGTTGATTCACATTCTCTTCATTAATTTCAGGAGCAAAACGTAACAATGCAGCCGGCAACAGGTCAAAGTGATACGACTCGACGTTATGAAATGCCTGTCCTGCCAGGAAGATAAAATCATCCCAGGTTTCAATTTCGGGGATACGGTTATCATCACGAATCAGTGGCAATACGGGAGAAAGTTTAGCAGAGTTATCGGGCGTAAGCGGAGTAATATCAAGAAAGTCGGTTAATAACTCACGAGCGCTTGTAAGCAGATTATCGCCATAACTGCTTAATAACGTGCTTATTTCTGGATCTAATGGACTGGCATATTTTGCAATTAACTTTGCTGCTTTATTTTGTAGCCCGACATCTTTATTAAGGAATACCGAGGTGAGGTGTTGGCAGATTTCAAATCTTTTATCAGGGTGCTGTTTCGCCAGTTTATCAGCAATCGTTAATGCGCTATCGACAATACCTTTAGTGGTGAAAGAAAATAACTGAGGAAGGCAGGAAATAAACTCATCACGGTGAAACTCCGGATGTTCGGATATTTTTTTGATTGCCTGTAATGCCGTAGTGCCAGGTTTACTGTGCGGGCAATAAAATGTCGAAAAAAGTGCTTCCTGAAGTTGCAAACATTCGTCCGCTGTCGGTTGCAGCGAAGTAAATAGCGTGGCGTACCAACATGTTTGTTCGCGATTAAAGTTACGATTGACCGCAAGTAAGCTTTCTTTTAATACTCTTATTCTGTCGATGCGTTTGTCCATAGTATATTTTTTGAAGAAATATATCCATTTATGATCATCGGCACCCTCAGGTTTACTTTCTTTCGGATACCACTGATCTGACAATGAAACACCGCACGGATAATTAAACACCATCCAGATATGATCGTCTAAAGAAAAACGATGTTTTTCAAGATTTGATGCAGAAGTAATTTTATTAACAATAACCTGCGGTGTAATATTACCAACATATCCTTCGGCAATCCAGTCGCAGAGAGTGGCATAACTTATTGAAAAATTTCCACCTTTAATATCACCATTAATATAATCAGTAAGCCATTCCGGGCTGCGCCATTTGAGTGTTTCTTTAACTGCATTATTAGAATTCAATAAGTTACGTTCAATATTTTTACAGTCTTTTCGTGCATAGCAACCGATGATCGCAACACTAAGCATCTGTAACTGATTTTTTGTACCGTTTTGCTTGTAACTTCCTCCACGAAGACCGCCGATGCTTACTTCATACCATTGATAGGCACCTAATCGTTTCACGTCTTTCTTTATAAGCGGCACCAAATTTTTCCGCTGCTTATCATCCAGCGACTTCAGAAATGCTAATAACTGCTCTGAATTCCCTGATTCAATAATTTTGCTGTATTGTTCTTGAGTCGTATCCATTACTCTTTCCCTGAATATCAATTTTTATACGTGCTAAATTAGCTTTTACAATGCTGCTTCAAGTTCCTGCCGTAGCCCAGTCAGCTTTTTGTAGTTGGTGATTTTTACCGTGCTCAAATGGCTGTCCATTGCACTTATCATCTCAAGTAATGCCTGATTGTGGCGGGAACTGATATTGATAAGCGACTGCATGGCGAGATCGGTAAAGCGCTTTAGTGGTGACCAGCTCTCTTTTTCCAACCGGCCCAGGATGTCGCCGATATGGGCGGAATTCACACCTTGTGGATAACGCAGCTTTTCAATCCATAATTCTCCGGCAAGAGCACGGACAGTTTTGTCGGCGTGAAGCATGCAAAAAGCGGTAAGTAGATGTCCCATGGGTGTTAACGGCAAAGGCAATTCAAGCATTGCCTGCAACAAGTGGATCGTGTCACGTGGCTCGTTATATTCTGTTTTAAAGTGGTATTCGATAAACCGCACTAAAAAAAGATCGTGAGCAGCGGGAAAAGAAAATAACAGTCGTTGCTTATCTGTTTCCCAACCATTCGATGTTTTCATAAAACTAAAGGCATAAAAAAGTCTGGTCTTTTCCTGCTGCCAGTATCGAGAAATATCAAAGTTCAATTGTTTGTAACAAACTATCTCCTTTGAATAAGGTACTGTCTGTGTTTTTGTCTCAAGGCACCATGAAAACTCATTAGAGATGATATTTGCAGGTAAATTGTTTTTGCTTAGCAAAATCAAACCGTATTCGAATGACGCTAAATCATAGTGACTGGTATTACGTGTAATAATGGCTGACAATGCTAAATCATCATTTTCAACACATTTAAGTGACTTCACATCACCATGGAAGAAATATTTTAATAGCGCAGTATCATTTTGGTTTAATCCGGCTAAATTAATTTCATTTTCAGGTATCACGCAACGTTGAATAGCAAGTTGTAAATCTAAATTATCAGGAACCTGAGTTACCTTTTGATATTTTCTTAACCTTTGCACAAGAGTACAGGGATCAATAAAACACGGCAAATGCGTCGGAGTTGAAAGAAGTGGCAGGTGGTTTGATTTTTGTAACGAATGCAGGACATTTATTAATATATCAATCCATGGCTGAAATTTTGCTTTGGTAGATTTTTGCCACTCATGAAACCCCCAGTTAAGTTTTAAGTTCTTATTTTCATTATTAATTAATTCAAGATATTGATTATACTTTTTAAGTATATTTTCGTTAGGTAATTTATTAAGTAAATAACCAGCAAACTCAAGGATAAATGTTGCAAGGATTTGATCGAATGCGCCAACTGATGAAGAACCAGATTGCAATGTTTTCAGCGCCAGACCAAAAGCAGGCTCCAGTTGACTAAGATTATCTTTATTAATCTCAGGCGCAAAACGTAACAACGCTGCGGGAAACAGGTCAAAATGATACGATTCCAGGTTAAGACACGCTCTACCTGCCAGGAAGACAAAATCATCCCAGCTTTCAATTTCTGGGATACGGTTATCATCACGAATTAATGATATAACTGGGTGCAATAGCAACGCTTCATCAGCAACCGGGGGTTTGCTATCAAGAAAATCTGTTAATAATTGTTTAGTGCCAGCAAGCAAATTATTAATATAACTATCCAACAGTGCACTCAACTCAGAATCTGTCGGATCGCCATACTTAACAATTAGTTTTGCAGCTTTCTCCTGAAGGCTGGCATCTTTATTTATAAAGACACCGGTGAGGTTATAACAAATTGTCATTCGTTTATCATGATATTTACTTGCCAGTTTATCGGCCAGTATTAAAGTACTATTCAAAGTACTCTTAATTGTTGAGGAAAAAAGGAAAGGCAGATGATTAATAAATGCATCATAATCAAATTCAGGATTTGTACTAAGGCTGTTAATAATTTTTAATACATAGGAAATAGGTTTATTTTGCGGGCAATGAAATACTGAAAATAACTCATTTTGTAGTTGCAAACATTCATTTTCAGCAGGTTCCAGAGCAGTCAACAAGTCCACATACCAGTTAGTTTGATTTTTATTGAATCCGCGATTGACAGCAAGAAGGCTTTCTTTTAAAACCCGCATTCTGTCTAACCTTTTTTCTTGAGTGTATTTTTTGAACAAGTATATCCATCTATGTTCATCGGCGTCTTCTGGTTTCTCTTGTGTATGATGCCAACTTTCAGCCCATGATATATTACAAGGGTAATTAAATATTTCCCAGAGATGAACATCTAAAGTGAATGAGTGCTTCTGTAGCATTTTACTATGTATTATTTTTTTTACGATAAGCATTGGCGACACATTAGATAGATAACCTGCCGCAATCCAGTCACTAATTTGTTCGTAATTAAAAGGACAACCATCTTTATCTGCGAAGATATTGACATAATCGGTAAACCAGTCAGGAGAAAATAACCCCAGAGCTATATCCAGATAATTATTATTCTTAAACATGACAGATTTTATGTTTTTACAATCTTTTTTATTGTAACAGCATAATATTGCTACACCTAACATTTTGAACTGATTTTCACTACCAATAACTCTCCATCTATTCCGTGATATCTCCTTGTGACCGGTTAATCTTTTCACATCTTTCTTGATTAATGGAGCTAACTCTTTTCGAGACTGTTCATTCAGTACTTTTAATAAAGCTATTAATTGCTCCGAATTTCCCGATTCAATAATATTACTGTATTTTTCTTTAAAATCGATCATTTCCCATATCCTTGCGCTGTAAATTCATTCGGGTAATTCATTGATTTTTTATAATTAATGAGAAGGTCTTTTTCACCAGCCAGTGTGATGCAATTCTCCCGCATTTGTTTTTGGAATTTTCGTACTGCTGGAGCCCTGTTGTGGTTATCAAGATATTCTATGAATCTATTAACCGATATCATTGGCGAGCCTCATCCATGAAGTTTTCCCAATGATACCGGGTTGAACACCTGTTTTATCAGCCCCCGAAATTCTGATTTTTGATGTTTACTTCGTGAATGTGCTTCCCACGAATGCCTGCAACTCCTCCACCGTGCCATTAAACACATTAAAATCCACCGGACCATTGATGCCATCGACCTGTCCACGGTCGGAATGCTGCCAGAAGCGCCAGGCCATTCCGTCATTGTCCGGACGACGTTGATAATAGTGAGCCACCCACCACGGATATTCATTGAAATAGCCCGCCAGATTGGTGTGATAAAAAACGGCTCCTGAGTAAATAATCGGCTTTTTTCCTGTGCTTTTTTCGACCATTTTTAGCCACTGACTTACCCGCTTGCGTAATTCTTTTGCCGATAATTTTCCCCGCTCTTCTACGTCCAGCACGGCAGGTAAATCGCCTTGTGAGAAATCCACCGTTTGCAGAAATAATCGCGCCTGAACTGAAGCGGATACCGACGGGGAGAAATAATGATACGCCCCGCGCAGCAGGCCATTTTCGCGGCTTAGTTGCCAGTTACGCGAAAAATAGGGGTCCACCAGCTTTTCGCCTTCCGTCGTCTTGATAAAGGCAAATTGCAAGCGAATACCGTTATCGCGCATTTTTGCCACCCGCAGCCAGTCGATTCGCTCCTGCCAGCGTGAAACATCAATACCATGAATGGTATAAGTGGCAGGAATGCGAATAGAAAAAGATTTGACCGGGCGATAACCGTAGAAGTGGATGTAGTCTTTAATCTGAATTGCTGTCGAATAGAAAAAATTCACCGTCTGACGCGGATAAATCGCAACGATAGAAATGAGCCCCAGAGCGCATAATAAAGCGGTGAATTTTTTTCGACTGGTGATTCTCAGTTGCATTGGTTTCATCCCTGAATGTCAGCGCCAAAGACTGACAATAACCAAAGCAGCTATAGTACGGTGCTCACCACCAGGCGTGGAAGTGGTGAACCGGACCAATACCGTCGCCAACTTCCAGCGTGTCGGCCTGGGCTAACGCCGATGAAAGCCAGCTTTTTGCCTCCTGTACGGTGTCAGCCCAGTTTGTATGGCGCGGGCGTAGTGCAGCCAACGCCGCAGAGAGCGTACAACCAGTGCCGTGGGTGTTTTTGGTCATAATGCGCGGTGCAGTAAACCGTTGTTCCCCCTCTCGGGTAAACAGCCAGTCCGGGCTTTGCTCATCATCCAGATGACCACCTTTCATTAGCACTGCGCCACAGCCCATCGCCAACAGCGATCGCCCTTGTTCCAGCATTTCCTGTTCGTTGCGCGCGTGTGGCGCGTCGAGCAAGGCGGCAGCTTCGGGCAAGTTTGGCGTTATTAATGAAACCTGTGGCAATAATCGACTGCGCAGCGTGGCAACCGCCGAAGGTGAAAGCAGAGGGTCGCCGCTTTTTGCCAGCATAACGGTGTCGAGTACCACGTTTTGGATCTGATAACGTTGCAACCGTTCTGCCACCGCTTCAACAATATCGGTTTCCGCCAACATACCGATTTTAGTGGTGTCGATTCGCACATCAGTGAACACCGAATCCAACTGCGCGGCGACAAAATCAGGATCTATGCGATACACCGATTGCACGCCTCGGGTGTTTTGCGCTACCAGGGCGGTTATTACTGAACAACCATAAGCACCAAGTGCAGAGAACGTTTTGAGATCTGCCTGAATTCCTGCGCCACCACTGGGATCAGTGCCTGCAATTGTCAGAGCGTTAATCCGTTTCATGCCTGCACCTCCTGCGTCAATTGCCAGAGCGCATCAAGAAAATGGGGAACAAAACTGCCAGGCCCCTCGCTACTGGCGACTGCGCGTTCTCCGGCTTGTTTCATCCAGTGACAGGCAGATGCGATATTTTCCAGCGTATCGCCTGGTAGCGCACAACAGGCAGCGACAACTGCCGATAATGCACAGCCAGTTCCTACCACTTTGGTCATTAACGGATTGCCGCCGTGAATGCCAACGGTGCGACGACCATCGGTAATATAATCCACCTCGCCTGTGACCACGACGATTGCGCCAGTTTCCCGTGCCAGTGTTTGTGCAGCGGGTATCGCGTTAGCCGCGGCGTCAGTGGTGTCCACTCCCCGTCCACCATTAGCAACGCCAGCTAATGCCATGATTTCCGAAGCATTACCACGTATCGCTGCCGGTTTAAAAGATAAAAGTTCATGACAAAAACGGCGACGATAATCGAGTGCGCCAACCGCGACCGGATCAAGCGTCCAGGGCGTTTGGGAGTGTGTTGCCTGTTCAACGGCAGCACGCATTGCCTGTGCGCGTGGCTGTGTCAGTGTGCCAACGTTAATCAGCAACGCACTGGCGATAGCCGCAAACTGACTGGCCTCTTCTGCTTCGATAACCATCGCTGGCGATGCACCGAGCGCCAGCAAGGTATTGGCAGTAAAGGTTTGCACCACATCATTGGTCATGCAATGCACAAGAGGAGAGTGTTGGTAAAAGAGGTTTAACGCGTGCGCTGATTGCGCGGAACTCAGCAGGTCGACTTGCATAGTTTGCTCCTGCCATAACGTGAAGAAGCAATGACCTGGTGGTCTGTGACTTCCCTACGCTGGCATTATCCAGATCAGGTGATACGGGTATTTCTCAGCCTTCACGCAGAAGGGCACCCCGAGTCGTTTGGTTGCGATGATGAATCGCAGAGATGGATGGTAATGTCCCGCGCACACGTTGTAAACGAGGAAAAACGGCGGGATTACAATAACGTTGTGAAATTATTTGATATATGAATCCAGCACCTTCAGAACGACATCCAGATCTTCTTCACGTTTTAGCTCATCCCCCTGGTGAACGATGTGTTCCGTCAGATGACCTTTAATCACTTCCCGCATCAGACCGTTTACCGCGCCACGGATAGCAGCAATCTGTTGTAGAACAGCTGCGCATTCGTGCGGCTCGTCGAGCATTTTCTTGAGCGCCACGACCTGACCCTGAATCTTACTGGCACGCGCTTTCAGTTTCTGTTTATCACGGATTGTATGAGACATGGCAACACCTGGTTAACAAGAACATGAAAAATCATAGCACTATTATTCTACTGGGGGGTAGTATCAGGTACTGGGGGGGAGTAGAATCGGATTGCCGAATTAATACTAAGAATTATTATCATGACCGAATTTACCACTCTTCTTCAGCAAGGAAATGCCTGGTTCTTCATCCCCAGCGCCATCTTACTTGGTGCGCTTCATGGCCTGGAACCAGGGCACTCAAAAACGATGATGGCGGCGTTTATCATCGCCATCAAAGGCACCATTAAACAGGCGGTGATGCTCGGACTGGCAGCAACCATTTCGCATACCGCGGTGGTCTGGTTGATTGCCTTTGGCGGGATGGTGATCAGCAAACGTTTTACTGCTCAATCTGCAGAACCGTGGCTCCAGTTGATTTCCGCGGTGATCATTATTGGCACCGCGTTCTGGATGTTCTGGCGTACCTGGCGCGGCGAACGCAACTGGCTGGAGAATATGCACGGGCATGATCATGAGTATCATCACGATCACGAAGATCACCACGACCATGGACATCATCACCATCACGAACATGGGGAGTATCAGGATGCTCATGCACGAGCCCATGCCAATGACATCAAACGACGCTTCAATGGCAGAGAAGTGACCAACTGGCAAATTTTATTGTTTGGGTTAACAGGTGGACTGATCCCCTGCCCGGCAGCAATTACCGTGCTGTTGATTTGTATTCAGTTGAAAGCCCTGACACTAGGCGCAACACTGGTCGTCAGTTTCAGCATTGGCCTGGCGTTAACGCTAGTCACCGTAGGCGTTGGCGCAGCAATCAGCGTTCAGCAGGTCGCAAAACGCTGGAGCGGATTTAACACTCTCGCTAAACGTGCCCCCTATTTTTCCAGTCTGTTGATTGGCTTAGTTGGGGTGTATATGGGCGTGCATGGCTTTATGGGCATTATGCGATAGGCTGCATGTTATCTTCAGCCCAGGATGATTCTTAAATCAGCTATTTCCGCTGGCTCTCTGCTCGCTAAGGATGCTTTTAGGGCATCCTTTCATTTACACTTTTTACGAAATCATGGGATCACTAACAAAATATCGCTTGTCAGTTATATTGTATGGCAGGAAAGATATGCGACTGATATTATAGATCCCCAAAGTGGAGAGTTTATGACCATTAAAAATAAGATGTTGCTGGGTGTGCTTTTGCTGGTTACCAGTGCCGCCTGGGCCGCACCAGCCACCGCGGGTTCGACCAATACCTCGGGAATTTCTAAGTATGAGTTAAGCAGTTTCATTGCTGACTTTAAGCATTTCAAACCAGGCGATACCGTCCCAGAGATGTACCGCACCGATGAGTACAACATTAAGCAGTGGCAGTTACGTAACCTGCCCGCGCCTGATGCCGGGACGCACTGGACCTATATGGGTGGCGCGTATGTGTTGATCAGCGACACCGACGGTAAAATCATTAAAGCCTACGATGGTGAGATTTTTTATCATCGCTAAAAAAAGCCCCCTCATCATGAGGGGGAAATGCAGACACCTTGTTATTTTTTATTATTAGCCACTTGCTCGTCTTGCTTGTTATTAGTCGTATTTCACGTTGATTAATGCGGTTGCCTCCAGTGCGCCAGATTTAATTTTATTTGTATCGTAGACGTAGTAACTGGCAGTTATCGGAATTGAAACCGTTGCATCTGTAAGTTTTGACTTTGCCGCAATTTCTTTTAAATTTGTGTATTCTTTACTGCTGTTAGTGATATTTAAAAGTGTGACTGGAGAACCATTACTTTCAAGAATAAATCCTACGCCATTATCTTCCGCACCTTTCAGTATTGTGTTGCTGTTGGTTAACAAGTCAGAACTTGATAAATACACCTGCATTTTCCGTGATGTTTGATTTTGTTGACCTAATAAGTTTTTACAACGCAGAACAATATCCCCTTTGTTACTATTTATTGTTGCTTTGTTACCTGTAGCTGGTAATTGTGAAACGGGAATACTCTCTAAAGTAATTAATAAATCGTCCGGTTTGCAGGTTGTGGTTATCGGGTTGTATGACAATGTCAGATTAAAGGAATAGACACCTGCATTTTGTGCCAATGCATTTCTGTAGCTATTTACACATGCATCCCATGACTTGCCACCGAATAAACACAGTAAAAATTGTACTGCAGCACTCCCGCGTGTCGATGATGAAGCACTGGATAATGTCGCAACACCATTAATCATCACTGAACCGCCGCCCCCCGCAGAAACATTCACTTTTGCATTACTGGCCGCAGGTGTCACCGTTACCGAATAACCATTGGTGAAACTGGTCTGATTATTTGACAACGTGATGTTGTTTTTATTGATCCATTCAAAATGTAAATTTAATTTAATAGTATCGTTATACAGCCCAACAATAATATCCGATGAATTCATGGGAGTGATGGTATTTGTACTCACACATGATGAATCGTTGAAATTATGCTCATATGTCGCCGTTTGTGTTTGAGTAAGTGCAAAATCCCCCTGAACAATCAAATTGTGCTGAACAGATAACTCACTATAACATGCTGCATAGCTCACAGGCATAACCATCATCGTTAATATAAATAGCATTATGCGAATTTTCATAGAACCACCTGACTATTACTGGCAAATATAATTTCTACTTTCATCAATCTCTTTACCGAAGGTGATTGTGCATGAAAGCCCTTGTTGCTTATCAATTGCCACATTAACCGATGGCGGTACTTCATTGGTGCGAATAAATAACTGGCTTCCCTGGCCGACAACGCCAATATTATGACCATGGATATCATTGACTTCATAACCAAACGTTAATGGTTGCCCATCCGTTCTTAACGCTTTTATAAACCAGGGCTTGCGCTGATCGGTATCAAAATTAACCAGTACAACCGCGCCGCGAAAAGGGGCGGCAATGTTCCGGTTGCCACGTAATTCTGCTTCGCTATCGCTTTGCGACACATCCAGCATCAGGTGATTTTCCCGATAAGGTGTCATTCCGTCGTATACCACCACTCCATTACGGTTTGTTGTGCGATATTTTTGCCCATTGACATAAGCATCTTTAATTCCTGGCGCATTCATCACAGCAAACGTTTCGGAAAGACGGTTCGCCAGATTAACGCCACCCGACCAGGCGACAATGCCCCCTGAAAGACTGGCTCCAGCCTGTCGATAAGTACTCGACTGACTATAACTGCCATTCACCGTTGCCACCGGCGCGTTCCAGGTTAAATTCGCTCCAGCTGTCGTTTCATTTCCCTGATGCTGATGACTCAGGTTGACCCCATAGTTAAATTGATCCCGGCTTCCTACGGTTCCCGATAATCCCGTATTATTTGAGGCAAAACCCTGATCATCAAACGTCGTTGAGTTAGACATATATATTTGCCGGCGAGGCGTCGTAACGTCATCACCCCAATCAAAGGGAATCGATATAAAAATATTAAAACGTTTCTCTTCATGATGATTCTCGTCATAAGCCTGGCTTGCCGCGAGGGTATAGCTTATCCGTCGCAGGTTGTTGGAATAACTCAACTGATAATCCTTACTGCTGCCGCTACGCCCCCAGTAATCTCGCCATAACGTACTTAAGGACACAGAACCCCAGCCTTCTGGCAATGACTGGCTCATATTGGCAGAAAAGCTATTTTTACGGCCAAAATCGTTCTGGTAATAATCGGCAATGTCATAGATATCGTTTTCATCACGGCGATAATTATCTTTATTGTTTGCCCAAACGTGATCGTTAAATGTCCGGTAATCACGCGACGAATAACGCCAGGCCGCCAGACCAAAACGCGTCGACGTTTGGCTCACAAATTTGTTGTAGGCAATTTGATAACTTTGCCCGTCAAACACATCGCCGTTGTCTTGTTTACTATGCGACTTCGTGGCATCGACGGAAATGGCACCAATGCGTGTATTCCAGCCTGTGCCCAAAGTAAACGCGTAATAATTATTCGCGACCATCGATCCGCCATACAGCGTCAATAAGTTATTAAAACCATACTGATAACCCGCCTGAACAAAATCACTTTGTTTGCTCGCCCCTTCAATATGGCTACGACCTGCCGCAAAATCATATTTCGACACGCCGGGTTGCAGCATATTCGGCACTGCTGCATAAGGCACCAGATAGGTGGTTACCGAACCGTCCGCCTCTTTCACGCTGACATCAAGATCTGCTCCACCACCGGCCAACTGCAAATCTGTAATCGCAAACGGGCCAGGAGGAACCTCTTTCTGATAAACCACAAAACCGTTCTGTTCAATAGTTACCAGCGCGTTACTCTGAGCAATCCCCTGCACCCGTGGAGTAAAATTTTGTTTCGAGTTAGGCAACATCTGCATATCACGAAACAACCGCACACCGCTGAAGCGAACAGAATCAAAAATATCGCTTGATGTGTACATATCACCCACGCGAAGCGTGCCGAGAAGTTGGGCAAATCCACGTTCCAGATACAGGGTATTGCTTTTCCACACCCCTGGATTGCGATTTGTTTTACTTAAACTGGCATCAGAATGCAGTTGCCACCCCAGTAAGTTTAACCCGCTGTTAAAACGTACATATGTACTCTTGCTATTACCCGACGCTTTATAGTCGCTGTAATACTGACTCACATAATAAGAGGTATAAAACGCATTAATACCCCGCTCCCAGTTTTCCGGTGGAACATAGCCACTTTCCAGTTCTTCCACCCACGCCTGCGGTACACTGAAATCGAGACGAAAAACTCCGATATCCCAGGTATATCTCCCACCGTGAACAAGTTGCTCAAATGTTAAACATTGCTTACCGCTGGCAAAGTTATCGGTATTAATGCCTAACCGCTTGATAATTTCCCTTGATAAACATGTTTCTTGCGGGTTGTCTTTAACAATAATCTCATATTTCCCGCGCCATTGCTTATTGACATAAATATCGATGTCATACTGCCCCGGCAAGGGTTGATTATCATCAAGACGAATATTTGCAACCTGCTGGTCTTTCATTCCACCTATCATAAAATGGGTATCAAAGGTTTCTTCAGCTGCATAAGCTTCAATGCCGAGCAATAACGCTACGATTGCTGATGCAAGTGGGGTCATTCTCAACATAGGCAGCTCCTGCAATTAAATTTTGTCACTAATATAGTTGCCATGGTCATCGATAATGGTCAGATACCAGTTATTCGCATTATTACTTTTGACATTAATACTCTGACTTTCTAAGGGGGCAATCATAATAGTTTCATAATTGACTTTGACATTATTAGCTTTGACATCCGAAATCGTTACCCAATTTGCTGAGTCATTTTTTATCACCAATCCATTGCCACTGCGATTTACCAGTAACTTTTTAAATGTCGCTTTATTTACCGGTGCAATACCCGCAGGCCGGTAAAACAATTTGATTCTGTTTTGCATTGCAAATTTCAGTGCATTCTTGCCCTCTTGCTCTGGACTATTTGGTGGAATATCCAGAACATTCAGATAAAAAATGCTCTCTTTATTAGTGGGCAGTTTATTCGACATAATTTTGATTTTTACTTGCTGCCCGGAATTTGCCCCTATTTTTGCCACTGGTGGCGTTAACATGAAAGGAACCTGAATTTTTTCTGGTGGTAACGACGTATCGCCATCATCAATCCACGCCTGCAGCAGCGAAGAACGGTTTCCCTGATTCATCAACTGCACCGTCACTTCTTTGTTTTCTGCCGGGTAAATAATACGCGTCCCGTAGATGACAATACCGGCATGTGCAGGAAGGACCATAGAAGAAATGAGTAAAGCTAATAATCCTTTCATCTTAATGCCTCTTAAAGTAAAAGGCCGCCATGGGGATAGCGGCCATGTTTATTACCTGGAGAAATTTGAAATTTTATTTATTAATCCTGCGCCACACGCATAACCAGAGAAGATAACACATCACCTGATTGCACTGAATTATCTGTCAGCTTCAGGTATTTTGCTTTAAACGGAATAGCATATTGACCTTCCGCTGTTTTATAACTTTCAATGTTAAAAGGTGCAGAAACATCCAGGACATCGCTGTTATCACCTAAATAGAGATAGTACCCCACGGTATCGTTGCTACTGGCTATCGCCTTATCGTTTCCGGTTATTTTATCGTTGGTAATCAACGAGAGTTTTACACCAGCAACTTCTTTCGGACAGCTAATTTTTAACATGCTGCTGGTTACACCGACTGCATCATCATAGGTCGAGTATTTAGCTTTACCTTCAAAGACAGTGGTTGGTACAGTTGGCATATTAATACTTACTGAATCGCCACCCGCTTCGAATTTACACGGAGATTCTGCAATATTCCCTTTAATGGTTAATGTTCCGGTATCAACGTCTGCGGCAAATACCCCAGCGCTCATAAAAAAAGAAGAAAAGACAGCGGCAGCAATAATTGAACGTTTCATAATATGTTCCTTAATAAAATTTATTTTTTGGTTGTTAAGAGTCTGTATCTCTTGGAAACAAATTTCTCACATCAAAAAAGTTGCCGCAATGTAAACATATTGTTTTATTGATTTAAAACAAATTAACTATTGCAATATAAATACAACAAATACTTAAGCATATTAAATATTTATCACATCTATTAATTAATGCAGATTTTTTTAAATGGTATTATTAATATCAATAAAAAAGCTGAAATCATTCACACGAATGATTTCAGCTTTCTAAATCCGCTTAAAAAACCAGGGTGGCAAATTAATCGTAGCGATTTAACACGATTCGACGTTTGCTATCGCTACCTGCAACAACCACTTCTGTCGTCACACCTTTGACTGGCGAAGAAACCTGATGACGGGTATCAACATCATACGTTAACTGACCACAATGCTGTTGAGGTTGACCATTAACCATAGCCATACTGCATGTTGGGGGACTGATCCTGCCATTAATCGTTAATGTGGCAGTCTGTGAAGAGAACGCGGGAGAAGCCATTCCATAGGCAAGAAAAATAATTCCTGACAGCCAGTACTTATTCATTGAACGTTATCCCTGTAGTAAAGGTTATGCCTGGATAGAATGAGTGCATAACAAACTATAGCTGTACATCCACTACACAGCCACGAAGGATGATAATGATGCATTGCCTGTACGATCAATCGACTTTATAGAGTTTCGGACGAAGGTCCGCAGAATATTCGCAGCATTAAATAAGTGTTCATTAATGCGGCAAAAACAAATACACCGCATCAATGTAACATCTCTGCGGTGTATAAAAAACAACCAAAAAGGTTAATGCGCGTCAGACCGCGCGGAAGGAAATCTCGCCAGGAATGACTTCTCCCTGCCAATAAAGCTGGGCTGCAACGCGGTCAGCCAGCTGGCGGTAGATAGCAGTAAATTCGCTCTCCGGACGGCTGATAACTGTTGGCGTGCCTTTATCGAGATCTTCACGTAAGGAAATGTGTAACGGCATCTGCCCCAGCAACTGCGTGTGGTATTTCTCGGCCAGTTTCTCTGCACCACCGGTACCGAAAATCGGTTCATGGTGACCACAGTTACTGCAAATATGCACACTCATGTTCTCGACAATACCGAGCACCGGAACCTCGACTTTCTCGAACATCACAATGCCTTTTTTCGCATCGATCAACGCAATGTCCTGCGGGGTGGTGACCACTACCGCGCCAGTTACTGGAATGTTTTGTGCCAGTGTCAATTGAATGTCACCGGTGCCTGGCGGCATATCAAGCACCAGATAGTCGAGATCCGGCCACAAGGTTTCCTGCAACATCTGCATTAACGCCTTGCTCGCCATCGGACCACGCCACACCATCGCATTGTCGTCAGTGACCAGATAACCAATTGAATTGGTTGCCAGTCCATGAGACATAATCGGTGCCATATGGGTACCGTCCGGCGAAGTTGGACGCTGATTTTCTGCGCCCAGCATGGTGGGTATTGATGGGCCGTAGATATCGGCGTCCAGAATGCCGACTTTCGCCCCTTCCGCCGCCAGTGCCAGCGCCAGATTTACCGCCGTGGAGGATTTACCCACGCCGCCTTTACCGGAGCTGACCGCAATGATGTTCTTCACGCCGTTAATTCCCGGCTGATTCTTCACGCGTTTTAAGGTGGCGATATTGTGCGACAGTTTCCAGTCGATAGCTTTCGCCCCGGTAATGCGCAGCAGTTCGGCGCTACATTGCTCTTTTAACTCTTCGAACGCGCTATGCCATACGAACGGCATAACCAGTTCCACATGCAGCGTGTCGTCCATCCAGGCGACATGGTGCAACGCTTTCAGCGTGGTGAGGTTATGCTTGAGGGTTGGGTGCTGAAAATTGGCCAGTGTCCCGGCGACCATTGCGCGCAGGGCTTCTGGTGATTTGGCCTGGGATTGTTCGTTCATCCCGACTCCTTATTTATAAAGATAACTTATCGCTATTAGTTTACCTGAAGTTAACAGCTAAGTACTTACCTAATAATGCATCATAAGATGCTTGCACAGGACTTACGTAACCATGCCCCATTTGGTACTATCTAAGCCCTTTTCACTACAAAGAAGTAATGCCTACTATGACTCAAGTCGCGAAGAAAATTCTGGTGACGTGCGCACTGCCGTACGCTAACGGCTCAATCCACCTCGGCCATATGCTGGAGCACATCCAGGCTGATGTCTGGGTCCGTTACCAGCGAATGCGCGGCCACGAGGTCAACTTCATCTGCGCCGACGATGCCCACGGTACACCAATCATGCTGAAAGCTCAGCAGCTTGGTATCACTCCGGAGCAGATGATTGGCGAAATGAGTCAGGAGCATCAGACTGATTTCGCAGGCTTTAACATCAGCTATGACAACTATCACTCGACGCACAGTGAAGAGAACCGTCAGTTGTCTGAGCTTATCTATACTCGCCTGAAGGAAAACGGTTTTATTAAAAACCGCACCATCTCTCAACTGTACGATCCGGAAAAAGGCATGTTCCTGCCGGACCGTTTTGTGAAAGGCACCTGCCCGAAATGTAAATCACCGGATCAATACGGCGATAACTGTGAAGTCTGCGGCGCAACATATAGCCCGACTGAACTGATCGAGCCGAAATCGGTGGTTTCTGGCGCTACCCCGGTAATGCGTGATTCTGAACACTTCTTCTTTGATCTGCCCTCTTTCAGCGAAATGCTGCAGGCATGGACCCGCAGCGGTGCGTTGCAGGAGCAGGTGGCAAACAAAATGCAGGAGTGGTTTGAATCTGGCCTGCAACAATGGGATATCTCCCGCGATGCACCGTACTTCGGTTTTGAAATTCCGAACGCGCCGGGCAAATATTTCTACGTCTGGCTGGACGCACCGATTGGCTACATGGGTTCTTTCAAGAATCTGTGTGACAAGCGCGGCGACAGCGTAAGCTTCGATGAATACTGGAAGAAAGACTCCACCGCCGAGCTGTACCACTTCATCGGTAAAGATATTGTTTACTTCCACAGCCTGTTCTGGCCTGCCATGTTGGAAGGTAGCAACTTCCGCAAGCCGACCAACCTGTTTGTTCACGGCTATGTAACGGTGAACGGCGCGAAGATGTCCAAGTCTCGCGGCACCTTTATTAAAGCCAGCACCTGGCTGAATCATTTTGACGCTGACAGCCTGCGTTACTACTACACTGCGAAACTCTCTTCGCGCATTGATGATATCGATCTCAACCTGGAAGATTTCGTTCAGCGTGTGAATGCCGATATCGTCAACAAAGTGGTTAATCTGGCGTCCCGTAACGCAGGCTTTATCAACAAACGTTTTGACGGCGTGCTGGCAAGCGAACTGGCTGACCCGCAGTTGTACAAAACCTTCACGGATGCCGCTGAAGTGATTGGTGAAGCATGGGAAAGCCGTGAATTTGGTAAAGCAGTGCGCGAAATCATGGCACTGGCTGACCTGGCTAACCGCTATGTCGATGAACAGGCTCCGTGGGTGGTGGCGAAGCAGGAAGGTCGCGATGCTGACCTGCAGGCGATTTGCTCTATGGGCATTAACCTGTTCCGCGTACTGATGACTTACCTGAAGCCGGTACTGCCAAAACTGACCGAGCGTGCAGAAGCATTCCTCAATACGGAACTGACCTGGGATGGCATCCAGCAACCGCTGCTGGGCCACAAAGTGAATCCGTTCAAGGCGCTGTATAACCGCATCGATATGAAGCAGGTTGAAGCACTGGTGGAAGCGTCTAAAGAAGAAGTGAAAGCCACTGCCGCCCCCGTGACTGGCCCGCTGGCAGATGATCCGATTCAGGAAACCATCACCTTTGACGACTTCGCTAAAGTTGACCTGCGCGTGGCGCTGATTGAAAACGCAGAGTTTGTTGAAGGTTCTGACAAACTGCTGCGCCTGACACTGGATCTCGGCGGTGAAAAACGCAATGTCTTCTCCGGCATTCGTTCTGCTTACCCGGATCCGCAGGCACTTATTGGTCGTCACACCATTATGGTGGCTAACCTGGCACCACGTAAAATGCGCTTCGGTATCTCTGAAGGCATGGTGATGGCTGCCGGTCCTGGCGGGAAAGATATTTTCCTGCTAAGCCCGGATGCCGGTGCTAAACCGGGCCATCAGGTGAAATAATCCCCCTTCAAGGCGCTGCATCGACAGCGCCTTTTCTTTATGAATTCCTAAAGTTGTTTTCTTGTTTGTTCAACGCTCTTAATTTTTTTCATTAACTGCTAGCATCCGCTTATAACTGGATATAAATACAGGGAACGCGGATGAAGAGTTATATCTATCAGGACGAAAAATCGCATAAATTCTGGGCGGTGGGGCAGCAAGGTAACGAGTTGCATATCAGTTGGGGAAAAGTTGGCACCCAAGGGCAAAGCCAGATAAAAAGCTTTGCGGATGCTGCGGCGGCGGAAAAAGCGGAACTGAAGCTTATCGCTGAGAAAACGAAAAAAGGCTATGTGGAAGACGCTTCGGCAAACGTGCATATCCCCCCCGTCACCAAAGTCACTCCTGAAGTTGAAACTTCACCTGAGAGTAAAAACAAACGCCCATGGCTGGCTGATGATGCAGCCATTCCGCTAACCGACGATATTAACCGATTTGCTTTTCCACATCGCTCTCGCCCCAGAGAGATCAATTATCTGCGCAAAGACGGTGAGATATGGAAGCGTATTGCAGATAACACCAGGGCATATGATCCCGACAACAATTACCGTTCTTATCCAGAAAACTGGCAGCAGGCGTTTGCTGAGTTACAAATGCGAATTCTGGGTAGTCAACAGACAGGAAGTGCGCAATCTGATGCAGCATTGCTTTGGAGTTTTTGGAACTCTTACTCTGCAGATGAATTGGTCGATGACTTAGTCATTCGCTGTGGTCTGGAAAGTGCCGTTGAAATTGCCCTTCTCGCTATTCAACTCAAATATAAACCAGTAAAAGGCGCAGTAACCACCATCATTCCACCTAATCACGAAGCAGAATCGCTACCTAGTTGGCATCAACGTCTATGTCATCATCTTTCACTCACTTCAGAAGATGAGTGGCAACGCTGTGTAGATAAAGTACTCGCGGCTATTCCCTCGCTATCTCCAGCACGGCAACCTTTTGCCGCGTTACTGCTCCCTGAACGCCCGGATATTGCCAATGCTATGGCTCTACGCTATGCAGACCAAAACGTTCCGGCGATGACCTGGTTAAGACTGGTGATAACCGATGATACTGCTCTGAGTACAGTGGAAAAATACGACTTCCCACCGTTGTATCGTGATTTTCGTAATTTTCGCGCTTATCTGGCAATGTTGCTGGCGAATAATGGAATTCGGGGTGTAAGCCAGATCCTTCTTGAGTTTACGGAAGAGCATTCTGACAATCCCACTTATCTTTTCGAGCGCAACAGCGAGACTGAAAATCTTGTCAAATGGCTATGGAAAACGAATCACCCGGATGCGATTCAAATTCTGATCCTCGCTGTGATTGGCAAGAAAAAGCACCTGGAATACTTAAGCAAAGCCTGTCAAAAACATCCCGCTGCAGCTATTGCCGCTTATGCTACTTTGCTTGCAATACACGAAGATGCACAGTGGCGTAACGCACTTATCAAACTGATTACCATCAGGCCAGAGTTGGTATGTGACGTCATTCCCTGGGTTAATGCTAAAGCGGCAGGCATCTTATCTGAATGTCGTCCGCAGCCAGTAGCTGAAGAATGTGAATATGCCACTGTGGATATGTTGCCGGAGCTGTTTGTTTCGCCGCCCTGGATGACCAAAGAGAAAAAGAAAAATACGCCTGTGTTTGATCTTCCAGTGCTTCCAGTTCCTTCTGTTTCTGATGTCACTCCCGAGATTGCCAAAAGACTAACCCGTACTTACCTTGTCACCCGCTTCCAGCAAATAGCCCAACAGCAGGCGACAAAACAAACATTGTTTACCGACCTGCCGCCGATAAAAAAAGCAAGCTGGGAGAAACACTTAATACCGCTTACACCGGAGCAACAAATACTGTGGCATCTTGGTTTTGAAAAATGGCGGGAAAGCGGAGAAAAAATCTACGAAAAAATTCCGGCGCCACAAAGCGCCGTTGATGCCCTGCTACGCTTCGATTTTCCAGCACTCAATGCTGAATTTGTGCAATACCATAACAATGCATACAAAAGCTGGAATCTCATTGCCCTCTGTTACCTGCCTGGTCAACAGGCCATTTCTTTTCTTAACCAGATAGTCAAAGAAGATAACTACTCTGATGAGGGAAATATTCTGGCAATTTTTGGTAGCGCCGCCATACCTTCATTTATGACCTGCCTGCAACGTGATCCACGACGTCTGTGCTTCTTTCCCTTTTTCCTCGGTGTCAGTGACCTGGCCTTACCGATGGCGCAACAATTACAGAAAAAAATGTCTTATGAAGATACGCGAAACTGGCTAACTGATTACCCACGCCATGCCACCGCCGGGCTACTTCCTGTGGCACTGGGCAAACAAGGAAAAGATCGTGATTGTGCCCGCCAGGCGCTTCGCCTGCTGGTGAATTTAAACCAGCGAGAAACGATTGAGGAAATTGCCCAAGGATATAATCAACCAGATGTTTTAGCTGCGCTGGCAACATTGTTCGATAGCGATCCGCTGGAAGAATATCCCGCAAAAATCGCCCCACTGCCCGGCTTTTATCAGTTCACCTTATGGCGCAGACCACGGCTTAAAAGTAACAATCTGCCTCTGTCCGATGACGCTATGCGCCACCTGGGCACTATGTTGAGCTTCCCTCGCGACATTACCGCCTACGCTGGACTGGATATCATTAGAGAAATCTTCACCCGGGAATCACTGGCTGACTTTGGCTGGGATCTCTACACGGCATGGATGGAATCTGGCGCGCCCGCAAAAGAAAACTGGGCATTTACCTCGCTGGGGATTTTAGGCAATGACGACACCGCGCGTAAACTAACCCCGCTTATCCGGGTCTGGCCGGGTGAATCCCAGCATAAACGTGCGGTTTCTGGGCTGGATGTGTTAGCCAGTATCGGTAGCGATATTGCGCTGATGCTGCTTAATGGCATTGCACAAAAGATTAAATTCAAAGCATTGCAGGAACACGCCCGCGACAAAATCAATATGGTCGCCGAAAATCGCGGACTGACAATGGCTGAACTGGAAGACCGCCTGGCTTCAGATTTAGGGCTTGATAGCAGTGGCTCGCTGATACTGGATTTCGGCCCACGTCAATTCACCGTTGGTTTTGACGAAACCTTAAAACCTGTAGTGCGCGATGCAAACGGCAAAGTCCTGAAAGATTTACCCAAACCAAATCAGAGCGATGATAAAACACTGGCAACTGACGCCGTTAACCTCTTCAAACAATTGAAGAAAGATGTGCGCGCCATTGCCAGTCAGCAGATTGATCGTCTGGAGCAGGCTATGTGCCAGCGCAGACGCTGGACGGCAGAACAGTTCCGCCTGTTTCTGGTGGAGCATCCGCTGGTACGTCACTTAACCCGACGGCTGTTATGGGGAGTATATACTGAGGAAAACACGCTGATTGCCTGCTTCCGGGTCGCAGAAGACAGCACTTACAGCGATATGCAGGATGAGTTATTCACGCTGCCAGCAGGAAACATCGGTATACCGCATGTGCTGGAAATCCCCCCTGAATCTGCCGCTGCATTCAGGCAAATTTACGCTGATTACGAACTGCTTCCCCCCTTCCAACAGCTCGATCGTGGTAGTTATCGTCTTGCTGATAATGAACGGAATACCCACGACCTGACACGCTGGCAAGGACAGCTCTGTCAGGCCGGACGTATTGTCGGGCTAGAGCGCCGAGGCTGGCAACGTCTGGAAGAAAGCGGCAGCGTCTATGCGATGCGCAAATCTACCCCTTATGGCGCTCTCGAACTTGAAACAGAACCTTTTTCATTAATTTATGGCGAAACGGGGTATAGCGACCTGCTGCCTGTCGAAAGCGTAAAAATCACCGCCCCTTATGATCGCTATGGTAAGCAATCCTCACCCACTTTCTCCGTACTCGACGACATCACCGCCAGCGAGCTGATTAACGACATTGAATCACTGTTTAATTAAAAGGAATTAGCAATGAAAACCTATATTTATCAGGACGAAAAATCACATAAATTCTGGGCAGTGGAGCAACAGGGAAACGAGCTGCATATTAGTTGGGGCAAAGTCAGTACCAACGGGCAAAGCCAGGTAAAAAGCTTTGCTGATGCTGCGGCGGCGGAAAAAGCGGAACTGAGGCTGATTGCGGAGAAGGTGAAGAAGGGGTATGTGGGGCAAGCGAAGGATAATTCTTTGCAACCTTCCCAAACGGTAACGGATTCTCTCAAGGTAGCGGCCTTATCCACCATTATTCAGGAACAACCCTTTTGCGTAGCAGAAGCCCGTGTGGCTGACAAAAATACAGATGATGTTTTACCGTGGCTGGCGAAAGATATTGCTGTCGTTTTTCCGCCCGAAGTTGTACACACCACGTTAAGCCATCGCCGCTTTCCCGGAGTTCCTGTTCAGCAAGCAGACAACTTGACCCAGTTACGTCGCTTAGCCTGTAGCGTGTCGCAACGGGATAATAAAACAGCCACATTTGATTTCAGCGCCTGTTCTTTAGAATGGCAAAACGCCATCTCCCAGGCGCTCAGTCAGATCGACTGCCTGAAAACAACACAGTTACCATCACCAGTAATGGCTGTACTCACGGCACTTGAACTGAAGTGCACGAGATATAAAGAGCGTGAGGATGTTATGGATCAGCTCGTTCAGGAAGGTGGCCTGGAATATGCTACTGATGTAGTAATACATCTTCAACAGATTGATATTGAATGGGATTATGCGAATAATACCATTATTATTCTGCCGTCTGGTATTGCACCTGATAACCTGCAGCAATATTCCAGTTTTGAATTACGCCTACGGAAACATTTATCACTGGCGGAAGAGTCTCTCTGGCAAAAATGTGCACAAAAACTTATTGCCGCAATTCCACATATTCCAGAATGGCGGCAACCATTAATTGCTTTGTTATTACCCGAAAAACCAGAAATTGCACATGAAATTGCCCAGCGTCTACTGGGGAAAAAAAAATTACCCTCGCTTGAGTGGCTAAAAATAGTGGCGACTGATGAGCACATTCTTGCCTCATTAGAAAAATATCACGAGCCATATGCCATTTTTGATGATTACTATTGTGGTGCGATATTGTCAGCCACCGTATTACAGGAGCAAGGTGTTGCAGCCCTGCCCCGATTTGCTCCCTATGCCGCAAGTGACTACTGCGCCGATGTGTTGCGTCATATCAATCATCCGTTCGCATTAACACTGCTTATACGTGTAGCCGGGCTTACTAAACGCTGTCACGATCGAATGACGAAAGCCTGCGCTGCGTTCCCACACGCAGCACTGGCAGCACTGGCGGAACTTCTTGCGCAAAAAGAAGAGAATAGTTGGCGCATTATGCTAATGACGATGCTTATCTCGCAACCGGCACTGGCAGAACAGGTCACTCCCTGGCTCTCGACAGCCGCAGTTGAAGTGCTGAAATCATGCCAGCAACAACTGATACAACCGTCAAACCATGCCTGCGCCGCTCTACTGCCAGCCGTATTAGTCTTACCTCCCTGGCTTTCGAAAAAGAAAAAATCGACGATTCCGGTGTTGGATTTAGCACCGCTCAAACTCAAATCCATATGCACAATAACCGACACAGAAGCAAAAGAGTTTCAAACTCATTGGGACTGGGAATCGCATAAGCCAGGTGAAGGTGCTAAAGATTTCCTTTACTCGCTGGGGTATCGCCGCTGGGATTTTGACACATATAAATATATCGGCGCTTCTGACTCGGCAATTGACGCATGGGAACGTGAGGACTTCGCTACACTCATCCAAATGTTTAAAGCCCACCATGCACCGTATCAGGGGGAGTGGCATCTCAACTCACTTCCCTTTTTACCTATGCAAAAAGCGATTAAACTATGGGAGTTTCTCAGCAAAGAGCCGCATACCGCGGTAAAACCTGTCATGCTTTATTTGCGACTGGCAGGTATGAGTGGTTTTCTACACTCGTTTTCACGCTACCCTCAAGAAGGTTTTGCGGTTGCTAATTATTTTGCCGCAACGGAACTGGCTCCTGCCGTCGCCCGCGCCTTTAACAAACTCAAAACTCTACGACAAGACGCCCGCACTTGGCTGCTGAAATATCCGGAACATGCCATTATCGGCCTGTTGCCTGCGGCACTCGGCAAAGCTGGTGAAGCCCAGGATAACGCCCGCGCCGCCTTACGTATGTTGATTGAAAGTGGTTATCCGTCATTACTGCAAGAAATCGCCCAGCGTTATAACCAGCCGGAAGTAACCGATGCGGTGAACGCTCTACTTGCGCTCGATCCCTTAGATAATCACCCGACTAAAATCCCGACACTTCCGGCCTTTTATCAGCCATCGCTCTGGACACGCCCGGTATTAAAAGCAAACGCCCAATCACTGCCAGATAACGCCCTCCTCCACCTCGGTGAAATGCTCCGCTTCCCTCAGGAAGAGGCTCTGTATGCGGGATTATTGCAGGTGAAAGATGCCTGTACCGCCGACTCACTGGCTGAATTTGCCTGGGATCTGTTTACCGCCTGGCAGACCGCTGGCGCACCGTCGAAAGAAAGCTGGGCGTTCACTGCGTTAGGTGTTCTCGGCAACGATGATACCGCCCGCAAACTGACGCCTTTGATTCGCGCCTGGCCTGGTGAATCCCAGCATAAACGCGCCACCGTCGGGCTGGATATTCTCGCTGCTATCGGTAGTGATATCGCCCTGATGCAGCTTAACGGCATCGCCCAGAAACTGAAATTCAAAGCATTACAGGAGCGGGCAAAAGAAAAAATTGCCGACATTGCCGAGAGCCGCGAACTCACGGTGGCGGAGCTTGAAGACCGGTTAGCACCGGATCTCGGTCTGGATGATAACGGTTCGCTGCTGCTGGATTTCGGGCCACGGCAGTTCACCGTCAGCTTTGATGAAACCTTAAAACCGTTTGTGCGTGATGCTTCCGGCAGCCGCCTGAAAGACTTGCCTAAACCGAACAAAAGCGATGATGAAACTCAAGCGAACGATGCAGTTAACCGCTACAAACTGCTGAAAAAAGATGCGCGTACCGTTGCCGCCCAGCAGGTGGCAAGGCTGGAATCCGCCATGTGCCTGCGCCGCCGCTGGTCGCCAGAAAACTTTCAGCTCTTTCTGGTTGAGCATCCGCTGGTCTGCCACTTAACCCGCCGTCTGATTTGGGGCATTTATAGCGCAGACAACCAGTTACTGGCGTGCTTCCGTGTGGCGGAAGATAACAGCTACAGCACCGCTGACGATGATCTTTTCACCCTGCCGGAAGGCGATATCTCTGTTGGCATTCCTCACGTTCTGGAAATATCACCCACGGATGCTGCCGCCTTTGGTCAGCTTTTTGCCGACTACGAACTGCTACCGCCGTTCCGCCAGCTCGACCGTAACAGTTACGCCCTGACAGAAACCGAGCGCAATGCCAGCGAATTGACCCGCTGGGCAGGCAGAAAATGCCCGAGCGGTCGGGTAATGGGGCTGGCGAATAAAGGCTGGATGCGTGGTGAACCGCAGGACGGTGGCTGGATCGGCTGGATGATCAAACCTCTGGGCCGCTGGTCATTAATCATGGAAATCGATGAAGGATTTGCAGTTGGTATGTCGCCAGCCGAACTCAGTGCCGAGCAACTCTTAAGCAAGCTGTGGCTATGGGAAGGCAAAGCAGAAAGCTATGGCTGGGGGATTGATTCAACACAGGAAGCGCAGTTCTCCGCACTCGATGACATCACCGCTAGCGAGTTAATTAACGACATCGAAGCCCTGTTTGAATAAGGAATGAGCATGGACAAGGAATTACCGTGGCTGGCGGATAACGCCCAACTGGAACTGAAATATAAAAAAGGCAAAACACCACTCAGCCATCGCAATTGGCCGGGCGAACCGGTGCCTGTTATCACTGAAAGCCTCATCCAGACACTGGGTGATAAATTGCTACACATTGCTGAGAAGAAAAAAAACATTGTCTGGCGTTATGAAAATTTTTCACTGGAGTGGCAGTCGGCCATTACGCAAGCCATCAACTTGATCGGCGAGCACAAACCCTCAATTCCGGCCCGGACAATGGCGGCGCTAGCCTGTATCGCGCAAAATGATAGCCAACAGTTACTCGACGAAATCGTCCAACAAGAGGGGCTGGAATATGCGACTGAGGTGGTGATTGCACGCCAGTTTATTGTACGGTGTTATGAGAGTGATCCTCTGGTAGTAACATTGCAGTATCAGAAGGAGGACTATGGCTATGGCTATGGTTATCGCTCAGAAACCTATAACGAATTCGATCTCCGACTGCGTAAGCATCTCTCTCTGGCAGAGGAAAGCTGCTGGCAGCGTTGCGCCGACAAACTCATTGCCGCACTGCCAGGAATACCCAAAGTTCGCCGTCCTTTTATTGCACTCATCCTCCCGGAGAAACCAGAAATCGCCAATGAGTTGATAGGCCTTGAATGCCCACGGACTCATTATCATTCTAAGGAGTGGTTAAAAGTTGTTGCTAATGACCCCAGCGCGGTCAGAAAACTCGATCACTACTGGAGTCAGGATATATTTAGCGATCGCGAAGCCAGCTACATGTCGCATGAAAACCACTTCGGCTACGCGGCCTGCGCTGCCCTTTTGCGCGAACAAGGACTGGCAGCCGTTCCGCGCCTCGCGATGTATGCACATAAAGAAGATTGCGGCAGTCTGCTGGTACAAATTAACCATCCGCAAGTCATCCGCACCTTGCTACTGGTGGCTGATAAAAACAAACCCAGCCTGCAACGTGTGGCTAAATACAGTAAAAACTTCCCCCATGCGACGCTCGCCGCACTGGCAGAACTGCTGGCGTTAAAAGCCCCCCCTGCGCGCCCTGGTTATCCTATCATCGAAGACAAAAAGCTGCCTGCACAGCAAAAAGCACGTGATGAATACTGGCATACGCTGTTACAAACGCTGATGGCATCGCAGCCACAACTGGCAGAAGAGGTGATCCCGTCGTTAAGTACTCAAGCCCGGGCAGTGGTGAATAGTTATTTATCGGCTTCGCCAAAACCGGTTATTGATAGCACCAATAACAGCAGTCTGCCTGAAATCCTCGTTTCACCACCATGGCGTGGCAGGAAAAAGACTTCCATAACTCACTTTTCGCTACCTGAACTTACGCTTGTACCGCAAGCGTACAAGTCGCCGAATAAACACTGGACGCCGGAACAGCAAACTGCAATTGACCATTTTAGCGCCATGTCTTTTGACGAACGTCTTGCTAACAGAGGGGCGGATACCTTCTTGCGGGAATTAGGTTTTGACGTTCATAGCCTGGAATTTAATAAGCGTCTTCTTAATGGACAGCTGGATGCCTTTGATACTCAGCAACTGCAAGAATACACATCAATAGGACTTTTGCATACTTATCACGCGCATCAGGCCAAATCTAAACAGTACCGGGAAGAAGCCACCAAATCATTACTGGCACAAGATAGCATTGCGTTGATGGGAGGGTGGCGAACTTTTCAGCACGGATTTTACTATGGTAATGAAAAGCGTTGGGGGATTTGGAATCTGTACCTTATCGCGCAGATGCCGCGCGAAATGGCGGTATCGTGCTGGCAACAAATTGTCGCGGCTGATTTTCATTACACCGGGGTAGAATATCTGTTAAGTGTCCTGGGTACCGATGCTTTGCCCGGATTAATCACCGCCTTTGCCCGACATCCCAAAGAGATATTTCCGCTGCTGATTCATTTTGGCGCAACAGAACTGGCTCTGCCCGTTGCCCGCGTCTGGCATCGTTTTGCGGGCCAGCGTAATCTGGCTCGCCAGTGGATTTTACAATGGCCGGAGCATACGGCTACGGCACTTATCCCTCTTGTCTACACCAAATCCAGCGATAATAGCGAAGCTGCATTACTTGCCCTGCGTTTACTTTACGAACAAGGACATGGCGAATTGCTACAAACTGTAGCCAATCGTTGGCAGCGTACAGATGTATGGCCTTCCCTGGAGCAATTACTTAAACAGGGTCCAATGGACATTTACCCGGCACGCATTCCCAAAGCCCCTGATTTCTGGCATCCGACAATGTGGTCCAGACCGAGAATTATCACGAATAATCAACCTGTTACTGATGATGCTCTGGAAATTATCGGCGAAATGCTGCGCTTTACCCAGGGCGGACGTTTTTATTGTGGGCTGGAACAACTGAAAACGTTCTGCCAGCCACAAACGCTGGCCGCTTTTGCCAGGGATCTCTTCACCGCCTGGCAACAGGCTGGCGCCCCCGCAAAAGACAACTGGGCTTTTTTGGCGTTAAGTCTCTTTGGTGACGAAAGCACGGCTCGGGATCTGACAACACAGATCCTCGCCTGGCCACAGGAAGGCAAATCTGCCCGTGCCGTCAGTGGCCTGAACATACTTACCCTGATGAATAATGATATGGCGCTGATACAGCTGCATCATATATCGCAACGGGCGAAATCCCGTCCCTTACGTGATAACGCGGCGGAATTTCTTCAGGTGGTCGCAGAAAATCGTGGACTAAGCCAGGAAGAGTTAGCGGACAGATTAGTCCCAACACTGGGCCTGGATGATCCGCAGGCGTTGATATTTGATTTTGGACCCCGGCAGTTTACCGTTCGCTTCGATGAAAACCTCAACCCGGTTATCTTTGATCAGCAAAACGTTCGCCAGAAAAGCGTTCCCCGGTTGCGCGCCGATGACGATCAACTGAAAGCACCCGAGGCACTGGCCCGACTAAAAGGGCTAAAAAAAGATGCCACTCAGGTGAGCAAAAACCTGCTCCCACGTCTTGAAACTGCCCTGCGCACCACCCGACGCTGGTCGCTGGCAGATTTTCATTCTCTGTTTGTTAATCATCCCTTTACCCGCCTGGTTACTCAGCGATTAATATGGGCGGTTTATCCGGCAAATGAACCGCGTCGTTTACTCAACGCCTTTCGTGTGGCCGCAGAGGGGGAATTCTGCAACGCACAAGATGAGCCAATTGACCTGCCTGCGGATGATCTGATTGGCATTGCCCACCCGTTAGAAATGACAGCAGAAATGCGCAGTGAATTTGCACAGGTTTTTGCCGATTACGAAATTATGCCGCCTTTTCGCCAGTTGATGCGGCGCACAGTGCTGCTCACACCTGACGAGTCAGCCAGTAACAGCCTGACTCGCTGGGAAGGTAAATCCGCAACCGTTGGGCAACTTATGGGAATGCGATACAAAGGCTGGGAGTCAGGTTTTGAGGACGCATGTGTCTATGACCTGGGCGAGTATCGGCTGGTCCTTAAGTTTTCACCCGGTTTTAACCACTACAGTGCTGATAGCAAAGCGCTAATGAGCTTCCGTTCTCTTCGAGTGTACCGTGACAATAAATCTGTCACTTTTGCCGCACTTGATGTGTTTGATTTGAGTGAGGCGTTAAGCGCACCCGACGTCATTTTCCATTAAAACACAACGGGCAGTGATGCGACTGCCCGTTTTCAACACGACTTACCAACGGGAAAGCGATGATCGTGCAAAAAGAGCTGGTCGCTATTTACGATTATGAGGACCCTGTACCTGAAGATCCGTTTTCCTTCAGACTTGAGGTCCATAAACGCTCTGAATTATTTACTGGTTCCGTCTACCGGTTGGAGCGATTCCGGCTACATCCAACATTTCATCAACGTGATCGAGAAGATGTCGACCCGCTAATAAATGATGCGTTGATTTATATAAGAGATGAATTTATTGATGAGCGTAAATTACGAGGTGAATCACCTAAAACTGTAATAGCAATTTTTAATCGTGAACTACAAAATATATTCATCCAACAAATAGAAAAATAGCTTTATTAAAGGGGGAAACGGTATTCCCCCTTAGATGCGTTTCAATTTGCCCGTTACTTCAACAAATCAATCAACCGTAACAGAGCCACTAATAGCTCCAGTACAGCAATGAGCACGGTTAACTTTTGTGTCAGCGTGTCCATCCGCTCTCCTTATTAAGGAGCGCAACACCAGCACCTTACCCTTACACTGCCTGTCGATACTGGTTTACGTATGTTGGTACGAAACGTTGCTCTCCGGATCAGGGCACCGCCTGCGGCACCACCCGTCCGGCAGCCAGGACTTAAAATTGGTCCGATCCGGCACAACCTCCCAACGGGCAGGATTATAAATCTCATTCACTGAATTGCAATGGAGTGTGGATATGGTTATAATTTATTCGTTGGTACGAAATGTTGCACAATCAGCAAGTTAGCGTCACTGTAGTAAATAAAAGAACCTGCCTCACCAGCAGGTTCTTTTATTTTCTGCGATCTACTTTCCAGATATTTTTTGCCAATAGCCCACCATAAATATTTACATCCCGGTCAAATGGTGCGTTGAATATAAAATCGATGAATTTATAAATAAAAATGAGTTATATGATGAATTATTAAAAACAGTAATCATTTTATTAAAGGGGGAAGCGGTATTTTCCCCCTTAGATGCGTTTCAATTTGCCCGTTACTTCAACAAATCAATCAACCGTAACAGAGCCACTAATAACTCCAGTACGGCAATGAGCACGGTTAACTTTTGTGTCAGCGTGTCCATCCGCTCTCCTTATTAAGGAGCGCAACACCAGCACCTTACCCTTACACTGCCTGTCGATACTGGTTTACGTATGTTGGACCACGATGTTGCACTCCGGATCAGGGCACCACCTGCAGCACCACCCGTCCGGTAGCCAGGACTTGAAATTGGTTCGATCCGGCGCAACCTCCCAACTGTCAGGATTATAAATCTCATTATCTTAATTGCAACGGGGTCCAGCGGTGGTTATAATTCGTTCGTTGGAACACGATGTTGCACAGGCCGTGGTGTTAGGCCTGAAAGTAGTAAATAAAAGAACCTGCCTCACCAGCAGGTTTTTTTATTTACTGTGATCTGCTTTCCAGATATTTTCCGCTCAAACAACTAATGCGCCAAACATTTATTGCGCGTAAAATATCTTTTATTTCATTAATACATTTCAGGGATGAATATATGTCACCGCAGAATAATCATCTGCAGCGTCCACCTGCCGCTGTGTTATACGCCGATGAACTGGCAAAATTAAAACAAAATGATCACGCACCTTGCCCGCCCGGTTGGCAGTTAAGTTTGCCTGCGGCCCGTTCTTTTATTCTTGGCGATAGCGCGCAAAATATCAGCCGTAAAGTCGTGATTAGTCCCTCCGCTGTCGAACGCATGTTAGTCACTCTTGCTACCGGGCGCGGTTTGATGTTGGTGGGGGAACCAGGCACCGCAAAATCGCTCCTGTCTGAATTACTGGCAACCGCTATTAGCGGCGATGCTGGGTTAACTATCCAGGGCGGCGCATCTACCACCGAAGATCAAATCAAGTACGGCTGGAACTACGCCCTGCTTATTAATCATGGTCCGTCAACGGAAGCGCTGGTCCCTGCCCCGCTCTACCAGGGAATGCGCGACGGCAAAATTGTCCGTTTTGAAGAGATAACGCGTACACCACTGGAAGTACAAGACTGTCTGTTAGGTATGCTTTCTGACAGGGTTATGACGGTGCCGGAACTCACTGGTGAAGCCAGTCAGCTCTATGCGCGAGAAGGCTTTAATATTATTGCCACTGCCAATACCCGCGATCGCGGCGTTAATGAAATGAGCGCGGCACTAAAACGTCGATTCGATTTTGAAACTGTCTTTCCGATTATGGATTTCGCCCAGGAACTGGAACTGGTCGCCAGTGCTTCGGCGCGTTTATTGGCCCATAGTGGCATTCCGCATAAAGTGCCTGACGCGGTACTGGAGTTACTGGTCCGCACCTTCCGCGATCTGCGTGCCAACGGCGAAAAGAAAACCTCAATGGATACCTTTACAGCGATTATGTCCACCGCTGAAGCCGTTAACGTGGCCCACGCCGTGGGCGTCCGCGCCTGGTTTTTAGCGAATCGCGCGGGGGAGCCAGCCGACCTGGTGGACTGTATTGCCGGAACCATCGTCAAAGATAACGAAGAAGATCGCGCACGTCTGCGCCGTTACTTTGAACAACGTGTCGCTACACATAAAGAAGCTCACTGGCAGGCTTATTATCAAGCTCGCCACCGCCTGCCGTGAGGAAAGATGCATGAGCGAGCCGTTAATTGTCGGCATCCGGCATCATAGTCCGGCTTGCGCCCGGCTGGTGAAATCGTTAATCGAAAGCCAGCGGCCACGATACGTGTTGATTGAAGGCCCGGCTGATTTTAATGACCGGGTAGACGAACTGTTGTTAGCCCACCAGCTTCCGGTAGCTATTTACAGTTATTGCCAGTATCAGGACGGTGCGGCCCCCGGGCGTGGTGCCTGGACGCCATTTGCTGAATTTTCGCCGGAGTGGCAGGCGCTACAAGCCGCACGTCGTATTCAGGCACAAACTTACTTCATCGATTTGCCTTGCTGGGCACAAAGTGAAGAAGAGGATGATTCGCCTGATATGCAAGAGGAAAGCCAGGCCTTGCTGCTGCGTGCCACCCGCATGGATAACAGCGACACCTTGTGGGATCACTTGTTCGAAGATGAAAGCCAGCAAACTATATTACCCTCTGCACTGGCGCACTATTTTGCACAACTGCGGGGCGACGCCTCCGGCGATGCACTCAATCGTCAGCGCGAAGCCTTTATGGCCCGCTGGATTGCATGGGCGATGCAGCAAAATAATGGCGACGTATTAGTCGTCTGCGGAGGCTGGCACGCTCCGGCACTGGCAAAAATGTGGCGCGAATGCCCTCAAGAAATTAACAAGCCAGAATTGCTCTCACAGGATGATGCCGTTACAGGTTGCTATCTCACGCCATACAGTGAAAAGCGCCTTGATGTGCTGGCAGGATACCTTTCCGGAATGCCAGCCCCGGTCTGGCAAAACTGGTGCTGGCAGTCAGGTTTGCAGCAGGCAGGTGAACAACTACTGAAAACGGTTCTTACCCGTTTGCGCCAGCACCACTTGCCTGCTTCAACAGCGGATATGGCTGCCGCTCATCTGCATGCGCTGGCACTGGCACAGTTGCGCGGTCATACACTACCGTTACGCACTGACTGGCTGGATGCTATAGCAGGCTCGCTGATCAAAGAAGCCCTGAACGCGCCGTTGCCGTGGAGCTATCGCGGCGTTATTCATCCCGATACCGATCCGATTCTGCTAACGTTGATAGACACATTAGCAGGTGACGGATTCGGTAAACTTGCCCCCTCGACGCCACAGCCACCTCTGCCAAAAGATGTCACCTGCGAACTGGAACGTACCGGAATCTCTCTTCCGGCGGAGCTTACCTTAAATCGCTTTACCCCCGATGGACTGGCGCAAAGTCAGGTGCTACATCGGTTGGCAATACTGGAGATTCCCGGCATTGTGCGCCAGCACGGAAGTACACTGACGCTGGCGGGCAACGGTGAAGAACGCTGGACATTAACCCAGCCACTTAGCCAACATGCGGCATTGATTGAGGCCGCATGCTTTGGTGCCACCCTCCAGGAGGCCGCACGCAATAAATTAGAAGCCGATATGCTGGACGCGGGTGGAATCAGCGGCATCACCACATGTCTTAGCCAGGCAGCGTTAGCGGGTCTGGCGTCCTTCAGTCAGCAATTACTGGAACAACTCACATTATTAATCGCCCAGGAAAATCAGTTTGCCGAAATGGGCCAGGCGCTGGAAGTGCTTTACGCCTTGTGGCAGCTCGATGAAATCAGCGGTATGCAAGGCGCGCAGATATTACAGACGACGTTATACGCGGCTATCGATCGCACACTGTGGCTATGTGAATCCAACGGCAGGCCGGATGAGAAGGAGTTTCACGCTCACCTGCATAGCTGGCAGGCGCTTTGCCATATCCTGCGCGATCTAAATAGCGGCGTTAATTTACCCGGCGTTTCGCTTTCTGCGGCGGTAGCCTTACTGGAACGTCGCAGTCAGGCGATTCATGCCCCAGCGCTGGATCGCGGTGCGGCCCTTGGCGCGCTGATGCGTCTGGAACATCCCAACGCCAGTGCCGAAGCGGCGCTGACGATGCTGGCACAATTATCCCCGGCACAATCTGGCAAGGCGCTGCACGGTTTGCTGGCATTAGCCCGCCATCAACTGGCCAGTCAGCCTGCATTTATCGCCGGTTTCAGCAGCCATTTGAATCAACTGAGTGACGCCGATTTTATTAACGCCCTGCCCGATTTGCGCGCGGCGATGGCCTGGCTACCGCCACGAGAACGCGGGACGCTGGCGCATCAGGTGCTTGAGCATTACCAGCTCGCTCAGCTTCCCGTTTCGGCGCTGCAAATGCCGTTGCATTGCCCACCGCAAGCCATTGCACATCATCAACAACTCGAACAGCAGGCACTGGCATCACTGCAACACTGGGGAGTTTTCCATGTCTGAACTGAACGATCTTCTGACCACTCGTGAGCTACAACGCTGGCGATTAATTCTTGGCGAAGCGGCAGAAACGACGCTTTGTGGGCTGGATGACAACGCCCGGCGGATAGACCACGCGCTGGAGTGGCTGTACGGGCGCGATCCTGAACGGCTCCAGCGTGGTGAACGCTCCGGTGGATTAGGTGGCTCAAATCTCACCACCCCTGATTGGATCAACAGTATTCACACGCTGTTTCCGCAACAGGTGATTGAGCGGCTGGAAAGCGATGCTGTACTGCGCTATGGCATTGAAGATGTAGTGACAAATCTCGATGTGCTGGAACGTATGCAGCCCTCTGAAAGCCTGTTACGCGCCGTTTTGCACACCAAACATCTGATGAATCCCGAAGTGCTGGCTGCCGCCCGCCGGATAGTGCGCCAGGTTGTTGAAGAAATTATGGCGCGACTGGCAAAGGAAGTTCGTCAGGCTTTTTCTGGTGTCCGCGATCGTCGTCGCCGCTCATTTATTCCACTGGCGCGTAATTTCGATTTCAAAAGTACCCTGCGTGCCAACCTGCAACACTGGCATCCGCAACACGGCAAGTTGTATATCGAATCCCCCCGCTTTAACAGTCGCATTAAGCGCCATAGCGATCAATGGCAACTGGTGTTACTGGTTGATCAAAGCGGATCGATGGTTGACTCGGTGATCCACTCAGCGGTGATGGCGGCCTGTTTATGGCAGTTACCCGGCATTCGTACCCATCTGGTGGCGTTTGACACCAGCGTCGTTGATCTTACGGCAGACGTTGCTGATCCGGTAGAGTTATTAATGAAAGTACAACTGGGCGGCGGGACCAATATCGCCAGCGCCGTGGAATATGGTCGGCAACTTATTGAACAACCAGCGAAAAGCGTCATCATCCTCGTGAGCGATTTTTATGAAGGGGGTTCATCATCATTGCTGACGCATCAGGTGAAAAAGTGTGTCCAGAGCGGCATCAAAGTGCTGGGACTGGCAGCGCTCGATAGCACCGCAACACCTTGCTACGACCGCGATACAGCCCAGGCGCTGGTAAATGTCGGCGCACAAATAGCCGCGATGACGCCAGGCGAACTGGCGACCTGGCTTGCGGAGAATCTTCAGTCATGAATTCACTACGTCCGGAATTATTAGAACTGACACCACAAGCTTTGACGGCGTTAAGCAATGCCGGTTTTGTTAAGCGCAGCCTTAAGGAACTGGAAAATGGCAATGTCCCGGAAATCTGCCATGAGAACGGCGCTTTAATCGCCACGTTCAGTGACGGTGTCCGTACCCGGCTGGCGAACAGTCAGGCGCTGAAAGAGGCTCAATGCAGCTGCGGGGCCAGCGGCATGTGCCGTCATCGCGTGATGCTGGTGTTAAGTTATCAACGACTTTGTGCCACCGCCCAGCCTACGGAAAAAGAAGAAGAGTGGGATCCGGCAATCTGGCAGGAAGAACTGGCTACCCTGCCCAATACCACGCGCAAACGCGCGCAGGCGCTGGTCGCTAAAGGCATCACCATTGAGTTGTTCTGCACCCCGGGCGAAATTCCCTCTGCCCGCTTACCGATGAGCGATGTGCGTTTTTATTCCCGCAGCAGCATTCGTTTCGCCCGTTGTGATTGTATTGAAGGAACGCTGTGTGAACACGTAGCACTGGCTGTGCAGGCCTTCGTCGAGGCCAAAAATCAACAAGCAGAATTTACTCATTTGATCTGGCAGATGCACAGTGAACACGTCACATCATCTGACGATCCGTTTTCCAGCGACGGAGGTAAAGCATGTCGTCAATATGTTCAGCAATTAAGTCAGGCATTATGGCTGGGCGGGATCAGCCAACCGTCAATCCACTACGAGGCCGCTTTCAGCCGCGCGCAGCAAGCGGCGGAACGCTGCAACTGGCGTTGGGTAAGTGAATCACTACGACAGCTACGGGCAAGCGTTGATGCCTTCCACGCCCGCGCCAGCCACTATCATGCCGGAAAATGCTTGTGCCAGCTTGCGGCGTTAACCAGTCGCTTGAACAGTGCAAAAGAGATAGCGCGACGTGACAGTGTCGGTGAAGTACCGCCCATACCGTGGCGCACGGTCGTTGGCGCAGGCATTGCTGGCGAAGCAAAGCTTGATCATTTGCGGCTGGTGTCACTAGGTATGCGTTGCTGGCAGGATAATGAGCGGTATGGTTTACGCATCTGGTTCACCGATCCCGACACCGGCAGTATTTTGCATCTTTCGCGCAGTTGGCCGAGAAGTGAACAGGATAACTCTCCAGCGGCAAAACGGCGGCTGTTTAGTTTTCAGGCTGGCGCGCTGGCGGGTGGGCAAATTGTTTCACAAGCAGCAAAACGCAGTGCTGATGGCGAGTTGCTATTAGCTACCCGCAACCGCTTAAGCAGTGTTGTTCCGCTGTCGCCTGATGCCTGGCAAATGTTGAGCGCACCACTGCGCCAGCCGGGCATTGTGGCTTTGCGGGAATATTTACGCCAACGTCCGCCAGCCGCCATACGACCGCTTAACCAGGTCGATAACTTATTTATTCTGCCAGTAGAAGAGTGCATTTCACTCGGTTGGGACAGCAGTCGGCAGACACTGGATGCACAGGTAATCAGTGGCGAAGGTGAAGATAATGTGCTGACGTTATCACTGCCAGCTTCAGTCAGTGCGCCCTTTGCTGTTGAACGCATGGCAGCTCTGTTACAACAAACAGACGACCCCGTGAGTCTGGTTTCTGGGTTTATCAATTTTGCTGAGGGGCAATTGACACTGGAACCACGAGTAATGATGACGCAAACCCGCGCCTGGGCACTGGACGCAGAAACTGCGCCTGTGGCACCGCTACCTTCTGCCAGCGTTCTGCCTGTACCGTCTACCACTCATCAGTTACTGATGCGCTGTCAGGCGTTGCTTATTCAACTGCTCCATAATGGCTGGCGCTATCAGGAACAGAGTGCCATTAGTCAGTCAGAGTTGCTGGTCAATGAACTCACCGCGATGGGTTTTTATCGGCTGGCACATGTGTTGGGACAATTTCGTAATACAGAAGGCGAGGCACGGGGAGAAGCAATGAATAACTGCGTTTTGCTTTGCGAACAATTATTAACCTTGCTTGAGTAACAAGGACAAATAGTGGTTTTTACAAAGAGTTCTACTCCAGTTCCGGACTGCTCACGCCAAGGTATTAGGCATATCCTATATGGCCCCTGGTGTGGTCACCAGTTCCTTGATTAAATAAAATGGAGTTTTACATGAAGGCTTTCAATAAGCTGTTTTCCCTTGTTGTTGCATCTGTTCTGGTTTTCTCTCTTGCTGGCTGCGGTGACAAAGAAGAATCGAAGAAATTTAGCGCTAATCTGAACGGTACTGAAATTGCTATTACCTATGTCTACAAAGGTGACAAGGTTCTTAAGCAATCTTCTGAAACCAAAATTCAATTTGCCTCCATTGGTGCAACCACCAAAGAAGATGCTGCCAAGACACTTGAGCCGTTAAGTGCCAAATATAAAAACATCCCTGGCGTTGAAGAAAAATTAACCTTTACCGATACTTATGCTCAGGAAAACGTGACTATCGATATGGAAAAAGTTGATTTTAAAGCCCTGCAGGGTATTTCAGGTATCAACGTTTCTGCTGAAGATGCCAAAAAAGGTATCACTATGGCGCAAATGGAACTGGTGATGAAAGCCGCTGGTTTTAAAGAAGTGAAATAATCTGTCGGCGGCCATGTTTTTCGCATGGCCGCCATACCCGTCTTAGCTTTTCTTCACATGCTGGCGCGCTGCCAGTCCACGCAAAAAATAACGTAAAAATTGATCGCCGCATTCGCGGAAGTTTTTATGATCCGGTGCACGCATCATCGCCGTAATTTCCGGCATCGAAACGCGGAACTGCTGTTCGGTAAGGATCGCCAGAATATCATCAGTTTTCAGCGAAAACGCGATACGTAATTTTTTCAGCACGATGTTGTTATTAATGCGACGTTCCGGCTCCAGTGCCGGAGCTGACTCATCCTTGCCACGTTTTTCATAAATCAGGCCATTCAGGAATGAAGACAGAACAATGTCCGGACAACGCTGAAACCCTTCTTCGTCTTCTTTGCGTAGCCAGACGGCAATCTGTTCCGCAGTGGCTTCGACATTACCCAGCGCCAGAATGCGCACCAGGTCGTTATTATTGGCTTTCAAAATGTAGCGCACGCTGCGCAGAATATCGTTACTTAGCATGAGGCCTTCAGGTGTTGATGAGGCAAAAAACCATTTTAGCAGTCTTTTACAGGCCAATCGCCTCTTTTAAACTTTTCAGATAGCGGCGGCTGACCGGAACAGTTAAGCCATTACGTAAAATCAACTCGGCCTGGCCGTTATCTTCCAGACGAATCTCCTGTAAATGCGCGAGGTTAACCAGGTACTGACGATGGCAGCGCAGTAGTGGTGTACGGCTCTCCAGGGTGCGCAAAGTCAGTTCGGTAAAACCTTCTTTCCCTTCGTGGCTGGTAACGTAGACACCGCTCATCCGACTGCTGACAAATGCTACATCTCTCATTTGCAGCAAATAAATCCGACTATGCCCCGTACAAGGGATAAATTTCAGCGCCTGTTGATTTTCCGGTAACAGCGAAACATCCTGCTTGCTGCGCTCCTGACGCAAACGCGCCAGCGTTTTCTCCAGCCGCGCTTCATCAATTGGCTTCAGGAGATAATCAAATGCATGTTCTTCAAAGGCTTTAATGGCGTATTCGTCAAACGCGGTGAGAAAAACGATATACGGACGATGTTCCGGGTCGAGCATCCCCACCATTTCCAGACCGCTAATACGCGGCATCTGGATATCGAGAAACAGCACGTCCGGGCGCAGTTTATGCACCGCGCCGATCCCTTCTACAGCGTTTGAACACTCGCCGACAATTTCAATATCACTCTGCTCCTGCAAAAATACGCGCAGGTTCTCCCGTGCTAACGGTTCGTCATCGACAATTAAGACTTTAATCATGCCTCGTCCCTCCATGGCAGTCGTAACGTTATTCGGGTGTAATTATCAGGTTCACAGGCGACGCTTATCCCATAGTCATCGCCAAACCGTTCACGTAAACGCTTATCCACCAGATTCATCCCCAGCCCGCTGGCATTGGTTACCGGTTGATACAAGCCAGCATTGTCTTCGATCTCCAGCATCAAATGTTGCCCCTCACGTCGGGCGCTGATTTCCACTCGCCCTGTATCGAGCAGTTGTGATGTCCCATGTTTAATGGCGTTTTCCACAATCGGTTGCAGGGTAAACGCGGGCAATTGCTGCTGGGATAATTCTTGCGGAATAGCAATGTTGACCTGCAACCGCGACTGGAAGCGCGCCTTTTCAATTTGCAGATAAGCATTCACATGTTCAATTTCGTCGGCGAGAGTAACAAACTCCGAAGGCCGCTTTAAGTTTTTACGGAAAAAAGTGGAAAGATACTGCACCAGCTGACTGGCCTGTTCGCTGTCGCGTCGGATCACCGCTTTAATGGTGTTAAGCGCATTGAACAGAAAATGGGGGTTCACCTGGGCGTGAAGTAGTTTGATCTCTGACTGGGTGAGCATCGCTTTTTGCCGCTCATATTGCCCAGCGAGGATCTGCGCCGAAAGCAATTGCGCAATCCCCTCGCCCAGCGTGCGGTTGATTGAACTGAATAAACGGTTTTTGGCTTCATACAATTTGATGGTACCCATCACCCGCTGATTTTCACCACGCAACGGAATCACCAGCGTCGAACCCAGTTTGCATTGCGGATGCAACGAGCAACGGTAAGGCACTTCGTTGCCATCGGCGTAGACCACTTCACCGGTTTCAATCGCTTTTAAGGTGTAAGTCGAAGAAATCGGTTTACCAGGTAAATGGTGGTCGTCACCAATTCCGGTAAAGGCCAGCAATTTCTCTCGATCGGTAATCGCGACTGCACCAATATCCAGCTCCTGATACAGCACCTGTGCCACTTTCATGCTGTTCACTTCGTTAAACCCCTGGCGCAAAATGCCTTCCGTCGAGGCAGCCACTTTCAGCGCAGTAGCAGAAAAAGCCGAAGTGTATTTTTCAAACATCGCGCGTTTATCGAGCAATATACGCATAAACAGCGCCGCGCCGACGGTATTGGTGACCATCATTGGCGCAGCAATATTACTCACCAGACGCACCGCATCTTCATAAGGTCGGGCGATCGCCAGGATGATCAACATTTGCACCATTTCAGCGACGAACGTGACGGCACCGGCGGTAATGGGGTTAAAGACTTTATCAGTGCGCCCGCGACGGATCAGGATGCTGTGTACCAGGCCGCCGAGCAATCCTTCAACGATGGTCGAGATCATGCAACTTAGCGCGGTCATGCCCCCCATCGAATATCGATGTAACCCGCCGGTCAGACCAACCAGCCCACCGACGACCGGACCGCCGAGTAAGCCGCCCATTACCGCGCCTATCGCACGGGTATTGGCAATAGAATCGTCAATATGCAGCCCAAACCAGGTGCCCATGATGCAGAAGATGGAAAAGACGATGTAGCAGAGAAATTTATGCGGCAGACGAACCGTGACCTGCATTAACGGTATGAATAATGGCGTTTTACTCATTAACCACGCAATGACTAAAAAAACGCACATCTGCTGAAGCAGCAGCAACACCAGATTAAAATCGTACATACCCGCAAACCACACTTCCCTTTAAAACGCGTAACATACATTGCCTGCGTTTAACTTTCTTTGAACTCTTGCAGAAAAATGAGAATTCGTGAGTACGATCACTCAAAATCGCCTGGCAAAAATAAAATCACCCTATAGATGAACAAAAAACGGGCAAAACTACCTGGTTCGCAAAACTGCGTCTAAAGTTAAACTGGGACCTCGCGAGCAAGGGTGAGACGATGGCGCTTTACACAATTGGTGAAGTGGCGTTGCTTTGTGATATTAACCCTGTCACGTTACGCGCGTGGCAGAGGCGTTACGGATTGCTGAAACCGCAACGGACAGACGGCGGTCATCGGCTGTTCAATGATGCCGATATTGACCGGATCCGCGAGATCAAACGCTGGATCGACAATGGCGTGCAGGTCAGCAAAGTTAAAATGCTGCTCAGTAATGAAAATGTTGATGTGCAGAACGGCTGGCGCGATCAGCAAGAAACATTACTGACTTACCTGCAAAGCGGCAATCTGCATAGCCTGCGAACGTGGATCAAAGAGCGCGGTCAGGATTACCCCGCCCAGACACTCACCACGCACCTGTTTATTCCTCTGCGCCGACGGCTTCAGTGCCAACAACCGACTCTCCAGGCGCTGCTGGCGATCCTCGACGGCGTACTCATCAACTACATCGCCATTTGTCTGGCTTCGGCACGTAAAAAACAGGGTAAAGATGCGCTGGTGGTTGGCTGGAATATTCAGGATACCACCCGTCTGTGGCTAGAGGGCTGGATTGCCAGTCAACAAGGATGGCGCATTGATGTCCTCGCCCACTCGCTCAATCAACTACGCCCTGAACTGTTCGAAGGCCGTACATTGCTGGTGTGGTGCGGTGAAAATCGAACCTCTGCCCAACAGCAGCAACTTACCAGTTGGCAGGAACAAGGCCATGATATTTTCCCGCTCGGCATTTAATGATTCGTTAACAAATGCGCTTTACTGTACAATCCTTTCGTTAACATAAGGAGTGCATTATGCGCATAGCTAAAATTGGGGTCATCGCCCTGTTCCTGTTTATGGCGTTAGGCGGAATTGGTGGCGTCATGCTCGCAGGTTATACCTTTATTTTGCGTGCTGGCTAAGCGCCTGCACCAGCCTTTCAAACAGGCGGTCTGCGATGATCGCCGCCAGTGCCACCAGTAACGCCCCCTGGATCACATACGCGGTATTAAATCCGCTAAGCCCGATGATGATGGGCGTACCCAGCGTGCTGGCCCCTACCGTTGAGGCGATCGTCGCCGTACCAATGTTGATAATCACCGAAGTTCGCACGCCCGCCAGAATCACCGGAGCCGCCAGCGGTAGCTCGACCTTACGCAGTTGCTGACCACGGCTCATTCCCATACCTTTCGCAACTTCTGTCACGCTGGCATCAATCGCTCCCAGCCCGGCAAGTGTCGCCTGCAGGACGGGCAGCACACCGTACAGGATCAAGGCGATAATCGCGGGTTGCAGACCAAACCCAATCACCGGAACGGCAATCGCCAGCACCGCAACGGGCGGAAAAGTCTGCCCAACGGCGGCAATAGTTTCCACCAGTGGGCGAAATTCCGCGCCCCACGGGCGAGTAACAATAATTCCGGCACCTGTGCCAATGATCACCGCAAACAAACTCGAAATTCCCACCAGCCAGAAATGAGCCAGTGCCAGAGCAGCAAAACTTTCTTGCTGATAAACGGGGCGTGGCAGTTGTGGGAACAAGGCAGAAAACAGCGGCTGGCTGTAAGGCAGCCAGAAAATCAGTGCCACAAACAAAGCAATGAGCCAGAACAGCGGATCGCGCAACATCTTCATACGCTTACGCCTCCACCAGCAGATCCTGAAAATGCAGCGTGCCGCAAGGCTCGCCCTGCGTGTTCACCACCGGCAGCACTTCACAACCCCGCGCGACAAACAGGGAGAGCGCATCGCGTAGCGTCATCTCTTCTGCCAGTGCCTCACCTTCTGCCCGTTCTTCGCGACGCACGTAATCCGCCACGCTACGTAACGAAAGCAGGCGGACCCCCAGTTCACTATGCCCAAAAAACTGGCGGACGAAATCATTCGCCGGACGAGTCAGCATCGTCAGCGGATTGCCCTGCTGCACCACTTCACCGTGATCCATCAATACCAGATGTTCTGCCAGCCGTAGCGCCTCATCAATATCATGAGTGACCAGCACAATGGTACGCCCCAACAAACGGTGAATACGCGTCATCTCTTGTTGCAACGCGCCGCGCGTTACCGGGTCCAGTGCGCCAAAAGGTTCATCCATCAGTAAGACTTGCGGATCGGCAGCCAACGCGCGGGCCACTCCCACACGTTGCTGCTGACCACCGGAAAGCTGATGCGGATAACGCTCACGCAAATTTGGCTCCAGCCCCAGTAGCGCCATTAATTCGTCGATACGGTCGTCGATCCGCGCCCGAGGCCATTTTTGTAATTGCGGCACAGTAGCAATGTTTTGCGCCACGCTCCAGTGGGGAAACAGGCCAATAGATTGAATGGCATAGCCCATCCGGCGGCGTAACTCCATCACTGGCAGCGAGCGAATTTCTTCTCCGGCAAAGCGGATCACTCCGCTGTCATGCTCTACCAGACGGTTGATCATTTTCAATGTGGTGGATTTACCGGAGCCTGATGTACCAATCAGCACCGAAAAACTCCCTTCCTGAAAATTGAGATTGAGATCGTTAACGGCTTTTTGTGTGCCGAACAGTTTGCTGACATGGCTAAATTCAATCATTACTTTTCACCTTCAGCAGTGCGATAAACAGATCGAACAGTGCGTCGATCAGCACCGCCAGTACGATTACCGGGATCACCCCCAGCAACACTAAATCAATGGCACTGCTTAGCAGCCCCTGGAAAACCAGCGCACCAAAACCGCCTGCGCCAATTAGTGCCGCAATCACCGCCATGCCGACGGTTTGCACCATCACCACCCGCAGGCTGCGCAGAAATACCGGTAACGCCAGCGGTAACTGAACATGCAGGAATCGCTGCGCCCCGCTCATGCCCATCGCTCTGGCGCTCTCCAGCATATCGCGCGGGATCTGGTTCAAGCCGACTACCACACCGCGCACCAGCGGCAGCAAGGCATAGAGCACCAGCGCAATCAGTGCGGGTGTCATTCCGGTTCCTGCTATGCCGAGCTTACCCAGCCACGGAAAGGCCGTAACCAGCGCGGCAAGCGGCACAATCAACAGGCCAAAGAGCGCCACCGAAGGCACGGTCTGAATGACATTCAGCAGAGAAAAAATCGCCCCCTGCCGCGCAGTGGAAAAGTAGCACCAGACGCCCAGCGGCACACCAATCACTAACGCAGGCAGCACCGCACCAAACAGCAACGTCAGATGTTGCGCCAGCGCGTCATTAAACACATCCTGACGGTTGGCGTATTCTTTCATTAGCGAGAGATCGTTAAGCGCGCCGGAATACAGCAACCACAGCGGAATAATGGCAATCTGCATATGCAACAACCAGCGCCACAGCGGATGCGTGGAGATTCGGCGGATGGCATCGCTACAGGCCAGCAATGCCAGCGCCGCAGCCAGCCAGAAACCACTGCCGAGGCTGGTACGCGCCAGCGCACTGCCATTTTGCGCCAGTTGTGTCGCCGCCTTTCCCGCGCCCCACACCAGCAATATGAAGACGAATTGCGCCAGAATGAGTGCAAAAATGCTGCCTTTTTTACCGGGAATAAAACAGGCGGTCAACCAGGCGCAACCAACGCCCACCAGCATCCAGATCGTTTGCGGCCACAGCTGCCAGAGATGACGCCCCTCACCCGAGACTAAACGATTAGGCGCGTAACTGATAAACGGCAGCGCCGCTGCGATTGCCGTCAGCAACAGCAGCAGCGCCAGAACAGGATTAATACGGAAATAAGTCACGGGAAATTACTTCGTCCACCCTTTTTGTTTCAGGTAGTCGGCAGCCACTTTTTTGGCATCCAGACCTTCCACAGCAATGCTGGCATTCAGTTGCTGCAATGTTTTTGCATCGAGGCTGGCGAAGACTGGCTGTAGCCACTGTGCCATTTGCGGATACTCCTTCAACACCGATTCACGCACCACTGGTGCAGGCGCGTAGATAGGTTGCACGCCTTGCGGATCGCTTAAGGTTTGCAGCCCCAGCGCCGCGACCGGGCCGTCAGTGCCGTAAGCCATCGCCGCATTAACGCCGGATGTTTGCTGGGCAGCAGCTTTGATTGTCACCGCAGTGTCGCCACCGGCCAGTGACAGCAACTGATCCTGACTGAGCTTAAAGCCATAGGCTTTTTCAAAAGCGGGTAAGGCATCGGCGCGTTCGATAAACTCTGCTGAGGCCGCCAGTTTGAAGGTGCCACCGTCTTTCAGATAACGACTCAGGTCGGCAAGCGAAGTGAGTTTGTTTTTCTCTGCAACATCCTGACGCACGGCGATGGTCCAGGTGTTATTTGCAGGCGCAGGCGTCAGCCAGATTAACTTGTTTTGTTCTGCATCGAGCTTTTTGACTTTCTCGTAGCCTTGCCCGGCATTTTTCCACGCCGCATCGTTTTCATCTTTAAAGAAAAACGCGCCATTGCCGGTATATTCCGGATAGATATCCAGTTCACCGGAAGTAATCGCCCCGCGCACCACCGGCGTGGTTCCCAACTGGACTTTATTCACCGTCGGTACGCCGTGGCTTTCCAGCACTTGCAAAATAATGTTGCCGAGTAGCGCGCCTTCGGTATCGATTTTCGAACCGACTTTAACGGGGGAAGCCGCCTGTAGCGGCAGGCTCACGGCTGCCAACAAAACCAGTGAACCTGCCCAGAGCTTTGAGAGTGGCATGATGCTTTCCTCATTCTTTTACTGTTGTTTTCAGCGAATTAAGAGAAAAGCATAGTTGATAATGGCGGGGTTAGCCTGAGCGGAAGGATTCAGTTGCAGAATCAGATAAATACTTAAAGGGCATATTTTGCCCGTCGTTTCTTGCCGGATGCGGCGTAAACGCCTTATCCAGCCTACAAACAGCGAAAATTCAAGAGGTTAAAAACCCCTGAAGGCCTGATAAGCGCAACGCATCAGGCAAAGGGCGCAGACGTCGCGCCCTGACTAAAGCATTACAGCAATTCAAACTCGCCTTTCTTAACGCGCGCGGAATCAGTGCCGATAAAGACATTGAACTTGCCAGGCTCGGCGTCATATTTCATCTGTTGATTCCAGAACTTCAGCGCCTCGATATCAATAGGGAAGCTGACGGTCTGAATTTCGCCCGGTTTCAGGGTGATTTTCTCAAAGCCTTTCAGCTGCTTCACCGGACGACTCATGGAAGCCGTCACATCCTGCAAGTACATCTGCACTACCGTCGCCCCTTCGCGCTTACCGGTGTTCGTCACCTGCACACTGGCGGTCACTTTGCCGTCACGCTTCATGGTCGGCGCAGAAAGTTTCACATCAGAGACGGTGAAGGTGGTATAGCTCAGACCATAGCCGAACGGATACAGCGCCCCGTTAGCTTCATCAAAATAACGCGAAGTGTATTTGTTCGGCTTGTCGGCATTATACGGCCGACCGGTATTCAGATGGCTGTAGTACACCGGGATCTGCCCGACAGAACGCGGGAAGGACATCGGCAGCTTGCCGGATGGGTTGTAATCGCCAAACAACACATCGGCAATCGCATTCCCCCCTTCCGTACCCGCAAACCAGGTTTCCAGAATCGCATCAGCCTGCTGATCTTCTTTCACCAGCGCCAGTGGACGTCCGTTCATCAGCACCAGCACCAGCGGTTTACCGGTGGCTTTCAGCGCCGCAATCAAGTCACGTTGGCTTTGTGGAATAGTGATATCGGTACGGCTGGAGGCTTCGTGCGCCATCCCCTGAGCTTCACCGACCACAGCCACCACCACATCAGATTGTTTCGCGGTTTGCACCGCTTCATCAATCATCTCTTGCGGCGAACGCGGATCGACTTTGACCGCCTCTTCATACTGATTCAGGAAATCGATAATGCCTTTATCACTGGTAACGTTCGCCCCTTTGGCATACAGCACCTTGCCGTTTTCACCGACGGCGTTTTTAATCCCGGTCAGTACGGTCACAGATTGATCGGCAACACCGGCTGCTGACCAGCTGCCCATCACGTCACGTTTGCTGTCCGCCAGTGGCCCTACCACCGCAATGGTTGCCGTTTTTTTCAGCGGCAGCGTTTCAAGGCGGTTTTTCAGCAACACCAGGCTTTCGCGCGCCACTTCACGCGCTTCTTTGCGGTGCAGGCGGCTTTCAGCATTAGTATCCACCGGGTCAGACTCTTTCGGTCCAAGGTGGCTGTATGGGTCGTTGAACAGCCCCATATCATATTTGACGTTCAGCACGTGGCGGGCAGCGTCGTCCAGCTCTTCCATCGTCACTTTGCCGGATTTGATCAACCCAGGCAGATACTTCGAGTAATACTCATCGCTCATACTCATGTTGATGCCGGATTTCAGTGCCACGCGCACCGCATCTTCCGGGTCTGCCGCCGTGCCATGTTTAATCAGCTCTTTGATTGCGCCATGATCGGAAACGGTAATGCCTTTAAAGCCCCACTGATCGCGCAGCACATCTTTCAGCAGCCAGGAGTCGGAAGTTGCTGGCGTGCCATTCAGCGAGTTCAGCGCCACCATTACCGCACCGCTGCCTGCATCCAGCCCCGCTTTGTACGGCGGCATATAGTCGTTAAACAGGCGCTGCGGACTCATATCGACGGTGTTGTACTCTTTACCGCCTTCTACCGCGCCGTAAGCGGCAAAGTGTTTGACGCTGGTCATCACCGAGTAGCGATCTGCCGGGCTTTTACCCTGCATCGCTTCCACCATAGTCTTACCCATAATCGAAGTGAGATACGTATCTTCCCCAAAACCTTCGGAAGCACGTCCCCAGCGCGGATCGCGCGAGACATCGACCATCGGTGCCCAGGTCATGTTCAGGCCATCATCTGCCGCTTCATAAGCAGAGACACGCCCGACCGTTTTCACCGCATCGAGGTTAAAAGACGAGGCCAGACCGAGGCTAATCGGGAACACCGTGCGCTGACCGTGCAGCACATCGTAAGCAAAGAAGAGAGGAATTTTCAGGCGGCTCAGTTCCATCACCTGATCCTGCATGGCGCGGATATCCTGACGGGTTACGGTGTTGAAAATCGCCCCAACCTGCCCGTCTTTGATCATCTCGCGGATCGCCTCTTTCGGATTATCCGGGCCGACGCTGATTAAGCGCAGCTGACCAATTTTCTCATCAACTGTCATTTTCTTAAGCAGTTCGGTGACGAACGCATCACGCGCTTCAGGCGTTAATGGATGGTTACCGAATAAATCATCCGCCAGTGCTGGTTGCAGGGCCAGACTCACCGCGATACCTACTGAACATAGCCATTTCATATGGATTATTCTTCCTCTGTTGCCCGACGAGGCAGCGAAAATGGTGCAAAAACCGTAGTTTGCCATAAGCATGATGGAGAGAGAAAAAGAATGCTCAGTTTATTGTCTGAATTTTCAAAATATTCACTCGCTGAATTGTCATACAAGGCGCTATGCTAGTTTGTGATATTTTTTCGCCACCACAAGGAGTGGAAAATGTCTTCCATGACAACAACTGATAATAAAGCCTTTTTGAATGAACTTGCCCGTCTGGTCGGTCATTCACACCTGCTCACCGATCCCGCAAAAACGGCCCGCTATCGCAAGGGCTTCCGTTCTGGTCAGGGCGACGCGCTGGCTGTCGTTTTCCCTGGCTCACTACTGGAATTGTGGCGGGTGCTGAAAGCCTGCGTCACCGCCGACAAAATTATTCTGATGCAGGCTGCCAATACAGGTCTGACCGAAGGCTCGACGCCAAACGGTAACGACTATGATCGCGATATCGTGATCATCAGCACCCTGCGTCTCGACAAGCTGCACGTTCTTGGCAAGGGCGAACAGGTGCTGGCCTATCCGGGCACCACGCTTTATTCGCTGGAAAAAGCCCTCAAACCGCTGGGACGCGAACCGCACTCGGTGATTGGCTCATCGTGTATAGGCGCATCGGTCATCGGCGGTATTTGTAACAACTCCGGCGGCTCGCTGGTGCAGCGTGGCCCGGCGTATACCGAAATGTCGTTATTCGCGCGTATAAATGAAGACGGCAAACTGACGCTGGTGAACCATCTGGGGATTGATCTCGGCGAAACGCCAGAGCAGATCCTTAGCAAGCTGGATGACGATCGCATCAAAGATGACGATGTGCGCCACGATGGTCGTCACGCCCACGATTATGACTATGTCCACCGCGTTCGTGATATTGAAGCCGACACGCCCGCACGTTATAACGCCGATCCGGATCGGTTATTTGAATCCTCCGGTTGCGCCGGAAAACTGGCCGTCTTTGCGGTACGTCTTGATACCTTCGAAGCAGAAAAAAATCAGCAGGTGTTTTATATCGGCACCAACCAGCCGGAAGTACTGACCGAAATCCGCCGCCATATCCTGGCTAATTTCGAGAACCTGCCGGTTGCCGGGGAATATATGCACCGGGATATCTACGATATTGCGGAAAAATACGGCAAAGACACCTTCCTGATGATTGATAAGTTAGGCACCGACAAGATGCCGTTCTTCTTTAATCTCAAGGGACGCACCGATGCGATGCTGGAGAAAGTGAAATTCTTCCGTCCGCATTTTACCGACCGTGCGATGCAAAAATTCGGTCACTTGTTCCCCAGCCATTTACCACCGCGCATGAAAAGCTGGCGCGATAAATACGAGCATCATCTGCTGTTAAAAATGGCGGGCGATGGCGTCGGCGAAGCTAAATCGTGGCTGGTGGATTATTTCAAACAGGCCGAGGGCGATTTCTTTGTCTGTACGCCGGAGGAAGGCAGCAAAGCGTTTTTACACCGTTTCGCCGCTGCGGGCGCAGCAATTCGTTATCAGGCCGTGCATTCCGATGAAGTCGAAGACATTCTGGCGCTGGATATCGCTCTGCGGCGTAACGACACCGAGTGGTATGAGCATTTACCGCCGGAGATCGACTGCCAGCTGGTGCACAAGCTCTATTACGGCCATTTTATGTGCTATGTCTTCCATCAGGATTACATCGTTAAAAAAGGCGTGGATGTGCATGCGTTGAAAGAACAGATGCTGGAACTGCTACAGCAGCGCGGCGCGCAATACCCTGCCGAGCATAACGTCGGTCATTTGTATAAAGCACCGGAGACGTTGCAGAAGTTCTATCGCGAGAACGATCCGACCAACAGCATGAATCCGGGGATCGGTAAAACCAGTAAGCGGAAAAACTGGCAGGAAGTGGAGTAAATACGGCTGGATGCCTGATGCAGACGTAGGCCTGATAAGATGCGTAAGCATCGCATCAGGCACGGGCACCGAATGCCGGATGCGGCGTGAACGCCTTATCCTGCCTACGGACGCGTCACGTTTGTAGGCCTGATAAGATGCGCAAGCATCGCATCAGGCATCGTGCACAGAATGCCGGATGCGGCGTGAATGCCTTATCCGGCCTACGGACGCGTCACGTTTGTAGGCCTGATAAGATGCGCAAGCAACGCATCAGGCATTGTGCTCCGAATGCCTGATGCGGCGTAAACGCCTTATCCTGCCTGCCCTTAATCGTTCTGCGCCGTCTGCCCCGCCGCCGCCATCTGAGCGGCTTTTTGTTTTTTATAGCTCAACGCTGCTGCCGGAACAGGCATCACTTTACCGGTTTCAATCCAGGTACGCAGGCGGCTGGCATCGGCAAAATGGGTATATTTGCCAAACGCGTCCATCACCACCAACGCTACCGGTTTATTATTGATAACCGTACGCATCACCAGACAATGGCCCGCCGCATTGGTAAAGCCCGTTTTGGTTAACTGAATATTCCAGTTATCGCGATACACCAGATGGTTAGTATTGCGGAACGGCAGCGTATACGTCGGGTTAGAGAAGGTTGCCATATCTTCCCTGGTAGTACTTAACTGACCAATCAACGGATATTGTTTGCTGGCAATGAGCAGTTTGGTTAAGTCACGGGCAGTTGAAACGTTATGCACCGACAATCCGGTCGGTTCAACAAAGCGCGTGTTGTTCATTCCGAGCGATTTCGCTTTCGCATTCATCGCCTTAATAAAGGCTTTGTAACCACCGGGATAATGGTGCGCAAGGCTTGCCGCCGCGCGGTTTTCTGAAGACATCAGCGCCAGCAACAGCATCTCTTTACGGCTGATTTCGCTGTTCAGTCGTACGCGCGAATAGACCCCTTTCATCTCCGGCGTCTGGCTGATATCCACTTTCAGTTTTTCATCCAGCGGCAATCGTGCATCCAGCACAACCATCGCGGTCATTAATTTACTGATAGACGCAATCGGACGCACCAAATCCGGGTGGTTCGAATAGATCACTTTGTTGGTATTCAGATCAACAATCATAGCGCTACCGGAGGCAATTTCCGGCTGTGAAGCGGTGGTAGCGGCTGCCGTTTTCGCAACGGCCTGCGGTGCAAAAGGCACAGCCAGCATCAGGGCCAGGCTAAATAAAGAAACTCGAAATTTCGGCATGATGAGCATTCAGATAGTGGTTCACGCGCACGGGTTGCGCACCGCCGGAGTAAGGATTTACTAAGGCTAGCGACGCCATCATAACGAGCAAAAAGTGCGATCGTCAAAGAAGAATCGTGAGGAAATGCTGCATTGCTGACATTTACGCCAGCAATGCAACACAAAAGAACTTGCTAGAACAAACGATAACCGTAACCCCATAGTATAACGGTAAGGGCGAGCAGCACTTCCAGTACCAGCACGCCAATCGCCAGCGTCGAACTGGAGAAGCTAAGGCCTTCTTCTTTGTTGATATTCAGGAAGCTCGGAATACCGAGATAAAGCAGGTAGCCGGTGTAAAACAGCGCCACCGTGCCGACCAGCGCACACAACCAGACCAGCGGATAAAGCGCCACCAGACCGCTTAAAAACAGCGGCGTCGCAACGTAGCCCGCAAAGACCATGCAGTGCGCAAGTGACGGACGCTGCGGATAATTGCGCGCCATCCACCAGATGACCCGCCCCATCACCGCGACCCCAGCCAGCATAACGCCATAAAACAAGACGGCCAGCGCCAGTCCGGTGAACCAGGATAACTTCAGGATAGTGCCATCGCCAAAATTCCAGCCAATTTGCGTGGTGCCAATGAAGGCGCAAATCACCGGAATTGCCGCCATCAGCAAAACGTGGTGGGTGTAGTGATGAGAAATCGTTTCGTTTTCGCGATTAATCACCTGCATTTCACGATCGGGATGGGAAAACAGTCCCCAGACATGGCTCATACCGCCCCCTTGTTGTGAGTTCATGAACCTGACAGTTCAAGTATAAGTCAGCTTGTGATTATTTTTTGTGCATTCATAGAATTTGCACCGTCTGATGAGCGTCCTTTTTCAGCGTGAATGATTCACAGGGTGTATGCTTACAAGCAACCAAAGGGAGACAGACGGGCCTATGGATCTCAATACACTCATCTCACAATATGGTTATGCCGCGCTGGTGCTCGGAAGTCTGGCGGAAGGTGAAACCGTGACGTTGCTGGGAGGCGTTGCGGCACATCAGGGGTTATTAAAGTTCCCGCTGGTGGTACTTTCTGTAGCGCTTGGCGGCATGATTGGCGACCAGGTGCTTTATCTGTGCGGGCGGCGGTTTGGTGGCAAGCTGTTACGCCGCTTCTCTAAGCATCAGGATAAAATTGAGCGGGCGCAGAAACTTATCCAGCGCCATCCGTATCTGTTTGTCATTGGTACGCGTTTTATGTATGGCTTTCGGGTCATTGGCCCGACGCTGATTGGTGCCAGCCAGCTGCCGCCGAAAATCTTTCTGCCGCTGAATATTCTCGGCGCATTTGCCTGGGCGTTGATTTTTACCACTATCGGTTATGCTGGTGGTCAGGTGATTGCGCCGTGGTTGCACAATCTCGACCAGCATTTGAAGCACTGGGTCTGGTTGATTCTGGTCGTGGTTCTGGTGGTTGGCGTGCGCTGGTGGCTGAAACGACGCGGGAAGAAAAAGCCGGATGATCAGGCGTAAAACCATTGCCTAGAATAAGGCGTTTGCGCCGCATCCGACATCCGTCGCACCATGCCTGATGCGACGCTTGCACGTCTTATCATGCCTACCAAAGATTACCCATTGAAACAACCACGCACCTCACTGCGCTATTCTGGGTTGAACTGCGGATTCGCCAGCATAAAGCCACCATCGACAATTAACGACTGCCCGGTGGTGTAATTTGCGCCTTCAGAGCATAACCACGCCACCAGGCTGGCAATCTCATGCGTTGCGCCGAAACGCCGCAGGGGAATCGAAGGCTCCTCGTCGGGCTTCACGTCGCCGTCATCCATGCCATTCATTGGCGTGGCGATAGCCCCAGGCGCGACTGCATTCACCAAAATCTTATGCCTGACCAGCTCCAGCGCCATCGCTTTGGTTAGCCCACCGAGTGCATGTTTAGCGGCTGTATAGGCGCTGGCATCCGGCAGCGGCGTATGCTCATGTACCGACGTAATGTTGATGATGCGACCGCCCTGCCCTTGTTTCACCATCTGGCGGGCCGCAATTTGCGAGCATAAAAATGCACCATCAACATCAACGGTAAAAATCTTGCGCCACTCATCGAAAGCCATATCAAGAAACGGTGCTTTGGTCATTGTGCCCGCATTATTCACGAGCACATCGATGCGCCCCAGCCGTTGAATAAGTTTCTCCAGCGCCAGTGCCCCCTCTGGCAGTTTACCGAGATCGAGCTGCACCATCTCCGCACGTACGCCGTGGCTAACCACCTCACGCGCGGTATCTTTTGCCCCTTCTTCATCAGAGTGCCAGGTAATACCAATATCAAACCCCTGCTGCGCCAGTAATAACGCGCACTCTTTGCCGATCCCCGAATCGGAGGCGGTAATAATCGCGACCTGTGCCATCGAGTTCTCCACTTAACGCTGAATAAACGTTAAGTATAGAAGGCGTATATCATCAGCGTTTGTAACCCCCGCCCAACGCACCAGTGAGTTGAATGGAGGCATCCAGCCACTGCCCTTGCAATAACAGGCCATTGGCCCGCTCACGCAGCGCCGGGATCCTGGCTTCGCTGACGCGGGAACCAGCAATGATACCCGCGTTAAAGCGGGCCTGCGCAAGACCTACCACACGCAAGGCATCGCGCTCAATTTGCGCCTGATGCTGTTTTTTCTCCGCCAGCGTCTGAACCTGACTGGCTGCCCGCGCCACGTCATTCACCGCTTCAACCACCGCTTTGTTGTAGCTGGCGATAGACAAGTTGCTTTCGGCTTTTGCAATATCGAGGTTGGCGTTAAGACGACCACTATCGAAAATGGGTAGCGTCAGGCCTGCCGTAACGCCCATTTGCTGCGCGGAATGACGGAACAAATCGCTTAAGTGCAACGCATCCTGTTGCAGGAAGGCCATCAGGTTGATGTCAGGATAAAATGCCGCTTTTGCCGCATCAATGGTGCTTAACGATGACTCAACGTACCAATGCGCTGCCTGCAAATCTGCCCGCCGTGCCAGCAATGAATACCCCAGTTCATCAGGAAGCTGACTTGCCACTTTCGGCAACTCAACCGGTTTAAGCTTCAATGACTTTATCTGGTGATTTGTAAGTGCGCTTAACCGTGCCTCAATAATTTTCATTTTTCCCACGACATCATTGAGCTGCTGCCGGGTCTTGCTGGCATTAATATCGGTTTCCACACCTTCAACTGAAGAAGTAATCCCGTTCTGATATAGCTGGCGATCGGTCGCGATAATGGTGTTCTGCTCTTTTTCGATTTGCTGCAAAACAGTGTTTAACGCTGCCTGGGTTTGCCACTCCCAGTAAAGGCGGGCAACGCTGCCAGCCAGCAATTGGCGGGTTTGCTCGCGTTCCGCCGCCCGTGCTTTAACTGTACCCAGGCGAGCAGTAACCTCCGCCCGATTCTTTCCCCAAATATCAAGATGCCAGCCCGCCGTTAAGCCAAAAGTACCATTGGTGTACCACGGACCGGTCGTACCTGCGGCAGGATCGTTCAGAGCAAACGGCCCCATTAGCCCTTCTGCCGACATTTTTTGCCGCTCCATATCCGCAGAAAAATCGATCTGAGGGCCATCCTGAGTGGCAACTGCCTTCGCCTGGGCTTCAGCCAGCTGAATGCGCTGTTCAGCCACCTGCATATCCGGTGCGTTCTGCAGTGCATTGTTAATTAATGAAGTGAGTTGATTATCGTGATACTCCAGCCACCATTGGCTGTCTGGCCAACCATTTTTCAGCGCCGTGGGTAATGCGGTGTCAACTTGCGCAGCGGGTGTTTGCTGGCTTAACGCCTGGCGGGTTTCATGCATAGGCGCACACCCGGCCAGCATCAGTAACAGAGGAAAACAGGCGATGGCTGGGTAAAAGGAATCACGATTCATGGAGGAATAGTCAGGTAAGAAAAGGTGCGCGGAGATTACCGTGTGATGCAATATATTTTTTAGTTTCGCGTGGCAATACATCAGTGGCAATAAAACGACATATTCAGAAAAATATACAGTAAGTGAATGATATTCTCCGATTTATCTTAATCACTTATGAGTAACGGCAAAGGGCTTCGTTTTTTCCTATACTTATTCGACACTCACAAATAAAGGAACGCCAATGAAAATTATACTCTGGGCTGTATTGATTATTTTCCTGATTGGACTACTGGTGGTGACTGGCGTATTTAAGATGATATTTTAAAATTAATTAACGTCATCAGATCCGAAAATAACGAGAATATTTCAGTCTCTCATCCTGTTGCGCTCCTGTCATGTGCATTGCTTCATATAATCACTAGCGCAAGGAGCGCGCAAGGGGCGACCAGTCGCCGCCGCCCCCTGCACCCCCGGGCTCTGGCGAACAAAATCGCCGCTGCGCGGTGCCCTCGGCTTATCCCTTACGGCTACCGGGTCGGGCGCGAGGTAACATCCCTGTAAAACGCGCCCTCAGCCCACATCCATGTGGGCTGCCCCGGCCTTCAGGGAACGCCTCGGCGATTTTGACGCCACCAAACAACCGTGCGGCCTATTGATAAAGAGCTAAGACATTGTCAAAAAACATCACTATGGTTTCTTAGAGTTTCTCGATATCAATTGCCTGAATAGCCCTTGCAATATCAGGGGAATTATTCAACACCCGAACATGCTGAAATAATTCTGTTGCTTCATCGTATTCTTTACGCAAATAACTCAACCACTGTTTAATCCGCGCAACGTGATATAACCCGGTATCGCCCTGCTTTTCCAGACGGGTATATTTTTGTAGCAAAGCAACCACCTCCGGCCACGGCATTCGCGGTTCGTTATATTTTACCACTCGGCTCAGATTGGGAATATTGAGCGCTCCGCGACCAATCATCACCGCGTCACAGCCGCTTATCGCCATACACTGTTGCGCGCTCTGCCAGTCCCAGATTTCACCGTTGGCAATCACCGGAATATTCAGCCGTTGGCGAATCTCGCCAATCGCCTGCCAGTCAATATGCTCCGCGCGGTAACCCTGCTCTTTTGTCCGCCCATGCACCACCAACTCCGTAGCGCCAGCCTGTTGAACCGCATCGGCGATTTCAAATTTCTTCTCACCGCTGTCCCAGCCCAGGCGCACTTTCACACTGACGGGCAAATGCGCCGGTACAGCTTCACGCATCGCTTTTGCACCCTGGTAGATGAGTTCAGGATCTTTGAGTAGTGTCGCCCCGCCGCCGCTACCGTTAACCGTTTTCGACGGACAGCCGCAATTAAGATCCACGCCCCAGGAACCTAACTCCACCGCACGGGCGGCGTTCTCTGCCAGCCATTGTGGGAACTGACCCAGCAATTGCACGCGCACCAGCGTACCGGATGGCGTTCGGCTGGCGTTTTGTAGCTCCGGGCAAATGCGATGAAAAACTTTTACCGGCAGCAGTTGATCCACCACGCGGACAAACTCGGTGATGCACAGATCGTAGTCGTTAACTTCGGTCAGCAATTCACGCACCAGAGAGTCGAGTACACCCTCCATCGGCGCCAGTAACACACGCATATCATCACCCGCAAAAAAATGAGGCGCTATGTTAGCGCCTCTGGTGTTTGCAGACAAACTGACTTACTGATTAATTCGGGCAAGATTTTTCCCCTCACCCTAACCCTCTCCCCAAAGGGGCGAGGGGACCGTCCGTGCACCTGATTGGGTAAGAAGTACTCAGCGTGGTTGCAGACAGTTATCTTCTTTCCAGCCGTACAGCCACTCCATGCCGCGATAAAACTCTGCCTGCGATTTCCCTTTCCACAGCAGGTTACGTACCTGACGTTCTACCCCTGCGGCGTGATAAACCCGCCCCATTTCACGGGTCGACCAGACGATGCGCGCGGTACGCGGAATACGTACCGACTCATACAGCGCAAAAGCTTGCGCCGCATTACCCTCACACTGCGCCAGCGCCTTACCCAGCGTTACTGCATCTTCCAGCGCCATACAGGCACCTTGTGCCATATACTGCGCCACCGGATGGGCCGCATCGCCCACCAGCGTAATGCGGTTAGTCCCCCATTTCCCTACCGGTTCACGATCGGCCGTTGACCAGCGTCGCCATGACGTCGGTTTATCCAGCATCTGGCGAGGACGCGGGTGAATGCCTTCAAAATAGGAAAGCACTTCCTCTTTACTGCCATCCTTCACGCCCCACTCTTCCTGGTGGCGACTGTGGAATGTCACCACCAGATTATACTGCTTGCCGCCGCGCAAAGGGTAATGTACCAGGTGACAGTGCGGCCCCGCCCACAATACCGGCGCATTAATACGTAAATCTTCCGGCATATCCGCACAATCGATAACCGCACGGTAGACCACATGTCCGGTGACGCGCGGCGCATCGCCTAATAAGCTCTGGCGCAACACTGACTTCACGCCATCACAGCCAATCAAAATATCGCCGCTCCAGCTATTACCTCGATCGTCGAAAACGGTGACATCGTCCGGCGTCTCGCGAATATCAACGACGTTTGTGGAGGTGTGATACTCCACGTTCGGATGCGTCAGTACCGCTTCCCACACCGAGGCATGAATATCAACGCGGTGGATCACCGCGTAAGGGCCGCCGAAATGGTCACGAAAGGCCTGCCCGGTTTCAATACGCACCACTTCTTCGGCGTTCACCGCGTCCATCATGGTGATGTGATCGGTGAATACCGCACGTTGGCGGGCGATTTCGCCAACACCAAGACTATCCAACGCCGAAAACGCATTTGGCCCCAACTGGATACCTGCGCCAATCTCACCGATCTCATGCGCCTTTTCCAGCAGCACCACTTTGATCCCCTGGCGGGCCAGTGACAGCGCAGTTGCCGCACCGCCGATCCCGCCTCCCACAATTACTGCGCGTGTCACTTTAGTCATTATGGTTCTCCTGGTCAGGCTGAAATTTTATCTTGTTGATTTTCTGGCGCTGCGGCAATGAACGCTGGCAGTTGTGTGCAGGCGTCGTACACCGCTTTGCAGCGCGGATACCCGCTCAGATCGCAGTTCATACGTAGCGCGTTCGCCCACTGCGGAACAAGGCAGCAGTCTGCCAGCGTCGGCGTCTCACCCACACAAAATTGCCCCGACTGGCTCTGGCGCAGTAGCTGTTCCACCGCGCTTAACCCTTGCTGGATCCAGTGCGCATACCAGCGTTTTTTCTCTTCTTCACTGACGTTCAGCTCTTCGGTCAGATAGCGCAGCACGCGCAGGTTATTCAATGGATGAATATCACAAGCGATGGCATAGACAATTTCCAGCACCTTATTGCGGGCCGGTTCTTCCTGCGGCACCAGCGGAACTTGCGGGTAGTGACGATCCAGCCAGTCAATAATCGCCAGCGACTGACCGAGTGACTCGCCCTCGTCAGTCAGCAGCGTCGGCACCAGCCCGACAGGATTCATCCGCCGATAGGCCAGTTCATTTTGCTGACCAATACGGATATTCACCCCTTCGGTCTGGTAATTAATGCCTTTCAGCGCCAGCGCAATGCGTACCCGGTACGATGCTGAACTATTAAAAAAACTGTACAGCTTCATCATGCACCTCAGACAATCTTCACCGCGATAGGCGTTAAGCCCTCGACGTTGCCCGTGATCACATCACCTTTGACTACTGGGCCAACCCCTTCCGGCGTACCGGTAAAGATTAGATCGCCCGGTTGCAGTTCAAAGAAGCCTGACAGGTAGCTGATGGTTTCATTCACCGACCAGATGAGATGGCGAATATCGCTGCGCTGGTGATCTTCACCGTTTACCTGTAACCAGATTGGTGCGTTATCAATACCGCCGGTTTCGCTGGCTTTGTGCAGCGGTGCGATGGGGGCCGAGAGATCAAATGCTTTGCCGATTTCCCACGGGCGGCCCATCTGACGCATTTCCATTTGACGGTCCCGGCGCGTCATATCAAGGCCTGTGGCATAACCCCAGACATATTCATGGGCCTTTTCCAGTGGGATATCGCTGCCCTTTTTACCAATCGCCACCACCAGTTCAATTTCGTAATGATAGTTATCGGTCTGCGCCGGATACGGCAGCGCCAGCGTTTCGCCAGCGGCGACCGGAACAACGGCATCTGCTGGTTTGCAGAAGAAGAAAGGGGGTTCACGATCCGGATCAAAGCCCATTTCGCGGGCGTGGGCAGCATAGTTACGCCCGACGCAGTAAACGCGGCGCACGGGGAATTGTTCATCACTGCCAACAACCGGTACGGTAACGGGCGCTTGTGGTTCGAATACATATTGAGTCATTTTCTCTCTCCCAAATTAATAACGCGCTTCGCGGAACAGCCCCAGGGCTTCTTGTACCGGTCTGTCCGAAAAACTGAATAAAACGGTATCTTGCGTAGTCTGGAATGACACGCCGTGCCAGGTCGGCACCACAAAGATATCTTTTGCACTAAAGGTGAAGATTTCATTGCCGATGGTGACTTGTCCGCTACCTTCCACTACATGGTAGATAGTGCTGTCAGTGGTACGCGCCACGCGGGAGGCGAACCCTTTCGGTAGCAGTTGCAGGAAGGCGCCCATCGACGGCATCGGATAGCCGCCGGTGACCGGGTTGACATAGCGCATTTTGTAGCCATCCCACTCGTCGGCATCGCCCAGGCGGGTTAAATCGTGCAGCACTTCGCGGCTACGGTCATAACGATAGTTAAAGATCGGTGAGGAGTTCCCCGTCTGATGGCGCAGCGGCAACATATTGGCGGCATAACGCGGCAGATAATCCCCCTCTTTACGCGTGACCGGTTGTTGCTCTTCCGGGTAATCTTCGGCAAAACCGCAGCCCAGAGTGTTCACTAATGGCAGATCCAGCCCATCGAGCCAGATAACCGGTTCGTCGCCAGGGTTACCGTGATCGTGCCAGCGCCATTGTGGGGTCAGGATAAAATCGCCCTCATTCATTGGCGTGCGTTCGCCATCAACGGCGGTAAATGCCCCTTTGCCTTCAACAATAAAACGCAGCGCCGATTGGTTATGACGATGACTCGGTGCCACTTCGCCCGGCATGATCAGTTGCAAACCAGCATACAAAGTCGCGGTGATGGAAGACTGCCCGCGCAGCGCCGGGTTTTCCAGTACCAGCACACGACGCACAGCTTCTTTCGCGCCAATCAGGCTGCCGCTCTCCAGCAGCAGCGGGCGGATCTCCTGATAATTCCAGTACGCTGGCGCACAGTTGGCGTTGGGCGTTTTCGGCACCAGGTGGTGCAGTGACTCCCACAGCGGGGTCAGGTTTTGCCCGGAAATATGCTGATAAAATCGCTCGCGGCTATTTTGATTGTTATCAGTCATTGGGATGCTCCTTATTCGTTCACAACGCCTGCGCGAGGCAGTGAGTCAGGGACAGAGGTCGACTGGCGAACCACGGTAATCAGCAGGGTTAACATCACCGCACTGATCGCCGCGGGCACAGCGATAATGAAAAACAGGGTGTCGAAAGAGAAATTCATCGCCATCATCAGGCCGCCAGAAAGCGAGCCGACAATCGCGCCGCAGCGGCCTACGGCGTTTGACCAGCTCACGCCCGTGGCGCGGCTTTGCGTTGGGTAGAGCGTTGCGGTCAACGCGTTCAACCCCACCTGAGATCCGCTAATGCCAATGCCGGTGCCGAAAATCGCCAGCGCCATCAGCCATAATCCATCCTGGCTTAAGCCAATCATCACGATGCATACAGCGCCTACGGCATAGCTCAGCGCCAGCACGCGGAAAGGATTGAACTTATCCATCAGCACGCCCAGCGCCAGCGCGCCCAACGTACCGCCAATCTGGAACGCGGCGGTGACCCAGGACGCGTGTTGCAGGTCTATGCCGCGATGGTTCAACAGCGTTGGCATCCAGCTTGAGAGCAGGTAAATAATCAGCAGGCTCATAAAGAACACTACCCACAACATCAACGTAATGGGTAACTGACGTCCCATAAACAGTTGACGAATGCTGCCTTTTGTAACGGAGGCTGATTCATTGAGATAAAAGTGGGTATCGACATAACGCTCGCGGGTAATGGCGCTGACAGTTTTTGCAATCACCGCCTGTGGTAACTGGCGGCGCACCTGCCAGCGTGGCGATTCCGGAAGAATCACAAGCAGTGCGACAAACAGCATCAGCGGTAATACGCCACCCAACACCAGGATCCCGTGCCAGCCAATCACCGGCACCAGCTGTGCGCTGACAATCCCGCCAAACGCCGAACCCAGCGTAAAGCCGCAAAACATCAGCGTCACCAGCGCGCCTCGGCGACGGGCAGGCAGATATTCCGAGGTCATGGTGATGGTGTTCGGCATCGCCCCGCCAAGCCCAAGCCCTGTGAGAAAACGCAGTAATACCAGCGTTTGCAGATCTGGTGAAAACGCAGAGGCGAGACTTAACGCGCCAAATAAAAAGACGCATAGCTCTATCACCCGTTTGCGGCCAAAGCGGTCAGACAACGGGCCACAAAGCAGTGCGCCTGCGGTTAATCCCAGCAGACCCGCGCCAAAAAGCGGGGCGAGATCGCCTGCGGTGAGCTGCCAGTAAGTACGGATATCAGGGGCGATAAAGCCGATAGCCGCGGTGTCAAAACCATCGAGCATTACCACCAGAAAACAGCAGATGATAACGCGCCACTGCATCTTGCCGACCGGAGCAGCATCGATCAGTGCTTGTAAATCACGTCGTTGAGTCATAGTAAATGCCTCAGTGCAGGTAAGGTAGATGTTTCTTTTGTTTTGTATATGTTGCGATAATGTGATTAAAGAGATGAGATGTACAATGGCATTTCGGGCAGAGAGATAACCTGGAGGTTATGGCAAATGGCGAACTGGGCGCAAAAACTAAAACTACATCACCTGCAAATGCTGGTGGCGCTGGGTGAACAGGGTAATCTGACCCATGTCGCACGGATGATGAATATCACCCAACCCGCGCTTTCGAAATGGTTGTCACAACTGGAAGATGAGATCGGACTCACACTTTTTGAGCGGCACAGCAAAGGGCTTCGTCCGACCGAAGGCGGCAAATTGTTATTGCAACATGCCCAACGGTTAATCAATGACATGGAAAGATCGCAATATGAACTGGCTCGCTTTAAACAAGGTGGACTGGTCGGCAGTCTGAAAATTGGCTGTTCTCCCGTCGCCACTGACTGCGTATCCCAGGCGATTTTGCATTTGCTCAAGGAGATGCCAACTCTACACCTGAATATCGAAGAGAAGGTGATGACCCCATTGCTGCAAGATCTGTTGGCAGGTTCTGTCGATGTGGTGGTTGGGCGAATTGGCGGTCGCGCGTTGCAGCTGCCGCTGAATTATCGCGTGCTCTACACCGAGCCGGTATGCTTTGTCGCCCGTCCTGAGCATCCACTGGCGAAATACGCCACCCTCAGCTGGAATGATCTTGCTAACTGGCGGTGGATAGTCTGGCCGACAGGTACCCCCATCCGCATCAGCATTGATAATGCGCTGGTAGACCACGGCGTGATGCTGCCAGAAAACACGATTGAGTCGGCATCGATGAACGTCAGTACCAACCTGTTACAAAGCAGCAATATGATCTCTATTTTGTCATTACGCCTGGCGCAACGTTATGCCAGCCAGGGGCAACTGGTGATCCTCAACCTGCCAAAGATTGAACAGAAAGGCAGCGTCGGTGTGTTTTGGCGTAATAACGAAACGCCTTCTTATGCTTTAAGTCAGTTTCTGCACTTTTTACAGCAGAATTAGTGTGCTGAACTGGGCACTCGCCCGATGTTACTTCCCTGTAATTCAACTATGCTGAGAATTCTTAATGTGATCGGTAGCACGTTTTACGAATTAATTGTATGATGAATCCATCTCATCTGGGGTGTTGATTATGAGTAAGACACTGAACATTATCTGGCAATATTTACGCGCTTTTATCCTGATTTATGCCTGCCTGTATGCAGGCATTTTCATTGCTTCCCTGCTACCGGTAACCATTCCGGGCAGCATCATCGGGATGCTGATCTTGTTTGTCCTGCTGGCCTTGCAAATTCTTCCGGCAAAGTGGGTCAATCCGGGGTGCTACGTACTGATTCGCTATATGGCGCTATTGTTTGTGCCGATAGGCGTAGGCGTCATGCAATATTTTGATTTGCTCCGCGCACAGTTTGGTCCGGTAGTGGTTTCCTGTGCAGTCAGTACGCTGGTGGTTTTTCTGGTGGTGAGCTGGAGTTCGCAACTGGTGCACGGTGAACGTAAAGTCGTAGGTCAGAAAGGATCAGAAGAATGATGGCAAATATCTGGTGGTCATTGCCGCTAACGTTAATTGTCTTTTTTGCCGCCCGCAAACTGGCGGCGCGGTATAAGTTTCCCTTGCTTAACCCATTGCTGGTTGCAATGGTGGTGATCATTCCTTTTTTAATGCTGACCGGCATCTCTTACGACAGCTACTTTAAAGGTAGCGAAGTGCTAAACGATCTGCTGCAACCGGCGGTTGTCGCACTGGCCTATCCTTTATATGAGCAGCTGCACCAGATCCGCGCGCGCTGGAAATCGATCATCACCATCTGTTTTATCGGCAGCGTGGTTGCGATGGTGACGGGGACTTCCGTGGCATTGTTGATGGGCGCTTCACCGGAAATCGCCGCGTCAATCCTGCCGAAATCAGTCACCACGCCTATTGCAATGGCGGTTGGCGGCAGTATTGGCGGTATTCCGGCAATCAGCGCAGTTTGCGTGATTTTCGTCGGTATTCTGGGCGCAGTGTTTGGTCATACGTTACTTAATGCGATGCGTATTCGCACCAAAGCAGCGCGCGGTCTGGCGATGGGGACAGCCTCGCACGCCCTCGGTACGGCACGCTGTGCTGAGCTGGATTATCAGGAAGGTGCATTTAGTTCGCTGGCGCTGGTGTTATGCGGGATTATTACTTCGCTGATCGCACCGTTCCTTTTCCCGATTATTCTGGCAGTAATGGGCTAAAATTTGCGATGCGTCGCGCATTTTTGATGTAAGTTTCATTCGTTGCACAATTAATGAGATTCAGATCACATATAAAGCCATAACGGGTTCGTAAACTGTTATCCCATTACATGATTATGAGGCAACGCCATGCATCCACGTTTTCAAACCGCTTTTGCCCAACTTGCGGATAACTTGCAATCTGCACTGGAACCTATTCTGGCAGACAAGTACTTCCCCGCTTTGTTGACCGGGGAGCAAGTCTCATCGCTGAAGAGCGCAACGGGGCTGGACGAAGACGCGCTGGCATTCGCACTACTCCCGCTGGCGGCGGCCTGTGCGCGTACGCCATTGTCGAATTTTAATGTTGGCGCAATTGCGCGCGGTGTGAGCGGAACCTGGTATTTCGGTGCCAATATGGAATTTATTGGTGCGACAATGCAGCAAACCGTTCATGCCGAACAAAGCGCGATCAGCCACGCCTGGTTGAGTGGTGAAAAAGCGCTCGCAGCCATCACCGTTAACTACACGCCTTGTGGTCACTGCCGTCAGTTTATGAATGAACTGAACAGCGGTCTGGATCTGCGTATTCATCTGCCGGGCCGCGAGGCACACGCGCTGCGTGACTATCTGCCGGATGCCTTTGGGCCGAAGGATCTGGAGATTAAAACGCTGCTGATGGACGAGCAGGATCACGGCTATGCGCTGACTGGTGATGCGCTTTCTCAGGCGGCGATTGCGGCGGCAAACCGTTCGCACATGCCTTACAGTAAGTCGCCAAGCGGTGTCGCGCTGGAATGTAAAGACGGTCGTATTTTCAGCGGCAGCTACGCTGAAAACGCCGCATTTAACCCGACTCTACCACCGTTGCAGGGGGCGTTAATTTTGTTGAATCTCAAGGGTTATGATTACCCGGATATCCAGCGCGCGGTTCTGGCAGAAAAAGCCGATGCGCCGTTGATTCAGTGGGATGCAACCTCCGCAACGCTGAAAGCTCTCGGTTGTCACAATATCGACCGCGTGCTTCTCGCTTAAGACTGGTGCCGGATGTGGCGTGAACGCCTTATCCGGCTTGACAGTCCTCTCCTGGTGTCGAAAATCCCGGCAAACAGTTTGCCGTTTCTTGCGCAAAACCAGCGGGTAAAGTAGCCTGATGGAAATTTTCCTTAGATCGAGTCTCCTGCATGTTAAAGCGCGTGTTCCTCAGCCTGTTAGTCCTGATCGGCTTGCTGCTGTTGACTGTGCTCGGCCTCGATCGCTGGATGAGCTGGAAAACCGCGCCTTATATCTACGACGAATTGCAGGATCTCCCCTACCGCCAGGTCGGCGTGGTGCTCGGCACAGCAAAATATTATCGTACTGGCGTAATTAATCAGTATTATCGCTACCGTATTCAAGGAGCGATTAATGCCTATAACAGCGGCAAGGTAAATTATCTATTACTGAGCGGCGATAATGCTTTGCAAAGTTATAATGAGCCAAAGACCATGCGCAAAGATTTAATCGCCGCAGGTGTCGACCCATCAGATATTGTCCTCGATTACGCAGGTTTTCGTACGCTGGATTCCATCGTCCGTACACGCAAAGTTTTTGATACTAATGATTTCATTATTATCACCCAACGTTTCCACTGTGAGCGGGCATTATTTATAGCGCTACATATGGGGATTCAGGCCCAGTGTTATGCCGTACCGTCACCGAAAGATATGCTGTCAGTACGTATTCGCGAATTTGCCGCCCGTTTCGGTGCGCTGGCTGACCTTTATATTTTTAAACGTGAACCGCGCTTTTTAGGGCCGCTTGTGCCTATTCCGGCTATGCACCAGGTGCCGGAAGATGCACAGGGGTATCCCGCCGTCACGCCCGAACAGTTACTTGAATTACAAAAGAAACAAGGAAAGTAGTTATGGATGTACAGCAGTTTTTTGTGGTTGCCGTTTTTTTCCTTATCCCGATATTTTGTTTTCGCGAAGCATGGAAAGGCTGGCGTGCAGGCGCGATTGATAAACGGGTTAAAAATGCAGCGGAACCGGTGTATGTCTGGCGAGCAAAAAATCCCGGACTTTTCTTTGCTTATATAGTGGCATATAGTGGCTTCGGAATTTTATCTATTGGTATGATTATTTATCTTATTTTCTATCGTTAATATTGTCCCTCCCCTGTTAATTATTGAGAATAATTATTACTTCAGTCAATAAGCTGCGGATATAACATTCTGAACCGCAGCTATTTGTGAATTCTTTCACAGTTTAAATTTCCCCACACGCTTAGCCTTAATATCAGCAAGCAATATTTATGCTCTAAATAATTCGAGTTGCAGGAAGGCGACAAGTGACTGGGGTGAGCTAACGCAGACGCAGCACATGCAACTTGAAGTATGACGAGTATATTTAGCGTTCGCCTTAATTACTCATAGCATTAAGGAAGATCACATGCCGCAACAAAATTATCTGGATGAACTCACTCCGGCTTTTACGCCTTTACTGGCGATTAAAGAAGCCTCTCGCTGTTTATTATGTCACGACGCGCCCTGTAGTCAGGCTTGCCCGGCACAAACCGATCCGGGGAAATTTATACGCTCAATCTACTTTCGTAATTTTAAAGGCGCTGCCGAGACAATTCGCGAAAATAATGCCTTAGGTGCTGTATGCGCCAGAGTTTGCCCAACGGAGAAATTATGTCAAAGCGGTTGTACCCGTGCCGGTGTTGATGCTCCCATTGATATCGGTCGCTTACAGCGTTTTATCACTGATTTTGAACAACAAACCGGGATGGAAATTTATCAGCCTGGTACTAAAACGCTCGGCAAAGTCGCCATTATTGGCGCAGGTCCTGCTGGATTGCAGGCCAGCGTGACGCTGACAAATATGGGGTACGACGTCACTATTTATGAAAAAGAAGCGCAACCCGGTGGCTGGCTGTGTAACGGTATTCCGCAATTTCGTTTGCCGCAAACCGTGCTGGATGCAGAGATCGCCCGTATCGAAAAAATGGGGGTGACCATTAAGTGCAATAACGAAATCGGTAAAGTACTCACCCTGGAGCAACTGAAAGCGGAAAACCGCGCAGTACTTGTCACCGTAGGGTTGTCGGGCGGTTCCGGGCTACCGCTGTTTGAGCATAGCGACGTTGAGATTGCCGTCGACTTCTTGCAACGTGCACGGCAGGCGCAGGGCGATATCAGCATTCCACAAAGCGCATTAATTATCGGCGGCGGTGATGTCGCGATGGACGTTGCCAGCACGCTGAAAGTTCTCGGCTGTCAGGCGGTAACCTGCGTAGCACGTGAAGAGTTAGATGAGTTTCCGGCAAGCGAAAAAGAGTTTGCCAGCGCCCGGGAGTTGGGCGTTTCGATCATCGATGGATTCACACCAGTGGCCGTGGAAGGCAATAAAGTCACGTTTAAGCATGTACGCTTACCGGGCGAACTGACGATGGCGGCAGATAAAATTATTCTCGCCGTCGGTCAGCATGCCAGACTGGATGCCTTTGCGGAGTTAGAGCCGCAGCGTAACACCATCAAAACACAAAATTACCAGACCCGCGACCCGCAAGTCTTTGCTGCTGGCGATATTGTTGAGGGTGACAAAACCGTGGTTTATGCCGTGAAAACCGGGAAAGAAGCCGCTGAGGCGATTCATCACTATTTAGAGGGAGCTTGCTCATGTTAACGAAAGATCTTTCGATTACCTTTTGCGGCGTGAAGTTTCCCAACCCGTTCTGCCTCTCTTCTTCGCCGGTAGGCAACTGCTATGAGATGTGCGCCAAAGCCTACGACACGGGCTGGGGTGGCGTGGTGTTTAAAACGATCGGCTTTTTTATCGCCAACGAAGTCTCGCCGCGTTTTGATCATCTGGTGAAAGAAGATACCGGTTTTATCGGCTTCAAAAATATGGAGCAGATTGCCGAGCATCCGTTGGAAGAGAATCTGGCCGCCCTGCGTCGGCTGAAAGAAGATTATCCTGACAAAGTATTGATCGCCTCGATCATGGGGGAAAATGAGCAGCACTGGGAAGATCTGGCGCGCCTGGTGCAAGAAGCTGGTGCCGATATGATCGAGTGTAACTTCTCCTGTCCGCAAATGACTTCTCATGCGATGGGTAGCGATGTCGGGCAAAGCCCGGAACTGGTAGAAAAATATTGTCGGGCGGTGAAACGCGGTTCTACGCTGCCGATGCTGGCGAAGATGACGCCGAATATCGGTGATATGTGCGAAGTGGCGCTGGCGGCAAAACGCGGCGGCGCAGATGGCATTGCGGCGATTAACACCGTTAAATCCATTACCAATATCGATCTTAATCAGAAAATTGGTATGCCGATCGTTAACGGTAAATCGAGTATTTCCGGATATTCCGGTAAAGCGGTAAAACCGATCGCCCTACGCTTTATTCAGCAAATGCGCACCCATCCAGAGCTGCGCGATTTCCCGATTAGCGGTATCGGCGGTATTGAAACCTGGGAAGATGCTGCGGAGTTTTTATTGCTCGGCGCAGCAACGTTACAGGTGACCACCGGCATTATGCAGTACGGCTATCGGATAGTGGAAGATATGGCGAGCGGGTTGTCACACTATCTTGCCGATCAGGGGTTTGATTCGTTGCAGGAGATGGTAGGTCTGGCGAATCACAATATTGTTCCGGCGGAAGATTTAGACCGCAGTTATATTGTCTATCCCAACATCAATCTCGATAAATGTGTAGGATGCGGACGCTGTTATATTTCCTGTTACGACGGCGGTCACCAGGCGATGGAATGGAGCGAGAAAACCCGCACACCGCATTGTAATACCGAGAAATGTGTGGGTTGCCTGCTTTGCGGTCACGTCTGCCCGGTGGGTTGTATTGATCTTGGGGAAGTGAAGTTTAAGAAGGGAGAGAAAGAACACCCGGTAACGTTGTAAAATCAGAGACGCATCCGGCATTTGGCACCGATTGCCGGATGCGGCGCATCCGGCAATACCCACATTCACATCACTTCTTACGCGCGTATTTCAGTGAATCCAGCGCCACGGCGAAGATAATAATCGCCCCTTTGATGATGTACTGCCAGTACGGGTTTACGCCGATGTACGTCAGGCCATAGTTGATAACGGTAAAGATAATTACCCCGGTCACTACACCAAGTACCGTCCCCACACCGCCGCTAAACGATACGCCGCCCACCACGCACGCTGCGATAGCATCCAGCTCATACATAAAGCCGAGGTTGTTGGTGGCAGAGCCGATACGTCCGGCTTCTAACATCCCGCCAAAGGCATAGAACACACCAGACAACGCGTAGATCATCAGCAGGTTCAGGCCAACGTTGACACCAGAAACTTTCGCCGCTTCCGGGTTACCGCCAATGGCAAAAATGTTCTTGCCGAAGCGGGTTTTGTTCCACAACACCCAGACGAATGCCACCGCAATCAACGCGTAGAAAGTGATGTAAGAGAGACGGAAGCTCCCCAGCGCAACAAAGCCCTGAGCAAAGGTAGAGAAGCCACTGTCAAAACCAGAAATTGGCGACGCCCCGACAAAGTCGTAATAGAGCGAGTTGATGCCGTAGACGATAATCATCGTGCCGAGCGTGGTAATGAATGGCGTCACGTTGAGATAAGCGATAATCAGGCCGTTGATCAAACCGATCACCGCACCAATGGCACAGACAATCAGAATTACCAGCGCAATCGGCATCGTCGCCATTTCCGGGAATACTTTGTTAGCGTTATCCATGGACTGCAATAACGTCGCTGCCACCACGGCTGCCAGCCCTACCTGACGTCCCGCAGAAAGGTCGGTCCCCTGGGTGACAATTAATCCTGCCACACCAAGCGCGATAATAATACGCACCGATGACTGGGTGAGAATATTACTTAAGTTCAACAGACTTAAAAAAGTTGGGTCCTGGAAAATAATAATCGCCAGCAAAACTAAAAGAACGACGTAAATACCGCCCTCTTTCAGGTAAGTAAGAAAACTTTTCTTATTTAACGCACTCATGGGAGGCCCCTAATCTTAAAGGTGCAAAGACGCAAGACGCAGAATTTCGTTTTGCGTTGTTGTTTTTGTATCGACAATTCCGGAAACGAGACCATTGCTCATGACCAGAATACGGTCTGTTATCCCTAACAACTCTGGCATTTCGGAGGAAATAATAATAATCCCCTTGCCTTTCTTCGCCAGTTCGGCAATTAACTGATAAATTTCAAACTTCGCTCCGACATCAATACCGCGCGTTGGTTCATCGAGCATTAATATTTCAGGTTGCGTAAGCAGCCAGCGCCCAATAATTACCTTTTGCTGATTACCGCCGGAGAGTGAACCAATTTGCGTACGATGTCCCGGCGTTTTTACCCGCATCGAATCAATTACCCACTGGGTATCGCTTTTCATCCGCGAGTTATCCAGCAAGCCAACTTTATTTTTGTAGTTGCGGATATTGGAAATTAACGAGTTAAAGCCAATATCCAGATAGGCATAAATTCCCGTTGAGCGGCGCTCTTCAGTTACCAGTGCAAATCCGTGGTTTATGGCTTCGTTAGCGTTATGGTTATTGATCTTTTTGCCGTGCAACGTAATGGTGCCAGCCGATTTCTCGCGAATACCAAATAACGTCTCAACAATATCAGTACGTTTCGCCCCCACCAGACCGGCAATACCGAGGATCTCCCCTTTATGCAGATCAAACGAGACATCGCGAATCGACGGCTGGCGCAGCGACGTCAGATTACGCACTTCCAGAATCACTTCGCCCGGCTTGTTTTCTTTGTCAGGGAAACGCTGGTTAAGAGAGCGTCCAACCATCATGGCGATGATCTTGTCCATCGTTAGCCCTGCCAGCGGTTCGGTAGCGATCCACTGACCGTCGCGCAATACGGTGACTTCATCACATAACTGGAAGATTTCTTCCATTTTATGCGAGATATAAACAATACCGCAACCGCGCTCTTTTAATTTACGAATAATAGTGAAAAGATGATTGACCTCTTTTTCAGTTAACGAAGATGTCGGTTCATCCATAATCACAATTTTCGCGTTATAGGAAAACGCTTTGGCGATTTCGATCATCTGCATTTGCGAAACGGATAATGTGCCGACGCGCGCACGCGGATCGATATCAATATCCAGCTCATCAAAAATCGCTTTGGTTTCGCGGTACATTTTGTCCTGATCGACAAACATGCCTTTGGTGGGATATCGCCCCAGCCACATGTTGTCCATCACCGAACGTTGTAATACCAGGTTTAATTCCTGGTGTACCATCGAAATACCATTTTCCAGTGCTTCTTTGGCAGAATGAAAATCGATCTCTTTACCCTGGAACAAAATGGTGCCGGAGTCTTTTTGATAAATACCAAACAGGCATTTTAATAATGTTGATTTTCCTGCGCCGTTTTCCCCCATTAATGCATGGATAGAATGTGGCCGGACTTTTAAATTAACGTTATCAAGTGCCTTAACACCCGGAAAAGACTTGTTGATACCGCTCATTTCCAACAAGTATTCCCCGGAAGACGGAGTCGTTGAGCTGACCATATAATTTTACCTTGTTGGCCATACAATAAGGGCGCAGTAAACGACTGCGCCCAATCAGTCTTATTTCTTGCTGAATTCAGCCAGGTTGTCTTTATCTACGCCAACATAAGGTACGCGGACCACTTTGTTGTCGATTTTCCAGTTGGTACCATCAGCCGCACCTTTGCCATCGGCCAGGTTTTTCGCCAGATCAAAAGTCGCTTTCGCCTGGTTGTTAGCGTCGTTCAATACGGTGCCCGCCAGTGCACCGGATTTCACCAGTGCCAGAGCTTCTGGCAGCGCATCGACACCAAACACTGGAATGCTGGACTTGTTGTGTGCTTTCAGTGCTTCTACTGCGCCCATTGCCATCGCATCGTTGTTGGCGATAACCACTTCGATTTTGTTGGCGTTCGGGCCAGACAGCCAGGCGTCCATCTTATCTTTCGCCTGAGCGGTATCCCACATAGCGGTATCTAACTGTAACTGTTCAGTTTTGATGCCTTTGTCGTTCAGCTCTTTAATCACGTAAGTGGTGCGTGCTTCTGCATCCGGATGGCCCGGTTCACCTTTCAGCAGTACGAATTGAATCTGACCGTCTTTGTTGAGATCCCAATCCTGGTTTGCCGCCCAATGCTTAGCAATCAAATCGCCCTGAATAATGCCGGACTCTTTGGAGTCAGTGCCGACATAGTAGGCTTTATCGTAGCTATCCAGCGCCTTACGAGACGGTTCTTTGTTGAAGAAAACCACCGGCACGTTTTGCCCGCGCGCTTTCTCAATCACCGTACCCGCAGCTGCCGGGTCAACCAGGTTGATCGCCAGTGCCTTCACCCCTTTCGCCAGCAATACATCGATCTGATCGTTCTGCTTGGACTGGTCATTCTGAGAATCATTCATCAGCAGCTGAACATCTGGCGCGGCTTTCGCATCTTGTTCGATAGCCTTGCGCACAACAGACATAAAGTTATCGTCGTACTTATAGATTGTTACACCAATACGGGTATCAGCAGCGTGTGCAGTGGCACCGAATAACATACTGGCCATTACAGCAGACAGGGTTAACACCTTCTTATTCATGGTATCTCCGGTTTTTCTTATGCAGGGTAGTGCTTGAGATAAATGCTCGGCGGGGCAGTAGAGTTAATGAAGTGTTACTGAACGCCGAAGCTCACTTTTTAAAATTCGTTCTTCCATGCCCGGTAACGCTCCAGAAAACGGCTTTAATTGTTGTTATGACGCTATTACCTCGGTGAAAGTGATGATTCACTGTTACATACAGGTTACAGCGTTAAAACGGTGCAATCATAGCTATCGCATTGTTAATATACTGTGAAATCACTCACAGATTGAAAGCGGTTACATCGACTGATTTGTTGAGTTAGTGATCGCCGCCGCATTCTGGCGTGTTGCGACAGAATGTCGACGCACTAACGTCGGCATAAAACAGTGGCTGGCGTGAGGATCAATGTTGCCTGCTGCCCCTTGTAAGGCCAGTTCGGTAGCTAATTTTGCCATCGAAGCAATAGGATAACGCACGGTCGTTAATTGTGGGTCGGTGTAACGAGCGATGGGAATATCATCGAAACCGATGATTGAGAGATGTAACGGAATCGCAATACCATTATCTTTTAATGCCGTCAGTGCGCCAGCGGCCATATTGTCGTTGTATGCAAATACAGCGGTAAGTTGTAGATTGCGCCCCAGCAGTTCAACCATCGCCGCCTCACCGCCTGGCATGTCCGGGGTGCCAGTGCCAATCCAGCTTTCCGACGGAATAATATCCTGCTCTTTCAACGCACTCATCCAGCCTGCTTTGCGCATGGCATCATCTTCAATACCGTGGCTGGAAGAAAGATAACCAATACGTTGATGACCATTATTGAGCAACATGCGCGTGGCCATTCGGGCACCGCTGAGATTATCCAGGCAAACGCAACGATGGGCGTAACCTGGCACAACGCGGTTGATTAACACCATACCGGGAATGTTATCCATAAACTGCGCTAATTCATCATCGCTTAACGCTTTTGAATGAACAATCAACGCGTTACAACGCTGGCGAATTAACACCTCAATGGCATGACGCTCTTTTTCCGCTTCATGATAGCTATTACCTATTAGCACATATTTCTGGTGCTGCTGGGCGACGAGATCCACCGCTTTTACCAGCGCGCCGAAAAACGCATCAGAAACGTCCATTACCACCACGCCAATGGTATCGCTAACCTGAGTTGCCAGCGCCTGGGCATTGGCGTTTGGCCGATAATCCAGCTCGCTCACTGCTTTCATTACTGCTTCACGCGTGTCGGCACTGACCAGCGTGCTGTTATTGAGCACCCGGGAAACCGTTGCCACAGAGACGCCAGCCTGACGCGCTACATCACGAATGGTGATCATATTCACTACCTGTTATGAGATTGCAGTAAATGCCTGCTTGCTGGCGGCTATTTTGTCAGCACTGAATTCAGGACTTCGTGAATCGAGTCACAGCAATGGAAACGGTTACAACCATTTTGTTAATGAATGTGATCCAGATCGTTATCTTGATGTTTTAGATAATGCAGGTCCGGCAGCACGCAAAGTTAACTGACGCCAGAGCCATTCCACCGGCCCCTGACGGAAGTAACGCAGCCAGATAACAGAGAAGAGAATATTCGCCAGCCATACCGGAATAACAAACGCCAGCAATTCCAGACGGTCAAACTGCATAAACAAACCGAGGTGATAAAAAAGCGTGGTACAAATCAGCGTTTGCAATAGATAGTTGGTCAGCGCCATCCGTCCGACGCAGGCGATCGCGAGCACCAGCTTAAAGCGGCTCAATTGCGGCCAGAAACCATAAAACAGCGACGCATAGCCAACCGCCTGAAACGGCGCACTCAGTTCCCGCGGCATCTGAAGTAAGAAGGCGCACCAGCGATATGCCCAGTCCAGCCGCCATTGCAGGGCGATCGCTGGAAGGTTAATGATCACCCCAATCGCCACCAGCACAAAACCGGTACGCCGATAATGGCGCAAGCTAAACTGCCCTTTCAGCCAGCCACTGCGCATCAGCGCCGCGCCAATTAGCATCATCCCTGCCAGTTGCCAGCCATACTGTGCGCCCAGTGCCAGTAAACTGTTCCCAACTCCATCGGCACGGTTACCGATCGCTTCAACGCCGCCATGAAGCTTCCAGTATTTTTCATACAAAATAGCCGATGCATCCGGCGTCCAGGCGCGGCTGGTCTGACTGTCTGAAATCAACCCCAACAACAGCAAAACGCCAAGCCCCACCAGATAAAGCATGACGCCGGTATTAAACAGGCTTTTTACCGATGGCGCATCGCGCACCAGCCGCCAACAGATTAAGCCCACCAGCCCGTAAGCCAACAGAATATCGCCGTCCCAGAACAATAAACCGTGAATAAAGCCCAACAAGACTAACAGTGTTAACCGCGACTGGATCCAGCGTTTGCCACGGGGTAGCAACATTTGCAGGCCAGCACCAAACAGCAACGCAAAAAGCGTGAGGAATTTCACCTGACCGATGAGATCGAGTAATGCCCAGGTCCATGCATCCTGCGGCGTAATAGCGCCGTACCAGGCGGGATTGAGATAAGCCGCCTTTGGTAACCCAAAGGCGCTGATGTTTAATAGCAGGATCCCCAGAATGGCGACGCCGCGAACAAAATCGAGCGTGACGTTGCGCTCCATGGTTCCTGCCTTTTAATCAGTTGTGATGACGCACAGCGCGCAGAAACTCGTGGCGCGTATTCTGACTGGATTTGAACAATCCACCAAGAGAGGTCGTTGTCGTGGCACTGGTTGCATCGCGGATGCCGCGCGCCTTCACGCAGTAATGTACCGCATCGATAGAGACAGCCACGTTATTGGTGCCCAGCAGCGTTTGTAGCGCAATGAGAATTTGCTGCGTCAGACGTTCCTGCACCTGCGGACGCTGGGCAAAGAACTGCACGATACGGTTAATTTTTGACAGACCGATCACCGAATCTTTCGGGATATAAGCCACCGTCGCTTTGCCATCGATGGTAACAAAATGGTGTTCACAGGTACTGGTCAGGGTGATATCGCGCACGGTGACCATTTCATCAACCTTCATTTTGTTTTCAATGAGGGTGATTTTCGGGAAATTGGCGTAATCCAGACCGGAGAAAATTTCATCGACATACATTTTAGCGATGCGATGCGGCGTTTCCATCAAACTGTCATCAGCCAGGTCGAGATTCAGCAGCTGCATGATTTCGGTCATATGACCAGCAATAAGGCTTTTGCGCGTTTCGTTATCCATTTCATGCACGGGCGGGCGCAGCGGTGTTTCCAGTCCTCGCGCAACTAACGCTTCATGAACCAGGGCCGCTTCTTTACTGAGTGATGGCATTTATGATTTCTCCTGCAGGTGTGACGCCTCCGCCCTGCGTGGGGGCAAAGTTATTAAGCTGATTTACAGCCTGATTATTGTGCGTGAGGCGGCGCACATAATCCAGTATTCACAGCGATAATTATTGTAATTGCCGCTGCCTTTCATCAGCAGATGTTAAAACATCGTTATGTATATACGGAAGTGAAAGTTACTCACAGCACATTGAATAAACGGTATGATGAAGAAATTGCAAACAACACAACAAGGAGCCACGCATGGAAATGCTCGAAGAGCACCGCTGTTTTGAAGGCTGGCAACAACGCTGGCGGCACGACTCCAGTACCTTAAATTGCCCGATGACGTTCAGCATCTTTCTTCCACCGCCTCGCGATCACACCCCGCCGCCGGTGCTGTACTGGCTCTCCGGATTAACCTGCAATGACGAGAACTTCACCACCAAAGCGGGGGCCCAACGCGTAGCGGCGGAACTGGGGATTGTACTGGTGATGCCAGACACCAGTCCGCGCGGCGAACAAGTAGCCAACGACGACGGCTACGATTTAGGTCAGGGCGCGGGGTTTTATCTCAACGCCACACAAAAACCGTGGGCGACGCATTACAGGATGTACGATTATCTGCGCGATGAATTACCGACTCTCATTCAATCGCAATTTAACGTCAGCGATCGTTGCGCTATTAGCGGTCATTCCATGGGGGGTCACGGCGCATTGATTATGGCGCTGAAAAATCCTGGCAAATACACCAGTGTTTCCGCCTTTGCGCCGATTGTGAATCCGTGCAGCGTCCCGTGGGGAATCAAAGCGTTTAGCACTTATCTGGGTGAGGATAAAAATGACTGGATGGAATGGGACAGTTGCGCGCTGATGTATGCGAGTAATGCGCAGGATGCGATCCCGACACTGATTGATCAGGGCGATAATGATCAGTTTCTTGCCGACCAGCTACAACCCGCAGTGCTGGCAGAAGCCGCGCGTCAAAAAGCGTGGCCGATGACGCTGCGTATTCAGCCGGGATATGATCACAGTTACTACTTTATTGCCTCTTATATAGAGGATCATCTGCGCTTCCATGCGCAGTATTTACAGGAATAATCACCAGCAGAGGGTATTTTCCAGCGCCGTACTAAAATTATGGTCATCTGCGTGCGGGGCTGGAGACTTCTGGTTTAAATCTGTCAGTTGCTGGCGTACCTGTAGTCGCCCTGCCCCTTCGCCGCTGGAACTATTTTCGTTGAAATTACGCATTTCTGCTTCGAACAATATGGCATCGAGATTTTGCAATTTATTCAGCGCGCGCAGAAGAGAAATGAGAGTATCAAGATTTAAACTTCCCCCCTTTTCAATCCGCTTGACCGTTGCTATGCCCACCAATGCACGCTCGGCTAACTGCTGTTGGGTCAATGATAATGAGATACGCGTTTCTTTAATGCGAGCGCACAGTGATAAAATAATTTCGTTGTTATTCATCGTATTATATTTCATCTTACGCATCCTTTTTTCTTGGCTGCAATTTGCTCAGACAGCCATGATAAGTTTCACGGTATTTAGCGCTCATATCCTTTCCGGTTTCATACATCGCGGAAATTATCTCATCCAGCGTAATGCACGGCTCGCTTATGCGACTCAACGCCATCGTCGTTGCGTTGATAGCTTTCACAGCTGAAATAGCATTTCGTTCAATACAAGGAATTTGTACCTGCCCGCCAACTGGATCACAGGTCAAACCTAAATGATGCTCCATCGCAATTTCTGCCGCGCTAAGTACCTGAGCCACTGACCCGCCCATAAGTTCTGCTAATCCTGCTGCCGCCATTGAACTGGCAACACCTATTTCCCCCTGACATTCAACTTCAGAACCCAGAATAGAGGCATTTTTTTTGAACAGAATGGCGATGGCACCAGCGGTCAGTAAAAAGCGGGTAACGGAGTATGTATCAAGCTCGTGAATGAATTTATCATACCAGCACAGTACAGCCGGGATAATACCGCTCGCGCCGTTGGTGGGTGCTGTCACGACACGTCCACCCGCAGCATTTTCTTCGCTCACCGCAATGGCAAAAGTATTGACCCAATTGAGCGCAGTCAGGAAGTCATTGGAAAACCCCTTTGACTGCAAAGATTTATATAAAGCACAGGCACGACGGTTAACCTGAAACGGACCTGGAAGTAATCCTTCTGTATGCATCCCGCGATAAACCGCATCCTTCATTACTTCCCATTTTTTATGAAGATCGTCATGCAAAAAAGCTGCTGTCTGGCAGTGCAGTTCGTTTTTCATCATTAATGCCGCGACAGATAATCCGTTTTGCTGACAAAGTTTTAATAATTCGTTTGCGTTCTGGAATTCAAAAGGATGTGGAGTGACTGATGGAGGAATAATCGCCTCTCCTGCTTTTAGCACTTGACCGTCGCCGATAGAAAACCAGGTTTCTTCATAAAGTGTAAACCAGTCATCTCTGGCACGAAATGTCATCGCATAAGGGTGCCCCGGATGCGCTTGTAGATTAGAAAGAATGGATACACTGACGTTGACACCAGGCATAACCTCCAGCGTCGCCTCAGTTTCTGCACGCCTGATGGCGGACATTTCCATGCGAATGTCAACGCTGTCAGGTAAGTGTCCTTGCAAACCGAGATAAATCGCCACATCAACATTATGGCACTTGCGGCTTAATGACAGCGCACCATAAAGTTCGACATCAATTTTCCGCAACAAAGGTAACATTTCTTGCTGTTTCAATTGTGACACAAAATTATAAGCCGCACGCATTGGCCCGACTGTGCGGGAACTGGATGGACCAATAACTATCTTGAATATATCTATGCAGCTTTCCATATTTGTAAATGATTCCTTCAACGTTGAAAAATAGTTATTCTTTATATCCTGGTAAAGATATCAAAAATGGTACTTTTAGTATCTTATTATTTCAAAGTATCAAAAAAAGTACTTTTTTATCTTTTATTTAACATTCACAACTGTGATTGTCAGATACATCAGCCTCTACGAAATCTTATTATAATCATCGCAGATAAAAAGGAGCGGTAAATGACGATTATTTATTTCTTGTCGCCAACAGGCATCGACATCACCCAAAAATGTCTGGAAGATTATCTGCAACATTTAAAGATTTCCCCCTCGGTGTTTTCGCTAACAACGAATTACAGTGGGCAAATAAATAAAGAGTATCTAAAGCTAGTATTACCAGATGATGTTACCAACCCTGCTTTTTATGCTGGTTTACGTCACCGTGCTGATAATCATCAATTCGATTTTTTCCGTAAACCCAGGGTCTTACCGGATCAGGGAATTATTGCCTTTGATATGGATTCCACCTTTGTTGAAGAAGAAGGTGTCGATGAAATAGCCCGTAGACTCGGCATCTCTGAAAAAATCACCGCACTGACCCGTGAAGCGATGGAAGGGAAAATCGATTTTGATACCAGTTTTACCCGGCGAATTGCCATGCTTAAAGGAACGCATAAAGATATATTGCATCAAGTTTGTGAACAGATGACTCTTTCACCAGGTCTTGAAACTATTCTTCCCATACTAAAAGAAAAAGGATTCAAGACGGCAATTATATCTGGAGGTTTGGATATTTTTACTGAGCGATTGAAGGAAAAATATCAACTTGATTTTGCATTTTCTAACTCTGTGCGCATTAAGGAAGATCTGTTAACTGATACAATTACCTTACCTATTATGAATGCAGAAAAGAAAAAGCAAACCCTGATAAATTTAGCGACAGAGTTAGCTATCTGCCGTGAAAACATCATTGCCTGTGGAGATGGTGCCAATGATATTCCTATGCTTTTGCATGCCGGAAATGGCGTGGCATGGAAAGCAAAACCTAAAACCCGGAAAAAAATTGCTGACCAGATTAATTTTAATGGTTTCGAGTCGCTTCTCTTTTTTATAGAAGAAAAATTATAGCGCCATAAGGTTCACAGAAAAGGAAACTCACAATGAGTTTGAAAAAATTTATTTTCAGCCAGGCCGACCAACCGGTGGTCAAACCAAAAGAAGAAGTTGATCATACTTATAAAAAATTTCGCATTGAAATCATCACCTCTGTATTTATCTCTTATGCCGTATTTTACTTAACCCGCAAGAATTTCTCTGCGGCCATGCCAGCGATGTTAACGGATACGTCATTAACCGCACAAGATTTCGCTATCATGTCGTCGGTCTTTTACATTCTTTATGGCTCCATGAAGTTTGTAGGTGGCATGTTAGTCGATAAAATTAACCCACGAGCGATGACTGGCCCCGTACTTATTGGCGTCGGTATTGTTAACATTCTTTTCGGTTTTTCAGACAGCGTTGCTGCGTTCTATATCCTGTATAGCCTTAATGCTATTCTCCAGGGTACCAGTTTTCCGCCAATGGCAAAAATTATGGCCTCGTGGTTCTCGAAAAATGAACGCGGACGCTGGTGGGCAGTTGTTGAAGCTGCGCATAATATTGGCGGTAGTCTTGCGCCTCTCCTGACAAGCTTTGCCATTGCTTTTAGTGGCAGCTGGAAGATGGGCTTTTATGTTCCGGGTGTAATCTCACTGATTATGGGGATTGTTGCCTTGTTTACGATAAAAGATCGTCCCGGCACGCTCGGTTTGCCTAACGTCGGTAAGTGGCGCAACGACCCGACAGAACTTGCACAAGTTAAAGCAAGTCCGGTTGATCTCAGTTTTTGGCAAATATTCGTTAAATATATTCTTACCAACCCATTAGTTTGGCTCATTATCCTCGGGGATATGTCGGTCTATATTGCACGCACCATCCTCAATGACTGGCCACAAATTTATTATTCTCAGGTTCATAACTGGAGCCTGATTAAAGCGAACTCCATTATATCCTGGTTTGAAGCAGGTGGACTTGCTGGGGGATTACTGGCGGGGTACTTGTCCGATTTCATGTTTAAAAGTAACCGCTGGATGACAGGATTAATCTTTGCCATCGCTTTATGTATTTGCATCGTTCTCGTACCGCTGGTGCAGGACGTCTCCTACACATTAACGGCTATTCTGTTTACAATCATGGGGTTTGCATTGTATGGACCGCATATGTTATTCGCTGTCGGGTGTCTTGATGTTACGCATAAAGATGCGGCAGGTTCCATTACTGGATTCAGGGGCTTGTTTAGTTATTTAGGCGCGGCAATGGCAGGGCTTCCAGTTATTATGGTGAAAAACAGTTGGGAATGGTCAGGAGTGTATATTTACGCAGTCATTACCATTTTGCTGACAACATTTTCACTGGCCTTACTGGCAAAATTTCATCGGTTATAAAGCCAGAAGCGAATTTCTGGGATTATGCCCGGCGGGATCCACGCCGGGCATCTTCTCATCAGAAGCGATAATCCACTGCCATAAAGTAACGACGTCCGTCTTCGTTATAGCTGTAGTCGTCACGACTGAGATCCTTGTCGCCAAGGTTCAGCACACCCGCACGCAGTTTGACGTCTTTGGTCACCTGCCAGGCCGCGCCGGTATTCCAGATGGTATAACCGCCCGGAGTTTTAGCCGTCGCGCTGTCGGCGCGTTTCTGCCCGGTATAGTGACCAGAAACATAGAATGACCAGTCTTCCAGCGCCAGCGGTTTCCAGTCCAGCGTACCGTTAGCGGTATGGAACGGCAGATCGGACAACGGTTTGTTTTCGCCGTTGCTGACATCACGACCATCGTTGTAGGTGTAGTTGATCGACAGTTTCCATTCATCGTTGAACGGAATTTTCAGTTCGGTTTCCACGCCCTGAATACGTGCTTTGTTAACGTTGTAGTAGCTGAATACTGGCACACCGTCCGCTGTAAAACCGACAAAGTTTTGGTAACCCGGTGCAGCATTGACGTCAGACGTACGGCTGATGCTGATGCGATCTTTCACATCGTTACGGAAAACGGTAACGCTGGACTCCACCCCTTCCAGCCAGCCGTCTTCACCCATGTAGTAAAGCCCCAGCTCCCAACTTTCGCTGGTTTCAGGTTTCAGATCCGGGCTACCCACAATCTTGCATGCGCCACGGCAGGAATTGCTCGTCCAGTCAGGGCTAAGTTGCAACAGAGAAGGCGCTTTAAATGCCGTTGCCCAGCCCCCTTTCACCGTTACGGTGTCGGTGGCGTTATAAACCAGGTAGGCACGTGGACTCCAGTGTTCACCGTAGGTTTCATGATCGTCCATACGTACGCCGGTCGTCAGCGCCAGCGGCTCGAAGATCCGCCATTCATCTTCCACAAACAGCGCGTACTGGCTGGCAGACGTTTTGGAGCTGGTTCCCCCGGTCAGGTTCACCGCATCGCTAAGTTTGTCGTGACGCCATTCACCGCCAACCGTAACAAACTGATTAATCGCCGTCAGTGGCAACGTGTATTTACCATCGACCGTATTGCTTTCGGAAGTAATCGGGCTGCTGTTGCCAGGATTTTTGTTTTCGACTTTCTCACCGTAGTATTTCAGTTCGCTGGTACCGTAATCCCAACGCCCATTATGGCTGACGGAGTAGTTCTGACGTTCCAGGCGGTTTTTGTCCAGCGAGTCGGAATCACGATCCTGACGGTCAAAACCGTATCCGGCAGTAAAATCGTGATTTTGATTCGGTGTCCAGGCAAATTCCACATTGCCGTCGCGGCTGGAGAATCCTTCAATACGCGGCGTTTCTCCGGTATCGGTGGTCGTTGAGTTTTGTGGGTCATCCTTTTCACGTTTTGCCAGGCTGCCGTAAGCTTTCATTCCCAGCACGCCGTCAATTAATGGTCCGCTGGTAAAGAACTGACCGTTATAGGTATCACCGCGATCGCGATGTTCCTGAATGGTGGTATCGACAGTAACGGTACCCGACCATTTCTGACCGATTTTTTTGGTGATGATATTCACGACACCGCCGAGCGCATCGGAACCGTACAGCGACGACATCGGGCCACGGACCACTTCAATACGTTCGATGGAATCGACCGGGATCCAGTTCAGATCGAAATCATTGTGGCGGAAGACGGCATTGCGGGAGTTAACGCGTTTACCGTCGACGAGAATCAGGGTGTAGCTGCTGTCCAGACCACGAATACTAACGCCCTTACGGTTATCCCCTTCGTTCGTCAGTTGTACGCCAGGCACTTCTTTGAGGACATCCTTCAGATTCTGTACCGGTTTTCGCTGCAGGTCTTCCTGGGTAATGACGCTGATACTGGCGGGTGCATCTTTAAGGTTTTGCTCAACGGAAGATGCGGTGACAACCATCGTTTCGCCATCATCATCGACCGCTAACACAGGCCATGCACAAGAAATAGCGGACAAACACAGCCCGACCCGTACGAAGGGGTTAAACCTAAACATTCCATATCTCCATGAGGTAACTACGAAAATAAAATGGGTTATCGCTCACATCTTCTTCACGTCCCCTTGCGTACGGCAGCATCGCGGTGGACTTATTTGTATGCAGGTGATCATCCCAGAAAGCCGGAACAGCCCCTGATTTGTCAGCCTTTTTTGATTTCGGCGTAACGATAATGCAAACGATAACAATTATCAATCCAAATGTTAAAATTTATATCCGCATGATTCGTCAGGGAAATAGAATTGAAAAAGCCCTCTCGGTTGAGAGGGCTTAGCAAGGAAGGGAGGAAACTTATTTCTTATCGTTCTGCGGGAACTTCATTTCGCTGTAGCGTACGAAGTGAGTTCCTTTAATCAGCTTGTATCCGAACCAGATAATTAGGAACAGCGGGATACCAATATATGTTGCCGCTACGCCGCCCCAGTCAATGGTGTCTTTCAGGAACGCTTCGTAGTTCTGGCCCAGTGTGATAATCAGACACAGAATGAATGCGAAGATCGGCCCCAGTGGGAAGAAGCCTGAACGGTACGGCAGATCGTTAATGTCGTGTCCCTGCAATACGTAACCGCGACGGAAGCGGTAGTGACTAATCGCAATCCCCAGCCAGGCAATAAAGCCTGTCATACCAGAGGTGTTCAGCAACCACAGGTATACCGTCTGGTTACCAAACATCGAGGTCAGGAAGCACAGACCGGCAATCACCGTCGTCGCATACAGCGCGTTACGCGGCACGCCACCACGCGACAATTTAGCGAAAATGCGCGGCGCTTTACCGTCACACGCCAGGGTGTACAACATACGAGTAGACGCATACATACCGGAGTTACCCGCTGACAGCACCGCCGTCAGAATAACAGCGTTCATCACCGCCGCCGCAGAGAGCAGACCCGCGTGTTGGAATACCAGGGTGAACGGACTGACGCTGATGTCTTTCACATCATTACGCAGCAGGCTCGGATCGGTGTACGGAATAATCAGGCTGATGATCAGGATCGCGAACACATAGAACAACAGGATTCGCCAGAACACCTGACGTACCGCGCGTGGAATGTTTTTCGCCGGATCTTCGGACTCGCCTGCAGCAATACCGATCAGCTCGGTTCCCTGGAAAGAGAAGCCGACAATCATAGCTACGCCGATCATCGCCGCAAAACCACCAGCAAACGGTGCTTCGCCGATTGTCCAGTTGCTCCAGCCCGCAGGCTGTGCGCCTTTGAAGATACCGATAATCATCAGCACGCCGACAACAATAAAGACAATAACCGTCGTAACCTTGATCAGTGAGAACCAGTATTCTGCTTCACCAAAGCCACGGACCGAAATGTAGTTCAGCAGGAAGATAACGCCGAGGAACAGCGCACTCCAGATCCAACCGGGTGTATCCGGGAACCACCAGCTCATAACCAGCTGCGCAGCAACCAGGTCAACGGCGATAGTCACCGCCCAGTTGTACCAGTAGTTCCAGCCCAGCGCGAAGCCAAAGCCTTCTTCAACATAGTTCTGACCGTAAGTGGCAAACGAACCGGAAACCGGCATATATGCGGCCAGTTCACCGAGACTGGTCATCAGGAAGTAAACCATCAGGCCAATCAACATATACGAGAGCAATGCCCCGCCCGGACCTGCCTGAGAAATCGTTGCGCCAGAGGCAACAAAAAGACCTGTACCGATGGAACCGCCAATGGCAATCATCGTCAGGTGACGCGCCTTTAATTCACGGCGTAAGCCCGGCGCTTCTGTGGTTTTAGTTTCGGAAACCATACAAAAATGCTATCCATCTTAAAAATGAGGCGCGATTGTAGCAGACGATTGGCAATCCTTCCGGCAGAAATACACGGTTATAAGACACCTTCATGATCGCCCCGGGATTATAAGTAAAGCAGCCAATCTCTTTTCTGGCGAATGCATGCTGCGGGCGCTGCGTCACGAAATCGACACAGCACCAGCATGTTCTTGTACAGCAACTTAACGCGGTACATTCGCGGGATCGCAATAGTCCAGAAAGCGCCGTAGCGCGTTGGAAAGGTGTTTTTGCCGATGATGTATACGCCACAACGTACGCATCAGGCGCGGCAGAGGGACCGCAACTTCACTTAATGTGCCTGCCTGCAATTGATCTTCAATGACCCGTCGCGACAGGCAACTAATTCCCAATCCATGACGCACCGCATGTTTGATTGCCTCGGAGTTACCTAACTCCATCGCCATCTCAAACTTCGGTAAATGTGACAGCAACAGATAATCGACAATCTCCCGCGTGCCGGAACCGCGTTCACGCAGGATCCACGGCGCGGCGGCCAGCTGCTCTAAGGTGACCGGACCACGAGCCAACGGCGAAGTCGGGGCGGCGAAAACCACCAGTTCGTCTTCCAGCCACGGTTCAGAGATGATTTCAGTGCTGTGGCACGGTCCTTCAATAAAGCCAATATCAACGCGGAAATCCAGCACCGCTTGCATCACGTCCTGGCTGTTCCCAACGCTAAGTTCAATCGGCAACTGCGGATAATCATGGCGATAACGGGCAATGACTGCAGGCAGAATGTAGTTACCGATAGTACTACTGGCATAGATACGAATCGCGCCGTTGTCTTCGCGAAACAGTTGTTCGATTTCAACCGCCTGTTCAAGCAGTGCCAACGCTCGCGGATAGAGCAGCCGCCCGTGTTCATTAACTACCAGTCTTTTCCCCACGCGATCAAACAGTTGAACGCCAAGCTGCCCTTCCAGGTCGGTCAAGGCTGCGCTCACTGCTGATTGCGACAACGCCAGCATCACCGACGCCTGGGTGGTTGATCCACTTTTCAATACTTCTGCAAAAACTTCCAACTGCCGGAGGGTGATGTGCATAGTCGCTTACCACTTATAAAGATTAATTATAAATATATAATCAATTTTATTTTTAAACCAGTTAGTCGTAACCTTATGCCCGGTTAAAGGAGAGGGTTATGACGAATATCACCTTACAGAAACAACATCGTACACTGTGGCATTTTATTCCGGGGTTAGCCCTGAGTGCAGTTATCACCGGGGTCGCCCTGTGGGGTGGTTCCATTCCCGCGGTTGCGGGTGCCGGGTTTAGTGCCCTCACCCTCGCAATCTTGTTGGGGATGGTTTTAGGCAACACCATCTATCCGCACATCTGGAAAAGCTGTGACGGTGGCGTGCTGTTTGCCAAGCAATATTTATTACGTCTGGGTATCATTCTTTATGGCTTCCGTCTGACGTTCTCGCAAATTGCCGATGTCGGTATCAGTGGGATCATCATTGACGTGCTGACGCTGTCCAGTACCTTCCTGCTGGCTTGTTTCCTGGGGCAGAAAGTGTTTGGTCTGGATAAGCACACCAGCTGGTTGATCGGTGCCGGTAGCAGTATCTGTGGTGCTGCCGCGGTACTGGCGACTGAGCCGGTAGTGAAAGCGGAAGCCAGTAAAGTAACCGTGGCTGTTGCAACCGTTGTTATCTTCGGGACCGTCGCGATTTTCCTCTACCCGGCGATATACCCGCTGATGTCTCAATGGTTTAGTCCGGAAACTTTCGGTATCTACATTGGTTCTACTGTGCACGAAGTGGCGCAGGTGGTGGCGGCAGGTCATGCCATCAGCCCGGATGCAGAAAACGCAGCAGTTATTTCCAAAATGCTGCGCGTGATGATGCTGGCTCCGTTCCTCATCCTGCTGGCGGCGCGTGTTAAACAGCTGTCTGGGGCGAACAGCGGCGAGAAAAGCAAAATCACTATTCCGTGGTTTGCCATCTTGTTCATCGTAGTTGCCATCTTTAACTCGTTCCACCTGTTACCGCAGAGCGTAGTGAATATGCTGGTAACGCTGGATACCTTCCTGCTGGCAATGGCGATGGCGGCGCTGGGTCTGACCACTCACGTCAGCGCGCTGAAAAAAGCCGGGGCGAAACCTCTGCTGATGGCTCTGGTACTGTTTGCCTGGCTGATTGTTGGTGGTGGTGCGATTAACTATGTGATTCAAAGCGTCATCGCATAAACCACTACATCTTGCTCCTGTTAACCCGCTATCATTACCGTTTTCCTCCAGCGGGTTTAACAGGAGTCCTCGCATGAAATACATTGGAGCGCACGTTAGTGCTGCTGGCGGTCTGGCAAATGCCGCAATTCGCGCCGCCGAAATCGACGCAACCGCGTTTGCCTTGTTCACCAAAAACCAACGTCAGTGGCGTGCCGCACCGCTCACGACGCAAACCATCGATGAATTCAAAGCCGCCTGTGAAAAATATCACTACACATCGGCGCAAATTCTTCCCCACGACAGTTATCTGATTAACCTCGGACATCCAGTCACCGAAGCTCTGGAAAAATCGCGCGATGCGTTTATTGATGAAATGCAGCGTTGCGAACAACTGGGACTTTCTTTGCTCAACTTCCACCCAGGCAGCCATCTGATGCAGATTTCAGAAGAGGATTGCCTTGCGCATATTGCCGAATCCATCAACATTGCGCTGGATAAAACTCAAGGTGTGACAGCGGTGATTGAAAATACCGCCGGTCAGGGCAGCAACTTAGGGTTTAAATTCGAACATCTCGCGGCGATTATCGACGGCGTGGAAGATAAATCCCGCGTCGGCGTCTGCATTGATACCTGCCATGCTTTCGCTGCCGGGTATGATTTGCGTACTCCAGCCGAATGCGAGAAAACGTTCGCGGATTTTGCCCGTATTGTCGGCTTTAAGTATCTGCGCGGGATGCACCTTAACGATGCGAAAAGCACCTTTGGCAGCCGCGTTGACCGCCATCATAGCCTCGGTGAAGGCAATATCGGTCATGATGCGTTCCGCTGGATCATGCAGGACGACCGTTTCGACGGAATTCCGCTGATCCTTGAAACCATCAACCCGGATATCTGGGCAGAAGAGATCGCCTGGCTGAAAGCGCAACAAACTGAAAAAGCGGTAGCCTGAAGATGAATAACCGGGAGAAGGAGATCCTTGCAATATTAAGGCGTAACCCGCTGATTCAGCAGAACGAAATTGCGGATATGCTGCAAATCAGCCGTTCGCGTGTTGCAGCGCATATTATGGATTTAATGCGCAAAGGTCGGATTAAAGGCAAAGGTTACATTCTCACCGAGCAGGAATACTGCGTAGTGGTGGGGACAATCAATATGGATATTCGCGGGATGGCGGATATCCGTTACCCGCAAGCGGCTTCTCATCCCGGTACAATTCATTGCTCGGCAGGCGGCGTTGGACGCAATATCGCCCACAATCTGGCGCTGTTAGGCCGCGACGTCCATTTGCTTTCAGTGATTGGCGATGACTTTTATGGCGAAATGCTCCTGGAAGAAACGCGCCGCGCCGGCGTGAATGTCTCCGGCTGCGTTCGTTTACATGGTCAAAGCACATCGACGTATCTGGCAATTGCCAATCGAGACGATCAAACCGTGCTGGCGATTAACGATACCCATCTGCTGGATCAGTTGACACCGCAACTACTGAACGGGTCGCGCGATTTACTTCGTCATGCGGGCGTGGTACTGGCTGATTGCAACCTGACAGCCGAGGCGCTGGAGTGGGTCTTTACCCTCGCTGATGAAATCCCGGTGTTTGTCGATACCGTTTCAGAATTCAAAGCGGGCAAAATCAAACACTGGCTGGCGCATATTCACACTCTGAAACCCACTTTGCCGGAGCTGGAAATTTTATGGGGCCAGCCGATAACCCACGATGCTGATCGTAATGCCGCAGTGAATGCGTTGCATCAACAAGGCGTTCAGCAATTGTTTGTTTATTTGCCCGATGAGTCTGTTTATTGCAGCCAAAAGGATGGCGAACAATTTTTGCTGACTGCGCCAGCGCATACGACGGTAGACAGTTTTGGTGCTGACGATGGTTTTATGGCGGGCCTGGTGTATAGCTTTCTGGAAGGAAGCAGTTTCCGTGATAGTGCCCGTTTTGCGATGGCCTGCGCGGCAATTTCACGCGCCAGCGGCAGCTTAAACAACCCTACCCTGTCTGCCGATAACGCGCTTTCATTAGTGCCGATGGTGTAACAATCTTGCCGGATTCGACGCTTGACCGCGTCTTATCCGGCTCATAACTCGCGCACTACGCTAAGCCAATAAAGAATCCTGCAATGGTGGCACTCATCAGGTTAGAAAGTGTCGCCGCCGCCAGCGCGCGTAAACCAAGCTGGGCGATTTCCGGCGCACGGTGTGGCGCAACCGCAGAAAATGCGCCAACCACCACCCCGATAGAACCAAAGTTAGCGAAACCGCACAACGCGAAGGAAATAATCGCCACGGTTTTAGCATCCAGAGTGCCAGCTGTTTGCAGATAAGGTGAGAAATTGAGGTAAGCGACAAATTCATTAATCGCCAGTTTCTGTCCAATCAAACTCCCGGCAAGATTCGCATCACTCCAGTCAACCCCCATCACCCACGCCAGTGGAGCCAACAGGTAACCTAAAATGGACTCCAGCGAGGCATGTTCAAAACCAAACCAGCCGCCAACGCCGCCGATAATACCGTTAATCAACGCAATTATTGCAACAAATGCCATCACCACTGTCGCCACACCTGCGGCGATTTTCAGCCCGGTCATTGCCCCTGTAGCGGCGGCTTCAATAATGCTTTTTGGCGGTGTTTCGGTGAAAGAGAGGTTATTAAAGGAAACCTGAGAAGATTCGGTAGCCGGGCTTAACAGGCGGGCAAACAAGATCCCGCCGGGGATCGCCATTAACGATGCCGCCAGCAAATACTCCACTGGTACGCCCAGCGCGGCGTAACCAATCATCGTAGAACCGGCAATTGAGGCCATGCCGCTGCAAATAGCCGTAAACAGCTCATTGCGATTCAGACGATCGATAAAAGGTTTCACGATCGCCGGAATTTCGTTTTGCCCGAGGAAAATGGTAGTGACCGCGACGAATGACTCGATCTTGCTGATATTCAATGCTTTCTGGAATATACCGCCGAGAATGCGAATTAAGATCCCCATCACACCGATGTAGTAGAGAATACTCACCAGTGCAGTGACGAAGATAATTGCCGGTAATACCCTGAAACCAAAGATAAATCCTGCGCCATCAAATAAGGTGTCCATTTTCGGTCCGACCAGAGAACCGAAGATAAAAGCGCTACCTGCATCGCTGTACGCCATCACTTTATGCACGCCAAAAGCGACTTTTTCTGCGACCCAACACCCTGGCGGTAACCAAAGCATAATGCCGCCAATCACGACCTGTAACACTAACGCCGCGCCAACGGTACGCAGGCTGATCTTCTTCTTGTTTACTGACAGCAAAAACGCAATTGCCAGCAGTACCACCATTCCCAGAACACTTCTCATGACATCCATAGTTATTATCTCTTCATGTCATTTTGGGCGACGGCTTTCTGCCCATCAGAAATAGCCAGGCTTGCATCCAGCGATACCGGCCCGGCTTGATATCACCACTTAGTGGGTTTTGATGTAGCCGCGCACGCACTCTTCGACTAATCCCCAGAACCAGTCGGTATCAATAGTGATGCCGACTTTGGTATTGGCGGGCTTGCCAAGAACGCCCAGCTCGTCGCAGACGGTACGCCCGTAACAAGGGCCACTGTTAACGTCCACGTCGACGTACATATCCTGGGTTTTTATGCCATCAGGGTTAATCAGATAGCCGATACAGGTGGCGTCGTGCACCGGGCCGCCAGCCAGACCGTAGTTTTCGAACTGGGTTTTCAGAGTGAAGTTCATGATGTCGCTGAACAACTCTCCGGCAGGGCCGCCTGCTCTTTCCATCCGTGCAATCACGTCCGGAGTGCAAACGGTCTGGTTGGTGAGATCGAGGCCCATCATCACTAATGGAACGCCGGAGGTGAACACCACGCGTGCGGCTTCCGGGTCAGCAAAAATGTTGAACTCGGCAGATGGGGTGAAGTTGCCAGTACCGTAAGCGCCGCCCATCAGTACAATTTCACGGATTTTCGGCAGGATTGCGGGCTGCATACGCATTGCCACCGCGATATTTGAAAGCGGACCAACCGGCACCAGAGTGATATCGCCATCGCTTGCCATCAGGGTATCGATGATATATTTCACCGCATGGGTGTTTTCTGCCTGACGAGTCAGCGGTTCGAATACCGGGCCATCCAGCCCGGTTTCACCGTGAATATTATCGGCAACGATTTGTTGACGCATAATAGGTTGCGGCATCCCCGCATAAACCGGAACATTAATCTCCAGTTTCTGGCAAACATTCAGGCCATTAATTAATGTTTTATCGAGGGTTTGATTCCCCGCCACAATAGTGATACCTAATAAATCAATCGCCGGATGTTTCGCGGCCATCATTATGGCAATAGCATCATCATGACCCGGATCACAATCCAGAATAATTTTTCTCTTTTCCATTGTTTATTTCCTCTGTTTCCAGTTGCGTTATTTTTTCTACAGCAAAGAAAATTCGACCGGGCCGATGATTGAATCTTAACAACAGCGTACGTATGCTAAATATGAGAAATCTCATAGCGGATAAACATCGTGAAAGAAATCCACAATAATGATCTTAAGCAGCAATTGATGAGTGAGTCCGCGTATAAGGATTGCTTTTCAACGGATGTTTCAGCCGATACACGGCTGTTTCATTTTTTAGCGCGTGACTACATTGTGCAGGAAGGGCAACAGCCGTCATGGCTGTTTTACCTGACGCGAGGCCGCGCCAGGCTTTACGCCACGCTTGCAAATGGTCGCGTGTCGCTGATCGATTTCTTTGCCGCCCCCTGTTTTATTGGTGAGATTGAGTTAATCGATAAAGACCATGAACCACGTGCGGTGCAGGCGATTGAAGAGTGTTGGTGCCTTGCACTCCCCATGAAACATTACCGTCCGCTGTTATTAAACGACACGCTATTTTTACGAAAACTCTGCGTTACTTTAAGCCATAAAAATTATCGCAATATTGTTTCTTTAACTCAGAATCAATCATTTCCGTTAGTGAATCGCCTGGCAGCTTTTATATTACTCTCGCAGGAAGGTGATCTTTATCACGAAAAGCATACGCAAGCGGCAGAGTATTTGGGCGTTTCTTATCGACATCTTTTATATGTTCTCGCGCAATTCATTCATGACGGTTTATTAATTAAAAGCAAGAAAGGGTATCTGATTAAAAACAGAAAGAAGTTGTTAGGGCTGGCGCTGGAGATGGATCCGGAGAATAAATTCTCCGGGATGATGCAGTAAAAAATAATCTGGAATAGCGCGATTGCCGGATGCAACGCTTAATAAGCGCGTACATCCGGTAATGAAACTCAAGCTAAACCAATAAAGAACCCGGCAATGGTCGCGCTCATCAGGTTGGAAAGCGTTGCTGCTGCCAACGCCCGTAACCCAAGCTGAGCGATTTCCGGCGCGCGTTTTGGCGAAATAGCCGAAAACGCCCCAACGACAACACCGATAGAACCAAAGTTAGCAAAACCACAAAGCGCAAAGGAGATAATCGCAATGGTTTTCACTTCCAGCGTGCCGCCCGTTTGCAGGTATGGGGAGAAACTCAGGTAAGCGACGAATTCGTTAATCGCCAGTTTCTGCCCAATCAGGCTACCCGCAAGGTTGGCATCACTCCAGTCCACGCCCATGATCCACGCCAGCGGTGCCAGCACATAGCCAAAAATACTTTCCAGAGAGGCATTGGAAAAACCAAACCAGCCACCAATTCCGCCGATAATGCCGTTGATCAGCGCAATAATTGCCACAAACGCCATTACCACCGTCGCCACACCAGCGGCGATTTTCAACCCGGTCATCGCACCGCTCGCCGCCGCTTCGATAAAGCTTTTTGGCGGCGTTTCGCTGAACGACAGATTTTCAAATGTCACCTGCGAAGGCTCGGTGGCTGGGCTAAGAATACGTGCAAACAAAATACCACCAGGGATCGCCATCAGCGATGCCGCTAACAGGTAGTCAATTGGTACGCCCATTCCGGCATAACCAATCATCATCGAACCGGCAATGGACGCCATCCCGCTACAAATTGCCGTAAATAGCTCGTTGCGATTCATGCGATCGATAAACGGTTTAACGATCGCCGGGATCTCATTTTGCCCGAGGAAAATAGTGGTAACCGCAACAAAAGATTCGATTTTGCTGATGTTGAGGGCTTTCTGAAAAATACTGCCAAGAATGCGGATTAGCAGCCCCATCACGCCAATGTAGTACAGCAGGCTGATGAGCGCTGTGACGAAAATAATTGCCGGAAGTACGCGAAAGGCGAAGATAAAGCCTGCGCCATCAAACAGGACATCCATTTTCGGCCCGACCAGCGAACCAAAAATAAAGGCACTTCCGGCGTCACTGTAAGACATCACTTTATGTACGCCTAATGCCGCCTGCTCTACCGCCCATTTTCCCGGTGGGAAGTAGAGCATAATGCCACCAATAGCGATTTGCAGCAGCAATGCAGCTCCGACCGTGCGTACGCTGATACGCTTTTTATTCACTGACAATAAGAATGCAATTGCCAGCAATACCACCATACCCACCAAACTTCTCATTATATCCATAATGATTTTCCTTTCATGCCAGTAAACCCGGCGCAAGCGCCAGGTTTCGGTATGTATGATCAGTACGGGCGACGGCTTTCTGCCCGTCAGAAATTAACCCGCGAGACGCTGGTATTCTTTGGCAATTTCGCTCGCCAGAATGGCGTTGTTGAACACCAGTTGGATGTTGGATTTCAGGCTGTCACCGCCAGTCAGTTCAGCAACACGAGCCAGCAGGAACGGTGTACTTTCTTTACCAATAACGCCCTGCTCTTCGGCTTCGGCGACGGCTTGATCTATGGCTGCATTGATAGATTCCTCCGGCATCGCAAACTGTTCCGGGATCGGATTCGCCACTACCAGGCCGCCGTTCAAACCGGTTTGCCATTTCACTGCCATTGCACGAGCGATTTCCGTGGCACTATCAAGGCGAATACTGACTTCAAATGGGCTGGTACGGCAGAAAAACGCAGGCAGCGCTTTTGTCTGATAGCCAATTAACGGTACACCGAAGGTTTCTAAATATTCTGTTGTTAATCCTAAATCGAGAATAGATTTTGCACCGGCACAAACAACGGTGACATTAGTATTTGCCAGTTCCTGTAAATCGGCAGAAATATCGAATGTATGTTCCGCACCGCGATGCACACCACCAATCCCCCCCGTTGCAAATACTTTAATTCCTGCCAGTGCCGCGATAATCATCGTTGAAGCAACGGTGGTCGCGCCATTTTTTCCTGCAGCAACGACAAAAGGTAAATCACGGCGACTGACTTTCGTCACGTTATGTCCTTCACGGCCTAACAATTCAATTTCTTCTTTGCTCAAACCTACTTTCATGACACCACCAATAATGGCGATTGTTGCAGGTACAGCACCGTGCTTACGAATTGTGTCTTCTACTTCAATTGCCGTCTCAGCATTTTGCGGGAATGGCATACCATGCGAAATAATGGTTGATTCAAGAGCAACAATCGGTTTTTTATTTTTTAAAGCTTCTTGTACTTCGGCAGATATTTGTAATAGTTCAGGGGACAGAGTTAATTCAGACATTCGGTGTTCTCCACTAACGATGTAACATTGGCAATTGATAATTCAGGGTTGTTGGTATATTCACAGGCAAGTGCCATTGACGAACATCCCTGCGCAAATCGAACAGAATCGGTAAACGACATCCCGTCTACCCAACAGGAGGCCAGCCCCGCCATCATGGCGTCGCCTGCTCCGGTAACATTGATGACTTTGGTTTTGATGGGGGCAGACCAGCCACTTTCACCGCCGATATCACTGTAATAAACACCATCACCGCCCATGCTCAGCACCAGGCGGTTCAGGCCGTGTTGATGAAACCAGGCGGCGACCTTTGCGACATCTTCACGCCCAGACAGTGCAATTCCACTCAGGGTTTCCGCTTCAAGGCGGTTTGGCTTGAGAGTGTGGATCAGATTTAGACGGTCGCGCACTTTGACACATTTCCACGCAGAAACAGGATCGACAAATACGGGTACGTTGGCGGCATTATCCAGAATCCATGCCAGTGCCTCTTCACTGATATTACAGTCCGCGACAATGACCTTTGCCCTCTGAATAAATTCACGGTGCTGTGCGAGATATTCAGCTGTAATAGCGTTGCTAATATTCATGTCATTTATAGCAACCAGCATTTCACCGGTATTATCGAGTAATGATAAATAGCTCGACGTATTTTCTCCCGGCACAATCAGGCATTTATCGACATAAACGCCAGATTGATTGGTTTGCGTTAGCAGCGATTGACCATAAAAATCACTGCCTACGGCGCTCAGTAGCCAGGCTTTATTACCCAGCAACGCCAGGTTTTGTGCAATATTGCGCCCTACCCCACCAGGCGTAAATTTTATTTTACCTGGATTTGAATCCGCATAATTTAATGATTCATGTGAATATCCGGCGACATCAATATTCGCCGAGCCTATAATTACGACATAATCCTTTTCGCGCATAGCACGTCCTCTGGTAAAAAATTACCAACCCTGTCAATCCACAAGAATATAGATACTGCAAAGACGGTTTAAACATGTGTTCATATTTAAACATGTGCTCATAGTATGCATGTTTTACGTAAAGTAAATTGCCGCCAGAGAGGCAAAATAGGCAGATTTGAGCAGGCTCACAAAATGCGATTAAATGCCTGAATTACAAAAGTGAGGAATTTGTGACGGGATGCACAGAACAGGAACACTAAAAAAGGGCAGAAAATAATCTGCCCTTGAGGAAATAACCTTAGTGTTTGATGAACATTTCAGGTTTCTACTGAAAGATAAAACCATTTAAATTCATAAAATTACATTCACAAACTGGTCATTCCCTTTGCGCTCATCAAATGTTACAGGGCAGGAATTTTCTGCCCTGTAACACACCTTTTATTACGCTGCTTTCGCTACTGCGTCCACTTCCGGACGTTTCAGGAAGGCATAGGCCAAACCCGCCACCAGCGTACCGGCAATAATTGCTACCAGGTAACCCAGTACCGGCGTAATAGCGCCAGGGATCAGCAGAACAAACAGACCACCGTGCGGTGCCATCAGTTTCGCACCAATCGCCATTGAGATTGCGCCAGTCAGCGCCCCACCAACGATACAACACGGCAGCACACGCATCGGATCACGAGCAGCAAACGGAATTGCACCTTCCGAAATAAAGCACAGACCAAGAACCAGAGCGGCTTTGCCACCTTCCTGCTGCGCTTTGTCGAATTTGCGACGCGCCACCATTGTTGCCAGACCCATTGCCAGCGGTGGCACCATACCTGCCGCCATAATCGCCGCCATCGGGCCATAGGTTTGAGTACTCAGCAGACCCACACCGAATGCGTACGCTGCTTTATTTACCGGACCGCCCATGTCAGTACACATCATGCCACCGAGGATCGCCCCCAGCAGAACCGCATTCGCAGTCCCCATGGTCTGTAGCCAGTGAGTCAACCCTTCGAGAATGCCAGCAACCGGTTTACCGATCAGGTAGATCATCGCCAGACCGACCACCAGACTGGAAATTAGCGGAATGATCAGGATCGGTTTCAGCGCCTCCATACTCTGTGGCAGTTTCAGTTGCGTACTGATTAACTTCGCAATGTAACCAGCCAGGAAGCCCGCAATAATACCCCCAATGAAGCCAGAACCGGTGCTGACCGCCAGCATACCGCCAATCAGACCCGGCGTGAGACCCGGACGATCGGCAATGGAGAAGGCAATGTAACCTGCCAGTACCGGCACCATCAGCGCAAAGGCTGAACCACCACCAATCTGCATCAGCGCCGCTGCCAACGTACCCGGCTCTTTAAACGCTTCGATACCAAAAGCAAAAGAAAGCGCGATACACAGACCACCTGCAACGACCATCGGCAGCATGTAAGAGACGCCCGTCAGCAAGTGACGGTAAGCGCCTGCACCCTCTTTCTTACCTTCAGTGGTCGCTGTTTGAGCTTTGCCCGCCGGTTCATACGGCGTTGCTTCAGCAACCGCTTTATCCAGTTCCTGCGCGGTTTTCTTCAGCGCCAGACCGGTAGAGGTGCGATACATCGGTTTACCAGCAAATTTCGCCAGATCCACTTCGATATCTGCCGCCACAATCACCAGATCCGCTGCGGCTACTTCTTCAGGGGTGATCGCATTACCCGCGCCAACAGAACCACGGGTTTCAACTTTCACCCACCAGCCACGTTTTTTCGCTTCGGTTTCAATGGCTTCAGCCGCCATAAATGTGTGTGCTACGCCAGTCGGGCAAGCTGTCACCGCAACTACGCGTTTCGGACCGCTGGTGGCAACTGGTGCTGTCGCAGCGACCGGTGCAGTGTAAGGTTTCGCATGGCCTTTGGCTTCACTCAGGAACAGCTCAGGGTGCGCAACTGCCCGAGAAATATCGCCCAGCCAGACATTTTTACCGTTCAGCGCGCTGTCGTTCGGGATGGAATCACCGAGAACAATCGCCATTTCAGCGTCGTTCGGATTGTCGATGATTTCCAGTTTTGCTTTTCGCGCCGCCGCGCCCAGCAGGGTCTTCGCCATATAGGCGCGTGCCTGACCGAGATTAGCGTCAATAATCAGCAGCGTTTTCATTATGCCTCTCCTGCTGTCAGTTAAAAGGTTGTAAGTCGACGCGCGCCATCATTGCGGCCAACTGCGGACGATCGGTAATACCCACATTGCTTTGACTTACCGCCAGGGCTGCAACAGCTGTCGCCAGACGCAGTGTGTGTTCACTGGATTCACGCATCAGCAAGCCATAAATCAGGCCACCAACCATAGAATCCCCTGCGCCAACGGTGCTTACGACATCGACTGACGGTGGTTTGGCGATCCATTCGCCGGAGGCATTAACCCAAAGCGCGCCTTCGGCACCCAGTGAAATAACGACATGCGCGATACCTTGTTCACGCAGCGCATGCGCAGCTTCAATCACATCTTTCATTTCAGGCAGTTTACGGCCCGCCCAGATTTCCAGCTCGCGGCGGTTAGGTTTCACCAGCCACGGTGCCGCTTTCAAACCTGCCACTAATGCTTCACGGCTACTATCAAAGATAATGCAAGGACACTGACTACGCAGGCGAGTCATCCAGTCGGTGAACGCTTCCGGGCTGACGCCTGACGGTAAGCTTCCGCTGACACAGACCATATCGAACTGACCGAGCCAGCTCAGAGAATCAGTCACAAAGCGTTCCCAGTCTGCGGGGGTAACTTCAAAACCCGAGAAGTTGAAGTCGGTCACTTCGCCGTCTTTTTCCGTCAGCTTAACGTTAATTCGGGTGCGCCCCTGTACAACCTGGAAACGGTTGGCAATGCCCAGCTCGCTGAACAGTTGCTGAAAACCATCCTGATTGTCTTTACCGAGGAAGCCGCCAACGGTGACATCAATCCCCAGGTCTTTTAATACTTTGGCCACGTTGATGCCTTTACCCGCCGCATGCAGACCGGTGGTTTTCACCAGGTTCACTTCGCCGCGTTCAATTTCCGGGCAGAAACCAACAAGGTCATAAGCCGGATTAAGGGTGATAGTAGCAACACGTCTGCTCATTATGCGCCCTCCCCAAGACCAGCAGCGATAGCGTCGCCAATGGCTTTCAGCGCCTGCTCAGCATCTGCACCCTGGGCGGTAAAGCGTAGGCGATGACCTTTCTTAACGCCAAGTGCCACAACTTTCATCAGACTACGTCCGTTTGCCGGTTTGCCGGTGCCATCAAGGTTTGTCACGGTAATATCACTGTTAAATTGTTTAATAGTATTGACCAGCATGGTACCTGGACGAGCATGCAGGCCGTGTTCATTGCGCACCACAAACTCCGCGCTTAACACGTCGTCGGTCGGCGCATCATCGCTGGTCAGCAGCGCCAGCAACGTTGCCGCATCCGCTTTCAGCAAACGGTCAGCTTTATTGTCGAGCAACAAATCAGCGAGACGCTTAAGAACCGCGACGGGCTGATCGTCATTCATCGCCACACTCACCAGCATGGCTGCCGTTTCGCCGTCCACATCAAAAGCATTTGCCGCACGGCTTACCGCAATCGCGCTACGCAAATTGCCTTCAGCGCTATCGCTCAGCCAGATGCCCTGTCCGAGGTTCAGCGGTTGTTCATTGATAGCTTTAGTGACGAAGGTGGCGTCAACTGCCCCTGCTTCTTTCAGACGCGCAGCGTTAAGCGCCTGAAGCGTCAGCAGATCGCTGGCGACAATATCCAGCGTCAGCATTTCGTTATCGAGCTTCAGCTGCTCACTCTGCTTTTCGCCCATCAGCAACGCGCGAAGTTCTTCTGCTGTCGTTGCTGACTTCAGCTGTTCAGCAACGGAATCATCGCTCAGTACGTGGGTCAGCTGGCGTAACAGACCCAGATGTTCATCCGAGCTGGCAGCAATACCGATCGCCACGTACGCTACCTGGCCGTCACCCCAGGTGACGCCTTCCGGGAACTGAAATACCTGAACGCCGGTTTTCAGCACCTGATCGCGGGTGTCGGTAGTGCCGTGTGGAATAGCAATACCATTGCCGAGGAACGTAGAGGTTTGCTGTTCGCGCGCCAGCATGCCATTGACGTAGCCTTCAGCTACATTACCGGCCTGCACCAGCGCCGCAGCGACCTGGCGAATCGCCTCTTCTTTGTCTCCGGCCTTTTCGCCCGGATGGATGTCCTGTACGGATAACTGGAACATAGTTCTCCTCTCTTGCTGAATTGAAACGATTCAGCTTCTATGAGAAAAAAAGCGCCAACCTGGCTTAGGGTTAAAGACAAGATCGCGCTGAAACGTTTCAAGAAAGCATAATACTTCTGTTTCAGCACGCAAGGAAAGCCGTAAAGTAATGAGCAAAAGTTTGATGTGCTGCACAATTTTTTGTCATTTTTCCGAATTGCTGATGGGAAAATCCGTTATCAGCAATTTCATTTCAGCAGCGTCAGCAGCAAATCAGCAACAGTGAAATGGCATTTTGATTATTCGTGGCGCTTTTGATTTCGCTGTCTGTTTATTTTCTAACAAGCGGCGTAAACTCCGCGTCTTCCTCTTCCAGTGATCGACCAGCATGCATAACTCCCCCGCAGTCTCCAGCGCGAAATCGTTTGACCTGACCTCGACGGCGTTTTTAATCGTTGCCTTTCTCACCGGTATTGCGGGCGCTCTGCAAACCCCGACACTCAGTATTTTCCTTACCGATGAAGTACATGCCCGTCCGGCGATGGTGGGATTCTTCTTTACCGGCAGCGCTGTCATTGGGATTCTGGTCAGTCAGTTTCTCGCCGGGCGCTCTGATAAGCGCGGCGATCGCAAATCGCTGATTGTCTTTTGCTGCCTGTTAGGCGTGCTGGCCTGCACCCTTTTTGCCTGGAATCGCAACTACTTTGTTTTGCTATTCGTTGGCGTCTTTCTTAGCAGCTTTGGCTCGACCGCTAACCCGCAAATGTTTGCCCTTGCACGTGAACATGCCGACAAAACCGGACGTGAGGCGGTGATGTTCAGCTCTTTTTTACGCGCTCAGGTTTCACTGGCATGGGTCATTGGCCCGCCGCTGGCTTATGCCTTAGCGATGGGTTTCAGCTTTACGGTAATGTATCTGAGCGCAGCGGTAGCGTTTATTGTTTGCGGCGTGATGGTGTGGCTGTTTTTACCGTCGATGCAAAAAGAGCTTCCGCTGGCGACCGGCACGGTTGAAGCGCCGCGCCGTAACCGTCGCGATACGCTGCTGCTGTTTGTCATTTGTACATTGATGTGGGGCTCGAACAGCCTGTACATCATCAACATGCCGCTATTTATTATCAACGAACTGCATCTTCCCGAGAAACTGGCAGGCGTGATGATGGGGACCGCCGCCGGGCTGGAAATCCCGACCATGTTGATTGCCGGATATTTTGCCAAACGTCTGGGTAAGCGTTTCTTAATGCGCGTTGCTGCCGTGGGTGGCGTCTGTTTTTACGCAGGAATGCTGATGGCGCATTCACCTGCCATTCTGTTGGGCTTGCAGCTGCTAAATGCTATTTTTATTGGCATTCTGGGCGGCATCGGGATGCTCTATTTTCAGGATTTGATGCCCGGTCAGGCAGGTTCAGCCACCACGCTCTATACCAACACGTCGCGCGTGGGCTGGATCATCGCAGGATCTGTGGCGGGCATCGTCGCCGAGATCTGGAATTATCACGCTGTGTTCTGGTTTGCGATGGTGATGATTATCGCCACTCTGTTTTGCTTACTGCGGATTAAAGATGTTTAAGGCGCGGTCAGCATTTCCAGATCGATAAGCCAGGTCATTGCCTGCTGACGCGAGTTACCGCACATTTCAGCGCTGGCTTGTAACCCTGCACAGACTTTCGGCCGCAGTGGCGAGGTGAAAATTTTACAGCGCTGATACTCATCTAGCTGAATGCAGGGCGTATTGGCGGGCTTGCCATCTGGCATACCGGGAATAGGGCTGGAGATTGAGGGGGCAGTGCAACACGCCCCGCAACCCGGACGGCATTCCATACATTGTTCTCTTAAGGTTAACCACCGGATTGATGAGCGCGCACAGTACCACCTTTTTTGCATCAGCAAAAGTGCGAATACCACTTGCCCGAAAGGCCCGTCGCGAGTACTTTGTCGCGATATTTTTGACATTTTCGACTACAGGAATTCTTCGATGCCAAGAGCGAACGAAATTAAAAAGGGTATGGTACTGAATTACAACGGCAAACTGCTGCTGGTTAAGGACATTGATATTCAGTCGCCCACTGCCCGTGGTGCCGCTACGCTGTACAAAATGCGTTTTTCTGATGTCCGTACCGGGCTGAAAGTAGAAGAGCGTTTCAAAGGAGATGATATCGTTGACACCGTGACGCTGACCCGCCGTTACGTTGACTTCTCCTATGTCGATGGCAACGAATATGTCTTTATGGATAAAGAAGACTATACCCCGTATACCTTCACCAAAGATCAGATTGAAGAAGAGTTGCTGTTTATGCCTGAGGGCGGCATGCCGGACATGCAGGTGCTGACCTGGGACGGTCAACTGCTGGCGCTTGAGCTGCCGCAGACCGTTGATCTGGAAATCGTTGAAACCGCACCAGGCATCAAAGGGGCATCTGCCAGCGCCCGTAACAAACCGGCGACATTGAGCACTGGTCTGGTGATTCAGGTACCAGAATACTTAAGCCCGGGCGAAAAAATTCGTATCCATATCGAAGAACGCCGTTATATGGGGCGTGCTGACTAACTTCAGCCGCATGCAGAAAAGGGATAGCTCAGGCTGTCCCTTTTTTAATTTATTATACCAATCTTCTATTTTGCGCTTCCTGAATATAGTTCTCCCGTAATATTCACCAGTTCATTGATCGCCCTCACACTTCATCGCATTAACAATCCAGACCAATTTCAATTTCTGTCATATAACTTTACACTGTCATTGTTAATCAATCGTTACTAAGACGTGACTCCTATGAATACAATCGCCTCCGCTACGCTCCCGCCTCAGGTACACGCTCCACGCTACGATCGCCAGCAGTTGCAATCACGTATCGTTCATTTTGGCTTCGGAGCCTTTCACCGCGCACATCAGGCGTTACTGACCGATCGTGTGCTGAATGCCCAGGGCGGCGACTGGGGGATCTGTGAGATCAGCTTGTTCAGCGGCGATCAGCTGATGAGCCAGCTCCGCGCACAGAACCATTTATATACCGTGCTGGAGAAAGGTGCGGACGGCAACCAGGCGATAATTGTCGGTGCCGTTCACGAATGCCTGAATGCAAAACTGGATTCCTTAGCGGCAATTATTGAGAAATTTTGCGAGCCACAGGTGGCAATTGTTTCCCTGACGATTACAGAAAAAGGCTATTGTATTGACCCGGCCACCGGTGCACTCGACACCAGCAATCCGCGGATTATTCACGATCTTCAAAATCCTGAAGAACCTCACTCCGCGCCGGGTATTCTCGTCGAAGCACTGAAACGACGCCGTGAACGCGGCCTTGCACCGTTTACCGTACTCTCCTGCGACAATATTCCCGACAATGGCCATGTGGTGAAAAACGCGGTGCAGGGGATGGCGGAAAAACGTTCACCAGAACTCGCCGGGTGGATAAAAGAACACGTCAGTTTTCCGGGAACCATGGTCGACCGTATTGTTCCGGCAGCAACCGACGAATCACTGGCGGAAATCAGCCAACATCTGGGGGTGAATGATCCCTGCGCGATTAGCTGCGAACCGTTTATCCAGTGGGTGGTGGAAGATAACTTCGTCGCTGGGCGTCCTGCCTGGGAAGTCGCAGGTGTACAAATGGTGAATGATGTCCTGCCATGGGAAGAGATGAAACTGCGTATGCTTAATGGCAGCCACTCTTTTCTCGCTTATCTGGGTTACCTCTCAGGATTCGCGCACATCAGTGATTGCATGCAGGATCGCGCATTTCGCCATGCCGCCAGAGCATTAATGCTGGATGAGCAAGCGCCGACACTGCGAATTAAAGATGTCGATTTAACACAATATGCAGATAAGTTAATTGCACGTTTTGCTAACCCGGCGCTGAAACATAAGACCTGGCAAATCGCAATGGATGGTAGCCAGAAATTACCGCAACGTATGATGGCTGGTATTCGCATACATCTGGCGCGCGAAACGGACTGGTCGTTGCTGGCATTAGGCGTTGCAGGCTGGATGCGTTACGTCAGCGGCGTTGATGATGCCGGAAATGCCATTGATGTTCGCGATCCGCTTAGCGATAAAATTTGCGAACTTGTTGCGGGCAGTAGCAGTGAACAACGCGTAACCGCCCTGCTTTCTCTGCGTGAAGTTTTCGGTGATGATCTGCCAGATAACCCGCATTTTGTGCAGGCTATCGAACAAGCCTGGCAGCAAATCGCACAATTCGGCGCGCATCAGGCGCTATTAAACACCCTCAAAATTTAACGATTTCTGCGGTTAAAGCGGATGAAGCTCGCCTTCGTCCGCTCTCCCCTTCTCTTTTCTGCCTTTTTTAGCCAGGATTAACGCTCAGTTAACTTTTAAGAGTATTGCGGAGCCGTTGTGACCAGGACCAACCTCATCACCGGTTTTCTCGGCAGCGGGAAAACTACGTCGATTCTTCATCTGTTAGCCCATAAAGATCCCAACGAAAAATGGGCGGTACTGGTTAATGAATTTGGGGAAGTCGGAATTGATGGTGCTTTGCTCGCCGATAGCGGCGCATTGTTGAAAGAGATCCCCGGCGGCTGTATGTGCTGCGTTAATGGTTTACCCATGCAGGTAGGGTTGAATACCTTACTGCGTCAGGGAAAACCAGACCGCTTGTTGATAGAGCCGACCGGGCTGGGCCATCCGAAACAGATCCTCGATCTCTTAACCGCGCCCGTGTATGAACCGTGGATAGATCTGCGCGCCACGTTGTGCATTCTCGATCCACGCCTGCTGCTGGACGAAAAAAGCGCCAGCAATGAAAACTTCCGTGACCAGCTGGCTGCCGCAGACATTATTGTCGCCAATAAATCCGACCGTGCGACGCCCGAAAGTGAGCAAGCGCTACAGAGCTGGTGGCAGCAAAATGGTGGCGATCGGCAATTAATTCACAGCGAGCATGGGAAAATTGACGGTCATCTTCTGGATTTGCCACGTCGCAATTTAGCCGAGTTGCCCGCCAGCGCGGCGCATTCTCATCAGCATAGCGTGAAAAAAGGGTTAGCAGCGTTAAGCCTGCCAGAGCATCAACGCTGGCGTCGCAGTCTGAACAGTGGACAAGGGCATCAGGCCTGTGGCTGGATATTCGACGCTGATACGGTATTCGACACCATTGGCATTCTGGAATGGGCGCGACTTGCACCGGTGGAACGCGTCAAAGGCGTGATGCGTATTCCCGAAGGGCTGGTACGAATCAACCGTCAGGGCGATGACCTGCACATTGAAACGCAAAACGTTGCGCCACCGGACAGTCGTATTGAGCTGATTTCCAGCAGCGAAGCTGACTGGAATGCTTTGCAGAGCGCGCTGTTGAAGCTTCGTTTAGCGACTACCGCGTAAGGTTGCCTGCGTTTTTCAGTAAGATAATTAGAGAAAATATGATTAAAAATTTGCCGCAAATAGTGTTGTTGAATATTGTCGGCCTCGCGCTGTTTCTTTCCTGGTATATTCCCGTTAATCATGGATTCTGGTTGCCGATTGATGCGGATATTTTTTATTTTTTTAATCAGAAACTGGTCGAAAGTAAGGCCTTTTTGTGGCTGGTTGCATTGACCAACAATCGCGCTTTCGACGGTTGTTCACTGCTGGCGATGGGAATGTTGATGCTGAGTTTCTGGCTGAAAGAAAACGCCCCAGGCAGACGACGTATCGTGATTATTGGCCTCGTCATGCTATTAACTGCAGTGGTATTAAACCAGCTGGGTCAGGCATTAATTCCTGTAAAACGGGCCAGCCCAACATTGAGTTTTACCGATATTAACCGCGTCAGCGAACTGCTCTCTGTTCCCACGAAAGATGCCTCACGAGATAGCTTTCCCGGCGATCACGGTATGATGCTGCTTATTTTTTCAGCATTCATGTGGCGTTATTTCGGCAAAGTTGCAGGCCTTATCGCCCTTATTATTTTTGTGGTTTTTGCGTTTCCCAGAGTAATGATTGGTGCACACTGGTTTACTGACATCATTGTCGGTTCGATGACCGTGATATTGATCGGTTTGCCCTGGGTGTTGCTGACGCCATTAAGTGATCGATTAATCACCTTTTTTGACAAATCACTACCAGGAAAAAACAAACATTTCCAAAACAAATAACTCACGGTAATTAACATCATCAGGTTTATTTTTATAGTAAGGATATTCCTGATGATGTGCGCCTTTGCTTTCTTTCATCGAACACAAAAATCATTCCCTAAGTAAATGAATGGATTGTATGCGTTTCACTCAATCGTACTTTAATTGACCAATCCCGCTTATTAACTTTCTGTATCACTTTTTCTTATAAAAAATCATGTAAAACCACTCGCCAAGACCGCACCAATCGGGTAATCTCGAACTCGTTTTGCCTCGGCGGTAGATTATCCTCACAGCATATAATTTTGTGCGTTAGTCCACAGATTTGGCCTTAAGGAATTGTTTCAACATGCCCAGGTAATTAGTCTCGTGTCGCTTGGCATTTTTTTATAACGATATTTGTCGTTAAGGACTTCAAGGGAAAACAAACAACATGGTCAAATCTCAACCGATTTTGAGATATATCTTGCGCGGGATCCCCGCGATTGCAGTAGCGGTTCTGCTTTCTGCATGTAGTGCAAATAACACCGCAAAGAATATGCATCCTGAGACACGTGCAGTGGGTAGTGAAACATCATCACTGCAAGCTTCTCAGGATGAATTTGAAAACCTGGTTCGTAATGTCGACGTAAAATCGCGAATTATGGATCAGTATGCTGACTGGAAAGGCGTACGCTATCGTCTGGGCGGCAGCACTAAAAAAGGTATCGATTGTTCTGGTTTCGTACAGCGTACATTCCGTGAGCAATTTGGCTTAGAACTTCCACGTTCGACTTACGAACAGCAGGAAATGGGTAAATCTGTTTCCCGCAGTAATTTGCGTACGGGTGATTTAGTTCTGTTCCGCGCCGGTTCAACGGGACGCCATGTCGGTATTTATATCGGCAACAATCAGTTTGTCCATGCTTCCACCAGCAGTGGTGTTATTATTTCCAGCATGAATGAACCGTACTGGAAGAAGCGTTACAACGAAGCACGCCGGGTTCTCAGCCGCAGCTAATAAACCGTTTGGATGCAATCCCTTGGCTATCCTGACGAGTTAACTGAAAGCACTGCTTAGGCAGTGCTTTTTTGTTTTCATTCATCAGAGAAAATGATGTTTCCGCGTCTTGATCCAGGCTATAGTCCGGTCATTGTTATCTTTTAAATGTTGTCGTAATTTCAGGAAATTAACGGAATCATGTTCATACGCGCTCCCAATTCTGGACGTAAGCTCCTGCTTACCTGCATTGTTGCAGGCGTGATGATTGCGATACTGGTGAGCTGCCTTCAGTTTTTAGTGGCCTGGCATAAGCACGAAGTCAAATACGACACACTGATTACCGACGTACAAAAGTATCTCGATACCTATTTTGCCGACCTGAAATCCACTACTGACCGGCTCCAGCCGCTGACCTTAGATACCTGCCAGCAGGCTAACCCCGAACTGACCGCCCGTGCGGCGTTTAGTATGAATGTCCGTACGTTTGTGCTGGTGAAAGATAAAAAGACATTCTGTTCATCTGCGACCGGTGAGATGGACATTCCACTCAATGAATTGATTCCGGCGCTCGACATTAATAAAAACGTCGATATGGCGATCTTACCTGGCACGCCGATGGTGCCGAACAAACCCGCAATCGTCATCTGGTATCGCAACCCTTTGCTGAAAAATAGCGGCGTGTTTGCCGCTCTGAATCTCAATCTGACGCCTTCTCTCTTCTATAGCTCACGGCAGGAAGATTACGATGGTGTCGCGCTCATTATTGGCAATACTGCTCTATCTACCTTTTCGTCACGTTTGATGAATGTTAATGAATTAACCGACATGCCGGTCCGTGAAACTAAAATTGCGGGCATTCCTCTGACCGTTCGGCTTTATGCGGATGACTGGACATGGAACGATGTGTGGTACGCATTTTTACTGGGCGGCATGAGTGGAACAATGGTTGGACTTCTCTGCTATTACCTGATGAGCGTGCGTATGCGACCGGGCAGAGAAATCATGACCGCCATCAAGCGCGAACAATTTTACGTGGTATATCAACCGGTGGTTGATACACAAGCTCTGCGGGTAACGGGCCTGGAAGTACTACTACGCTGGCGGCATCCTGTAGCGGGAGAAATTCCCCCAGATGCCTTCATCAACTTTGCCGAATCGCAAAAGATGATTGTGCCGCTGACTCAGCATCTGTTTGAGTTGATTGCCCGTGATGCCGCAGAATTAGAAAAAGTACTGCCGGTAGGCGTCAAATTTGGCATTAACATTGCGCCGGACCATCTGCACAGCGAAAGCTTTAAAGCTGATATCCAAAAATTGCTCACTTCCCTGCCCGCACATCATTTCCAGATTGTGCTGGAAATTACCGAGCGCGATATGTTGAAAGAGCAAGAAGCCACGCAACTCTTCGCCTGGCTGCATTCAGTCGGCGTTGAAATTGCTATTGATGACTTTGGCACCGGGCACAGCGCGCTTATCTATCTTGAGCGTTTTACGCTCGATTATCTGAAAATTGATCGTGGATTTATCAACGCCATCGGTACGGAAACGATCACTTCACCCGTACTTGACGCGGTGCTGACGCTGGCGAAACGTCTCAATATGCTGACGGTTGCTGAAGGGGTTGAAACGCCGGAACAGGCGCGATGGCTAAGCGAACGCGGCGTTAATTTCATGCAAGGCTACTGGATCAGTCGCCCATTACCGCTGGACGATTTTGTCCGCTGGCTGAAGAAACCGTATACGCCGCAGTGGTAAGGCGTGCTTACGTCCCTTATTATTCATAGTGAAAGCATGCCGGTTTGCGGCTAATGATGAGTAAAAGGAAATCTGTTGCAGATGATTGTGCGCATACTGCTGCTGTTTATCGCTCTGTTCACCTTTGGTGCGCAGGCGCAGGCTATCAAGGAAAGCTATGCCTTTGCGGTACTGGGCGAACCCCGGTACGCGTTTAATTTCAACCATTTTGATTATGTGAACCCCGCCGCGCCAAAAGGTGGGCAGATAACGTTGTCAGCCCTCGGCACCTTCGATAATTTCAACCGTTATGCACTGCGCGGCAACCCGGGCGCACGCACCGAGCAGCTGTACGACACGCTATTTACTACTTCCGATGACGAGCCAGGTAGTTATTATCCGCTGATTGCCGAAAGTGCGCGCTATGCTGACGATTATTCCTGGGTGGAGGTCGCAATTAATCCGCGCGCCCGTTTTCATGATGGTTCCCCCATTACTGCCCGCGATGTCGAATTCACTTTTCAAAAATTTATGACCGAAGGCGTACCGCAATTTCGTCTGGTCTACAAAGGCACCACCGTCAAAGCCATTGCACCATTAACCGTGCGTATTGAGTTAGCGAAACCCGGCAAAGAAGATATGTTGAGTCTGTTTTCGCTGCCGGTCTTTCCAGAAAAGTACTGGAAGGATCACAAACTTAGCGACCCGCTCGCCACGCCTCCACTTGCCAGTGGTCCGTACCGCATTACGTCCTGGAAAATGGGGCAAAATATTGTTTATTCCCGCGTGAAAGATTACTGGGCCGCAAACTTACCGGTAAACCGTGGACGATGGAATTTCGACACCATTCGCTACGATTATTACCTCGATGATAATGTCGCCTTTGAAGCGTTTAAAGCCGGTGCTTTTGATTTACGTTTGGAAAACGACGCCAAAAACTGGGCCACGCGCTACACTGGTAAAAATTTCGATAAGAAATACATCATCAAAGATGAGCAAAAGAACGAATCAGCCCAGGATACGCGCTGGCTGGCGTTTAATATCCAACGTCCGGTATTCAGCGATCGCCGGGTCCGGGAAGCGATCACTCTCGCCTTTGACTTTGAATGGATGAACAAGGCGTTGTTTTACAATGCCTGGAGTCGCACGAACAGTTATTTTCAGAATACCGAATACGCAGCCAGAAATTACCCCGACGCCGCGGAGCTGGTGCTTCTGGCACCAATGAAAAAAGATCTTCCGCCAGAAGTCTTCACACAAATCTACCAGCCGCCGGTATCGAAAGGCGATGGCTACGATCGTGACAACCTGTTAAAAGCCGACAAACTTCTCAATGAAGCGGGCTGGGTGCTGAAGGGTCAGCAACGCGTTAATGCCACAACGGGTCAGCCTCTCAGCTTTGAATTATTGCTTCCCGCAAGCAGCAATAGTCAGTGGGTATTACCGTTCCAGCACAGCCTGCAACGGCTGGGTATCAACATGGACATTCGCAAGGTGGATAACTCGCAAATCACCAATCGAATGCGCAGTCGCGACTATGACATGATGCCGCGCGTATGGCGGGCGATGCCGTGGCCCAGTTCTGATTTACAGATTTCCTGGTCATCGGAATATATCAATTCCACTTATAATGCTCCCGGCGTGCAAAGTCCGGTTATCGATTCACTGATCAACCAAATTATTGCCGCCCAGGGAAATAAAGAAAAATTATTGCCGTTGGGGCGCGCACTGGACCGTGTATTAACGTGGAATTATTACATGCTGCCGATGTGGTACATGGCGGAAGACCGTCTCGCCTGGTGGGATAAATTCTCCCAACCCGCTGTGCGCCCTATTTACAGCCTGGGTATTGATACATGGTGGTATGACGTTAATAAAGCGACGAAACTGCCGTCAGCCAGACAACAGGGAGAGTAGATGGGCGCTTATCTGATTCGCCGTCTGTTGCTGGTGATCCCAACGTTATGGGCGATTATCACTATCAACTTTTTCATCGTGCAAATTGCGCCTGGCGGTCCGGTCGACCAGGCCATCGCCGCCATTGAGTTTGGTAATGTCGGAGTATTACCCGGCGCAGGCGGTGAAGGTGTTCGCGCCAGCCATGCGCAAACGGGCGTCGGCAATATCAGCGACAGTAATTACCGTGGTGGACGCGGATTAGATCCAGAAGTGATCGCCGAGATCACTCATCGCTACGGTTTCGATAAGCCGATCCACGAACGTTACTTCAAAATGCTCTGGGACTACACCCGCTTTGATTTTGGCGATAGCCTGTTTCGCAGCGCCTCGGTGCTGACGCTGATTAAAGACAGTCTGCCGGTTTCCATCACCCTCGGATTGTGGAGCACGCTGATTATCTATCTGGTGTCGATTCCGTTAGGCATTCGCAAAGCTGTTTATAATGGTAGCCGCTTTGACGTCTGGAGTAGCGCATTTATCATCATCGGCTACGCCATTCCGGCCTTTTTGTTTGCCATCCTGCTGATTGTCTTCTTCGCGGGCGGCAGCTATTTCGACCTGTTCCCTCTGCGCGGCCTGGTTTCCGCTAACTTTGATTCGCTGCCGTGGTATCAGAAAATCACCGATTATCTGTGGCATATCACGCTGCCGGTGCTGGCGACGGTGATTGGCGGCTTTGCGGCGCTGACCATGCTGACAAAAAACTCATTCCTTGATGAAGTGCGCAAGCAATACGTGGTGACCGCCCGTGCGAAAGGGGTAAGTGAAAAAAATATTCTCTGGAAACATGTGTTCCGCAACGCCATGCTGCTGGTGATTGCCGGTTTTCCGGCGACGTTTATCAGCATGTTTTTTACCGGCTCGCTGCTGATTGAGGTGATGTTTTCACTCAATGGTCTTGGCTTACTGGGCTACGAAGCGACCGTCTCGCGCGATTATCCTGTAATGTTTGGTACCTTGTATATTTTCACCCTGATTGGCCTGCTGCTGAATATTGTCAGTGATATCAGCTATACGCTGGTCGATCCGCGTATAGATTTTGAGGGACGTTAATGTCGCGACTCAGCCCCGTCAATCAGGCCCGTTGGGCGCGTTTTCGTCATAACCGTCGCGGCTACTGGTCGTTATGGATTTTCCTCGTCTTATTTGGTTTGAGTTTGTGTTCTGAACTTATCGCCAACGATAAACCGTTGCTGGTACGTTATGACGGCAGTTGGTATTTCCCGTTGTTGAAAAACTACAGCGAAAGCGATTTTGGCGGCCCGCTGGCAAGCCAGGCTGATTATCAGGACCCGTGGCTGAAACAGCGGTTGGAAGATAAAGGCTGGGTACTGTGGGCACCGATTCGCTTTGGTGCTACCAGTATCAACTTTGCTACCGATAAGCCCTTCCCTTCTCCACCCTCCCGGCAAAACTGGCTGGGAACGGATGCCAATGGCGGCGATGTGCTGGCGCGCATTCTCTATGGCACGCGGATCTCAGTTCTGTTTGGCCTGATGCTGACCCTCTGCTCCAGCGTGATGGGCGTGTTGGCGGGGGCGCTACAAGGCTATTACGGCGGTAAAGTCGATCTCTGGGGGCAACGTTTTATTGAAGTATGGTCGGGGATGCCGACGCTGTTTTTGATTATTTTACTTTCCAGCGTCGTACAGCCTAACTTCTGGTGGCTGTTGGCAATTACCGTCTTGTTTGGCTGGATGAGTCTGGTCGGCGTGGTGCGGGCGGAGTTTTTACGTACCCGTAATTTCGACTACATCCGTGCGGCGCAGGCGCTTGGCGTCAGCGATCGCAGTATCATCCTGCGTCATATGTTGCCAAATGCCATGGTCGCTACCCTCACCTTTTTACCGTTTATTTTATGTAGTTCGATCACCACCCTGACCTCACTCGATTTCCTCGGCTTCGGTCTGCCGCTCGGTTCACCGTCACTCGGCGAACTGCTGTTACAAGGGAAAAATAACCTTCAGGCCCCGTGGCTTGGGATCACCGCCTTCTTGTCGGTGGCGATATTGTTGTCTTTGCTGATCTTTATTGGTGAAGCCGTCCGCGACGCATTTGATCCTAATAAGGCGGTGTAGCATGACGCAAACTCTGTTAGCGATTGAAAATTTGTCGGTGGGTTTTCGCCATCAGCAAACCGTACGCACAGTAGTCAATGATGTTTCACTACAGATTGCGGCTGGCGAAACGCTGGCGCTGGTGGGTGAGTCTGGTTCAGGTAAGAGCGTTACCGCGCTGTCAATTTTACGCCTGCTCCCTTCCCCGCCGGTTGAATATCTCTCCGGCGATATTCGTTTTCATGGCGAATCGCTGCTTCATGCCAGCGATCAAACGTTACGCGGTGTACGCGGTAATAAGATTGCCATGATTTTTCAGGAACCGATGGTGTCGTTAAATCCATTGCATACCCTGGAAAAACAGCTTTATGAAGTGCTTTCACTCCACCGCGGGATGCGTCGGGAAGCGGCTCGTGGCGAAATTCTTAACTGCCTTGATCGCGTCGGTATCCGCCAGGCGGCTAAACGGCTGACAGATTACCCGCATCAGCTCTCCGGCGGCGAACGCCAGCGGGTGATGATTGCGATGGCGCTGTTAACGCGACCGGAATTATTAATTGCTGATGAACCGACCACAGCACTGGACGTCTCTGTCCAGGCGCAGATTTTACAGCTGTTGCGCGAACTGCAAGGCGAGCTGAATATGGGCATGCTGTTTATTACTCATAACCTCAGTATTGTCAGAAAACTGGCCCACCGGGTGGCAGTAATGCAAAACGGTCGCTGTGTGGAGCAAAATAAAGCCACTGCGCTATTTGCCTCCCCTGATCATCCTTACACGCAAAAACTGCTCAACAGCGAACCGTCAGGCGACCCGGTGCCATTGCCAGAACCTGCCTCAACGTTGCTTGATGTTGAACAGCTACAGGTTGCCTTCCCCATTCGCAAAGGGCTTTTGAAGCGTATTGTGGACCATAATGTGGTGGTGAAAAACATCAGTTTTACGCTACGGGCGGGTGAAACACTGGGTTTAGTGGGCGAGTCCGGTTCCGGGAAAAGCACGACGGGACTGGCGCTGCTGCGACTGATTAACTCTCAGGGCAGCATCATTTTTGACGGTCAGCCATTGCAAAATTTAAACCGCCGTCAGCTATTACCTATTCGCCATCGCATTCAGGTGGTATTTCAGGATCCTAACTCCTCGCTCAACCCACGACTCAACGTTTTGCAAATTATCGAGGAAGGTTTACGGGTTCACCAGCCGATGCTTTCTGCCGTGCAACGCGAACAACAAGTGATAGCCGTGATGCATGAAGTGGGATTAGATCCTGAAACACGCCACCGTTATCCGGCGGAGTTCTCTGGTGGTCAGCGGCAACGTATTGCGATTGCCAGGGCGTTAATTCTTAAGCCCTCGCTGATCATTCTTGATGAACCAACATCATCGCTCGACAAAACGGTACAGGCGCAAATATTGACGCTATTGAAATCATTGCAACAAAAGCATCAATTGGCCTATTTGTTTATCAGTCACGATTTGCACGTTGTCCGCGCGTTATGTCATCAGGTTATCGTACTGCGACAAGGGGAAGTAGTGGAACAAGGACCGTGCGCGCGCGTGTTTGCCGCACCGCAGCAGGAGTATACGCGTCAGCTACTGGCGTTGAGCTGACGCTTAAAAAGGATTGTAGTTTGAGAAGGGTTCGGCAATTGCCACACCAAAATTTTTCAATCGGCATGTTGCAGCAAACTCGTCCTGGCGATTTACAAACAGGCACGGCTCACCTTCACACTCCAGTACCGAGCATGGAACTTCGATGTCGCTTAACGCCTGGCTTAGTTTGTACATCACCGACCATGCATTATCACCATCCGGGCTAAGCAATTTAAGCGCCACCAGGCTGTTGTCACCGCACGGTCCATTTTGCGGAATCGGTTCAACCTTCGAACCTGCGAAACCAGCAGACCAGCGATAGTTCTGCGGCAGTCGATGGACGATTGAGAGTTGTAATGAAGTCACTTATTTTCCCCGGAAGCACATTTACTTCACAATTTGTTTACATCAATTTTAACACATCATCAACAATCCGTCTTTATACAGATCGTAAAGATTGATGCCTCGCCAGCGTGGCCTCTATGGCTCTGATTTAAATAATATCTGCGGGCGTGGTCACGTTTGCGGGGCTATATGTACCCGTTTCTGCGATCTAACTCAACCTTTTTAACTACAATGATGTGACTTTTTACATAAATTGATTTTACATAAAATAAACATATATCGGGGGAATGATGGATTTGTGGTTGACATGCATCAACAAAGGAAGCCTTTTAGCTTCCTCGTTGTGCAATAGATCACCGTTTTTTCGGCCGACTGGCGTACAGACAGAAGAGAATGGAGCTGGTTGCGCAGAATGCAATTGACCAAATCATCGGCCATGCAGAGTTAAAGGTCGCAAGAGAAAGCAATGCGCCAACAATTGCCCCTATGCCAAAACGGAAGGTTCCTGCCAGCGAAGATGCCGTTCCCGCCATATGGGGAAACTCATCAAGAATGACCGCCATCGCATTAGATGACACCATCGACACGCAGCCCACAAACGCCGCAACGCCAACTACCAGCGACCAGAATCCCAGCCCCAGCAGCGCACTGATGACCATCCACGCCGCCATAATAAACTGTATCCACAACCCCGAGCGGAACATATTTAACGCGCCAATACGGCGGACGAAGCGACTGTTAAAGATGGTCATCACGAACAGGAAAACAATGTTTAGCGCAAAGTAATAACCAAAGTTTTCCGGCGCGACGTGGTTAATTTCAATGTAGACAAACGGTCCGGCGCTCAGGAACGAGAACATTCCGGCAAAGCTGAAACCGCTGGCCAGCATATAACTCAGGACACGCTTATGACGAAACAGCGCCGCAAAGTTACCAATAGTGGTACGAATGTGAAAAGGCTGGCGACGCTCCGGTGGTAAGGTTTCTTTGATCAGAAAGAAGATCATTGCCGAAGCCAGAATCGCCGCTACGGCGAGGATCCAGAAGATGTAATGCCAGCTCAGCCACACCAGCACCCAGCCGCCAACTATCGGTGCCATCAGCGGTGCAATGGTCGTCACCAGCATGACAAACGACATCATCCGTGAGAACTCTTCCTTCGGGTAGATATCACGCATTAAAGCGTTGATAACCACGCTGGCCGCAGCCGCAGCCAGACCGTGGAAGAAACGCATCACAATCAGCTGATCGATGGTTTGTGCCAACGCACACGCCACCGCGGCGGCGGCAAACACCAGCGTACCGCCAAGAACCACCGGCTTACGCCCGAAACTGTCTGCCATCGGCCCGTAGATTAACTGCCCCAACGCAAAGCCCAGAATATAAGTACTGAGGGTCATCTGCGTACTGCCCGCAGGTACGCCAAATTGCGCTGAAATTACCGGTAGCGCGGGCAGATACATATCAATCGACAGCGGCATCAACATGGCCAGCAGGCCAAGGATAAAAACAATAGCAAACGACGAATGCTGTCGGGTAGTCACAACGGGCTCCTGAAAGTCATTAAAAAGTTAGACGACGCTGGCAATTTCTTCTTCAGTTAACGGACGATATTCACCGGGGGCTAAATCAGCATCCAGCGTAATGCCGCCAATACGTTCACGATGCAGCTCAACCACGTGGTTACCCACGGCGGCGAACATGCGTTTCACCTGATGATAACGCCCTTCGCTGATGGTCAGACGAACCTGCGTTGGGGTAATCACTTCCAGCATCGCCGGCTTAGTGAGATCTTTTTCGTTATGCAGCTGCACGCCTTTAGCAAATTGCTCTGCCGTATCGTCAGCTACGGGTGATTCCAGCGTCACCAGATAGGTCTTCTCGCAATGATGGCGCGGAGAAGTAATGCGGTGCGACCACTGACCATCATCAGTCATCAGCACCAGACCGGTGGTATCGATATCCAGACGCCCTGCGGCGTGCAGTTTCCACGCTACCGGTTCATCAAGAAAATAGAGCACCGTTGGGTGATCCGGGTCATCAGTTGAGCAAACATAGCCCTGAGGCTTATTGAGCATGAAGTAACGTGGACCGTGTTGCTGCGCCAGCGGGTTGCCATCGTAAGCGACATCATGTTCAGGGAGCAGTTTGAACGCTGCATTACGGACGATTTCGCCATCGACGGTGACACGATTGCCGCGGATTTCACGCCCGGCAATAGCACGGCTTACGCCGAGTTGCTGTGCGATAAATTTATCAAGTCGCATTTGTGTGATTTTGCCTGTAAAAACGGAGGTCGGGCATTGACCCGAAAATCTGAACTGTTGTCTGCCCAGTATAGCGGTCTAATAACTTCCCTCAAGGGAAAAAGATCCGTGGCATACTATTAGCAGAATAATCTACCTACGCGAGACCATGATTTTTACACTCCGTCCATATCAGCAAGAAGCCGTGGATGCCACGCTCAACCATTTTCGTCGTCATAAAACCCCTGCCGTTATCGTGCTGCCCACCGGTGCCGGTAAAAGCCTGGTGATAGCGGAACTGGCGCGGCTGGCGCGTGGTCGTGTGCTGGTGCTGGCACACGTTAAAGAGCTGGTGGCGCAAAACCATGCAAAATATCAGGCACTGGGACTGGAAGCCGATATCTTTGCCGCTGGGCTAAAGCGTAAAGAGAGCCACGGTAAAGTAGTATTTGGCAGCGTGCAATCGGTCGCCCGTAACCTTGATGCCTTTCAGGGTGAATTTTCACTGTTGATTGTCGATGAATGCCATCGTATTGGTGACGATGAAGAAAGCCAATATCAGCAAATCCTCACTCACCTGACAAAAGTGAATCCCCGCTTACGCCTGTTAGGGCTGACTGCCACGCCTTTTCGGTTGGGCAAAGGCTGGATTTATCAGTTTCATTATCACGGCATGGTACGCGGCGATGAGAAAGCCCTTTTCCGCGACTGTATTTATGAGCTGCCGCTGCGTTATATGATTAAACACGGCTATCTGACGCCGCCAGAACGACTGGATATGCCAGTAGTGCAATACGATTTCAGCCGATTGCAGGCACAGAGTAACGGGCTGTTCAGCGAAGCCGATCTCAACCGCGAGCTGAAAAAACAGCAACGTATTACCCCGCACATCATCAGCCAGATTATGGAGTTCGCCGCAACGCGCAAAGGGGTGATGATTTTCGCTGCGACAGTCGAACACGCAAAAGAGATTGTCGGCTTGCTGCCCGCTGAGGATGCAGCACTTATTACCGGCGACACGCCAGGCGCTGAACGCGATGTATTAATTGAAGATTTTAAAGCCCAGCGTTTTCGCTATCTGGTCAACGTCGCGGTACTGACCACCGGATTTGACGCCCCGCACGTCGATCTTATCGCTATTCTGCGCCCTACCGAATCAGTGAGTCTTTACCAACAAATTGTCGGGCGCGGTCTGCGTCTGGCTCCCGGCAAGACTGATTGCTTAATTCTTGATTATGCGGGTAATCCTCACGATCTCTACGCGCCGGAAGTTGGTACACCTAAAGGCAAAAGTGACAACGTTCCGGTACAGGTTTTCTGCCCTGCCTGCGGTTTTGCCAACACCTTTTGGGGGAAAACGACCGCCGACGGGACATTGATTGAACACTTTGGTCGTCGTTGTCAGGGATGGTTTGAAGATGACGACGGTCATCGCGAACAGTGTGACTTCCGCTTCCGTTTTAAGAATTGCCCACAATGTAACGCAGAAAATGATATAGCCGCCCGCCGCTGCCGCGAATGTGACACCATTCTGGTTGATCCGGACGATATGTTAAAAGCGGCGCTACGACTGAAAGACGCGCTGGTATTACGCTGTAGCGGCATGTCTTTGCAACATGGGCACGACGAGAAAGGCGAATGGCTGAAAATCACCTATTACGATGAAGACGGCGCGGATGTGAGTGAGCGTTTCCGTCTTCAAACGCCCGCCCAGCGTACCGCCTTCGAGCAGCTTTTTATCCGCCCGCATACGCGCACACCGGGCATCCCTCTGCGCTGGATCACCGCTGCCGATATCCTCGCCCAACAAGCGTTGCTGCGCCATCCGGATTTCGTCGTCGCACGAATGAAAGGCCAGTACTGGCAAGTGCGTGAAAAAGTGTTTGATTACGAAGGTCGTTTTCGTCGGGCGCACGAATTACGCGGTTAATGGTAGTTTTAATTGATGTGCAAGGCGATTGAGTATAGAATCTCGCCCGCTTTTGCATATGCAAAGCAGATCACTTACCTGTTGCTGGGTCGCCTGTAGCAGGATTAATTTAAGAGAGAAAGAAATGTTTACTATCAACGCAGAAGTACGTAACGAGCAGGGTAAGGGTGCGAGCCGCCGCCTGCGTACCGCTAACAAATTCCCGGCAATCATCTACGGTGGCAACGAAGCGCCGCTGGCTGTTGCTCTGGATCACGACAAAGTCATGAACATGCAAGTTAAAGCTGAATTCTACAGCGAAGTTCTGACCATCGTTGTTGACGGTAAAGAAATCAAAGTTAAAGCTCAGGACGTACAGCGCCACCCGTACAAACCTAAGCTGCTGCACATCGACTTCGTTCGCGCTTAATCGCTGAATAAGTTGTAAAAAAAACCCCGCTCCGGCGGGGTTTTTTGTATCTGCAAATTATGCCTGATTACGGTATTGCTATTTTTTGTAGGCCAGATAAGGCGTTCACGCCGCATCTGGCATTCATAACACCAAACCGATTAATTGCCGCCAGACGTCCGGCGCTGCAATTGATCGCGCAGGTTCGGCGGCGTGCCTTTAATGGTCAGGGTATCGGTCGCCGGGTCCCAGAAAATGCGCTCACCTAACAGCATCGCATCAAAGTTAATGGTCAAGCCACCACCGCTACCGGCAAACTTCGTCAACTGACGCAACGTGCTACGGTCTGCCGGGAAGCTCTCTTCAAGTTCGTAGCCTTTTTCAGCCGCAAATTCCGTGAAGCTCACTTCGCTGACGCCCGCCAGCTCTTTCGACAGCGATTCAAGCTCGATCTCTTCACCCGCCTGCAATTGCTCATTACAGTAGCTGTAGACCTGCTGACGCACGTTCTGCCGTTCTGCTTTATCCAGTTGTGCTTCGGCAGTGAAATCATCAACCGCCTGCAATAATCCGCGGTTTTGCGCTTTCGCGTTCAACCCTTCGCTGGCACCGAGGAAGTCCATGAAGAAATCGGCCACTTTGCGCCCGACTCGCCCTTTCAGGAAAGTGAGATACCGGGTCGACTCTGGATTGGTTTCCCATTCGGTTAAATCGATACGCGCAACAATATCCGCATGATTGATATCAAGATAATGAGTCGGGTTGATGTCGAGATTTTCGTTAACGCGCATACTGCTCAGGTTGCTCAGAACCGCCACCAGCAAATACTCCACCGCCAGATAGCGATAGTGGCAAAACAGCACGAATCCACCGTCAGCAAAAGGATATTTCGCTAATTCGTCACGCAGGCGACCGGTTGCCGCGCGGCTAAATGCCAGAAAGTCCTCTTCACCCTGACGCTGTAAGCGCAGCGTCTGCGCCAGTTCACTCTCTTCGCTAAACAAGCCGTAAGCTTTATTTTTGGCGCTATAGACCCGATGCAGTTCTGCCACCATCTCAACGACGGTTTCCGTCGGTTCCAGCAATGAATCGCGCAACACCAGCTCAAGGTTCTGCTCATCACGCTTGATAAGCTGGTGCAGAGCAATCTGGTTGATATCCAGACTCATGATAAACTCTCCTTTAAGACCGGCCGGTATTCAACCACCGCCGGTTAAGCGACGCAATAAAAGATGGCGGTCATTTTACAGAAGGCGGCGTAACGAGAATGATTTAACGCATAAAAAAGCAGAAAAAAAACCGTTGCTACGGTAATATGTTGCCCTTTCATCAACTAACTGATTTCGATTTATGCCACAAATTTCCCGCTACAGTGATGAACAGGTTGAACAATTGCTCGCAGAGCTGCTCAACGTACTGGAAAAACATAAGGCTCCGACCGACCTTTCCCTGATGGTGTTAGGCAACATGGTCACTAACCTTATCAACACCAGCATTGCCCCGGCCCAACGCCAGGCAATTGCCAACTCTTTTGCCCGCGCCTTACAGTCCTCTATCAACGAAGACAAAGCGCACTAAGGGAAACAGATAACAGGTTATGGTAACTCATCGTCAGCGCTACCGTGAAAAAGTCTCCCAGATGGTCAGTTGGGGGCACTGGTTTGCACTGTTCAATATTCTGCTTTCGCTCGTCATTGGCAGCCGTTACCTGTTTATCGCCGACTGGCCGACAACGCTTGCTGGTCGTATTTATTCCTACGTAAGCATTATCGGCCATTTCAGCTTCCTGGTGTTTGCCACCTACTTGCTGATCCTCTTCCCGCTGACTTTTATCGTCGGCTCCCAGAGGCTGATGAGGTTTTTGTCCGTCATTTTAGCAACGGCGGGAATGACGCTATTACTGATCGATAGCGAAGTCTTTACTCGTTTCCATCTCCATCTTAATCCCATCGTCTGGCAGTTGGTTATCAACCCAGACGAAAATGAGATGGCGCGCGACTGGCAGCTGATGTTCATTAGCGTGCCGGTTATTTTATTGCTTGAACTGGTGTTTGCGACGTGGAGCTGGCAAAAGCTACGCAGCCTGACGCGTCGTCGGCGCTTCGCGCGCCCGCTGGCCGCATTCTTATTTATCGCTTTTATTGCCTCGCATGTGGTGTATATCTGGGCCGATGCCAACTTCTATCGCCCGATCACCATGCAGCGCGCTAACCTGCCGCTTTCGTACCCGATGACGGCACGACGTTTTCTTGAGAAGCATGGTTTGCTTGATGCGCAGGAGTATCAACGCCGTCTTATTGAGCAAGGCAATCCAGACGCCGTTTCCGTTCAGTATCCGTTAAGCGAACTGCGCTATCGCGATATGGGCACCGGGCAGAATGTGCTGTTGATTACTGTCGATGGCCTGAACTACTCACGCTTCGAGAAGCAGATGCCTGCGCTGGCAGGTTTTGCTGAGCAAAATATTTCGTTCACACGTCATATGAGTTCCGGCAACACCACAGACAACGGCATCTTTGGCCTGTTCTATGGCATCTCGCCAAGCTATATGGACGGCATTCTTTCGACCCGTACGCCTGCGGCGTTAATTACTGCGCTTAATCAGCAAGGCTATCAGCTGGGGTTATTCTCGTCAGATGGCTTTACCAGCCCGCTGTATCGCCAGGCATTGTTGTCAGATTTCTCGATGCCGAGCGTACGTACCCAATCCGACGAGCAGACCGCCACGCAGTGGATCAACTGGCTGGGCCGCTACGCACAAGAAGATAACCGCTGGTTCTCGTGGGTCTCTTTCAATGGCACTAACATTGACGACAGCAATCAGCAGGCATTTGCACGGAAATATAGCCGGGCGGCAGGCAATGTCGATGACCAGATCAACCGCGTGCTCAATGCACTGCGTGATTCTGGCAAACTGGACAATACGGTGGTGATTATCACTGCCGGCCGGGGTATTCCGCTGAGCGAAGAGGAAGAAACCTTTGACTGGTCCCACGGTCATCTGCAGGTACCATTAGTGATTCACTGGCCAGGCACGCCGGCGCAGCGTATTAATGCGCTGACTGATCATACCGATCTGATGACGACGCTGATGCAACGCCTGCTACATGTCAGCACACCTGCCAGCGAATATTCGCAAGGTCAGGATTTGTTCAACCCTCAACGCCGTCATTACTGGGTTACCGCCGCGGATAACGATACGCTGGCAATTACCACCCCGAAAAAGACGCTGGTGCTGAACAATAACGGTAAATACCGTACTTACAACTTACGTGGTGAAAGAGTGAAAGATGAAAAACCACAGTTAAGTTTGTTATTACAAGTACTGACAGACGAGAAGCGTTTTATCGCTAACTGATTAATTATAAATCAGTTAGCGAAATATCTTACTTGCATTCGTTGTGGAAAACGGTAGTATTAGCAGCCACGAGTCGGCACGTAGCGCAGCCTGGTAGCGCACCGTCATGGGGTGTCGGGGGTCGGAGGTTCAAATCCTCTCGTGCCGACCAAAAATCCCAAGAAAACCAACCTATTGCGGTTGGTTTTTTTATATCTGCGATTAATTTGATAAACAGACCGCGACACATTACGGCCTGTTTATTTTCTGTTATCAGAACGTCCAGACCACACCCGCCTGGGTATTCCACGGTGATTCTACCCCCGCGCCATTGCCATAGCTGACTGACAAATGACCGCTTAACGTCGGGGTAAACGATGACCTTATCCCAGCCTGATAAACGCCACGGGTTCCAGCCACGTCATTATTAAATTTGCCGTCGTCATTAACTTTCACCTGGTTAGAATCGGCGTATTCCTGACGCACGGCGGCTTTCAGCCAGGGTTCCAGCGTCGTACCGTTTTGCAGGTCCATGTGATAGCTTACCGCCGTTCCCGCTTCAGCGCGTAATATGCGGGTATTTCCCACATCCGCGCGCATGCCGTTTGATAACGTGTAGTCCTGACCATCTGTGCTAAAGCCGGTAAAGGCGAGATAGGGTCTAACACTCCACAATCCGTCAACCCAACGGACCCCGCTCTCGACATGAGCACCCGCGCCGTTACTATTGTAATCGCCAAACGCTATTGCCCCATTACTCATCTTGCCATGGATGGTGTTGGCAAAACGGTCAACTTTCACCACCCCGTCAACATAGGTACCGTTTTGATGCTCCCAACCGGCATAAGCACCCAGAGTATAGCTATCGATATTACCTTTACCGCCGCGATCAAAACCAATATCAGAATGAGAGTAACCAAAGAATAAGCCACGAATTGTGCTGCTTTCTTCACGGGAGAAACGGCTATCGATACCGAGCGTCAGCCCCGTCAATGTTTGCTCAAAGCCAGCTCCCGCATCAGTGGTCACGTTGTTGCGGGTGTTAATTGCCGAACTCCACATCGCCGTATCGTAATTAACGCCTTTTACGCTACCAAGACGCTCACGCACGGTGTCCAGTTCTGCATCAAATACCAGCGGTTGTGCTGCCGCCATATTCAGCACATCAGTGGTTGAAGGGGTAATTTGCGCGCGATTCTCTGCCAGACTCCAGCTATGGTTGCCATTATCCAGCAAGGTATATTCATACGTACCGATATCAACAACGCCTCCGGCATTGCCCAACGTAAATGCAGCATCACCGCCGCCCGTTGTTACCAGTGTAAGGCTATCTCCTGCTGCCGGGCTGGCACCGGTGTCCGTAACGAAGATTTTGAAATTACCTGTTGCCTGATCGGTGACGTTAAGCTGATCGCTCTGGTGATTGGCCATATCGGTGCGCATATAAAAATTGCCGTTTCCCGACAGGGTATTAGTGGTCAACGTAGTGAAATTTTCCGCACTTGCCGTCACGGTTGAGCGAGTTGCTGGCTCAGCCATCATAACGACAGTTCCGTCTGACATCACCAGGTTTGCTAAATTGAGACGGGTGTTTTGGTTTATATTATTGATATCGGCAATAATAGCCCAAAAACTCTCTTCGATAGAAACATCTGCTTTACTGGTATCCACTGCGCCATGCGTTCTTAAAGATGCACCATCAGAAACCACCACGTCACCTAATAATGTAGCCGGTGTATAAAAATTTAATTCCAGCGCCATTGCATCAATAATGCCCTCATTTCCTCTGACTGTTACGTTAACCATTGTGCCAGTCCAGACATTAGCGCGACCATTATCGATAACCATATTTTCAGATATAGCATTTGAGGAATATTTTATGCTTCCATTCTGCACTGACCGACCAAGATCATAAACTGCATGTGCCTGCACTCTCGTACCAGTATCTCTTCCCAACGATTGCATGGTTGCATGCTCATCAAGGATAGTGTCAATTGCCTGAGTGCCCTCCATAACAATTAGCCCGGAACCGTCATCTAGTTCATAATTTTTAGACACGCCATCTTTTATGCTAAATTGGCCTTTACTGTTTGTACCACTCACTTCCAGCGCATTCGTTGAAACAATTAATTTTCCGCCTGCTTTTTTATCAACGCCAGTTGCAGTCCCGCCATCCATAACCTCCAGTAAACCGCCGTTATCCACAGTAGTATTATAAGCGAAGTCATTTTCTTCAACTCGCAAACTTCCGCCGTTTTCCAACAACATATTATTAGCAATACCATCCTTGATATCGAACTGACCGAGACGGTTTGTTCCGAATACCTCCATGGCCCGCGTGGTTGTTTTGATTGCACCGCCTGCTTTTTGATCTACCGCAAATGCCAATCCGCCATCTTTAATCTCCAGTAGTCCTCCCTTTTCGATAACGGCGAAGATGGCAATGCCTTCGGTTTCAACGATTAAGCGCCCGCCTTTAATCGTGGGATCATTCGCTGCGCCATAAACCTGTAACACACCATTATTGAGGGTAGTTTGGTTTGCTGCACCACCCAATTGAACAATTTGATAACCATCATTTAATACTGAGTATTCTGCTGAGCCATATGCTTCAATGTACTGATACCCTCCGTTGATTTCAGCATTATTACTTACACCACATTCTTTTATATGCTGTTCTCCGCTGGGAGTGATTTTCGTATTATTTGCGGTCCCATAAACCAGCTGGATATCTTTTTCCAGGACAACACCATCAACAGTCGTTCCATACTCAACAGTTGATGCCAATGCTATGGGAGAATATAACGCTGTAGCCACCAGAACAGATATTGCGGAACGACAAAGAGAAACAGAACCAGAGTGATGCATTAATCTTTCATCCTATGAAATTAATTGCTGTAAAAGCATTGGGTACTGAAAATACCCATAGCGCCATACCCGGAGTCAGTTTTTAAAAACTGTTTAAAGAAATGCACATGTATTGTGATTGATTTTTTAGTTGTTTTTCTTGATGGGAAGTTGATGCAAAATTCCATATTTATAATGAAAATGATGCGAGGGTGAACTACTGAGCTGTACTTTTCACTACATGTCCATACATAAAATGGGGTAACATTCACGCGCCTGGTAGCGTTTCCAACGCTACGCTCAAACATAATGATTCTAATAAAACCTCAGGAGACTACTATGCCTGAAGCAACGCCTTTTCAGGTGATGATTGTGGATGATCATCCACTTATGCGACGCGGTGTTCGTCAGTTACTGGAACTTGATCCTGGCTTTGAAGTGGTCGCCGAAGCGGGCGACGGCGCAAGTGCTATCGATCTGGCGAATAGACTGGATATCGACGTGATCTTGCTGGATCTCAATATGAAAGGTATGAGTGGCCTGGATACCCTCAATGCCTTGCGCAGGGATGGCGTTACCGCGCAAATTATTATCCTGACCGTATCAGATGCCTCCAGCGATGTCTTTGCGCTGATAGACGCAGGCGCAGACGGTTATCTGTTGAAAGACAGCGACCCGGAAGTGTTGCTGGAAGCGATTCGTGCCGGAGCGAAAGGCAGCAAAGTCTTTAGCGAACGCGTCAATCAGTACTTACGTGAACGTGAAATGTTTGGCGCGGAAGAAGATCCCTTCAGCGTGCTGACGGAGCGCGAGCTGGATGTTCTGCACGAGCTGGCACAGGGACTGTCAAATAAACAGATTGCCTCGGTGTTGAATATTTCCGAGCAGACAGTAAAAGTACACATTCGCAATCTGCTGCGTAAACTCAATGTCCGCTCACGCGTGGCGGCCACCATTCTGTTCCTGCAACAACGTGGGGCACAATAAAAAAATAGCCCGATGGATTTACCCTCGGGCTGATATTGATGACAAACGCAAAACTGCCTGATGCGCTACGCTTATCAGGCCTACGCGGATCGAGCAATGTATTGAGTTCGCACGATTTTGTAGGCTGAATAAGGCGTTTACGCCGCATCTGGCATAAACAAAGCGCACTTTGCCATCAGTCTGGCCCGATGGCATCACCATCGGGCTTGTTCTTATTTACTCTCCTGTGGTGATAAGTGTTGCATCGCCTGCGCGATACTACGTTCAATCACCGCACGGCGAGTATCGTTGGCAGGTAAGAGTTTCAACATCATCTCCCACGCGGCAACGGCTTCGCCAAATCGCTGCTGCTCAAAGGCATTAAATGCATACATGCTTAACACACGGATATTGCTATGGTCCGTTCTTACCAACTGGCGTAGCAGTTCACCACCGAGGCGGTTGTCGTTGGGATCAGATGAACGTGTCAACGCTTCAGCGTATCCCAGTGCAGCATCGCTGTTCTTCGGATCGAGGCGATACGCAGTGGCGTATGCATCGGTGGCAATACTGGCGTTACCCAGCGCCATGCCAACGCGGCCCAACATAATCCAGCCTTCTATATCTCCCGGATTTTTTTGCAGTTGAGTACGCATCCCCAGCGCAAGGCGGGACATCTCTTCTTCGTTGAGCGGCTCAGCTTTCGGATCCAGCGCCCTGTCCAATAACGCCGGCGCCTGAGCCGTGGCCTGCTGCCAAATTTTCACCTGCTGATAATTGCCGGTCTGGTAGTAGCTGACGCCAGCCACAATTAATGCCACCACAATACCCGGCAGATAAACAACATATCCGGCACGCTTACCTTCCGGCACGCTTTGTTCAGGAAACGCTTCCGGCACCACGCGTACCCGACGCCGCGAACGGGCGTAAATGACCCAACCGCCAATGCCAATAGCCACTACCGGAAGCACCCACAGCAGAACGGTCAGCGGCGTTAACGGCGGGTCGTAAGTGACGAAGTTGCCGTAACGCGCCACCATATAATCGACAATCTCTTTCTTACTTTTACCTTCCTGCATCAGTTCGTACACTTTCTGGCGCAGGTCGGTGGCAATCATCGAGTTGGAATCAGCAATGCTGTTGTTCTGGCATTTCGGGCAGCGCAGTTCTTCAGTAAGCTGACGAAACTGTTGTTCCTGTGCTTCATCTTTAAACTGCAACACGTCGATGGTCGCCAGCGCTGAGCCGGAGATCATCAGCATCAGCACGCCCAATAAAAACCTCATTGTGCGGCCTCCTTACTGTATTTCTCCCACAACGGCTTGATCTCTTCTTCCCAGACGCGGGGATTGAGATCACCCGCATGGCGATAGCGAATGATGCCGTTGCCGTCGATGAGGAACGTTTCTGGCGCACCATAGACACCGAGATCCAGCCCTAACATGCCGTCACCATCAAACAGGCTTAACGCGTAAGGATTGCCCAACTCTTTCAGCCAGCTGATCGCTTTCTGGCGATCGTCTTTATAGTTCATGCCGACTACTCGGATGCCCTGCGCAGAAAGCTGATTCAGATATTGATGTTCCGCGCGGCAGGTCGGACACCAGGTCGCCCAGACGTTAAGCAGCACTGGTTTGCCCTGAGTCAGCACATCCGCCTGATAAAACTGCCCCGGGTTGTCCAGTGATTCGAGGCGAAACTTCGGCACCGGCTTGCCAATGAGCGCCGATTCCAGATTGGTCGGATCATCCCCTTCGGCATTACGTGCCAGCTGCCACAGCAACGCCGCAGCAATCGCCAGGAAGATAATCAAAGGAATTAACAATACTTTGCGCTTCATACAGCCTCCGGCGCAGTTTTTTGCGGACTTACGCGCTTACGATAGCGAGGATCAAACAGGCACAGCAGCCCGCCCAACCCCATCATCAGCCCGCCCGCCCAAATCCAGCGAACAAACGGTTTGTAGTAAAGACGCACAGCCCACGCGCCGTTTTCCAACTCTTCACCGAGCGCTGCGTACAGGTCACGCGTGATCCCACCATCAATCGCTGCTTCGGTCATCATCGACCCGGCTGTGTTGTAATAACGTTTTTCCGCATACAGCACCGTTTCCGGTTTACCCTCTCGCGTTACGCCGATAGTCGCCACACCGCCACGCCAGTTCGGACCAGTCACTTCTTTGACATCACGGAAGGTGAAGCGATATTCATGAATATCGACGCTATCACCGGACTTCATGCGCACATCACGCTCAACGCTATAGTTCTGGCTAAAGGCAATACCAACAATTGTTACCGCCAGCCCCAGGTGAGCCGCCACCATGCCCCAATAACTAAAGGTGGTTTTCGTGCCGCGTGAAATACGCAGCGCAGCTTCCGCAATCGCCAGCACTGCAATCCAGCAGGCCATTGCAAGGCCGAGCACCGTCATCGCCACAACTTTGCTTTCGAACAGCCACGGCAACAGCAGAGACAGCACCAGCGTAGAGATGAAGGCGATAATCAATAAATTGCGGATTTTACGTGGGCGATCGCGCCCCCAGCGCACCAGAGGACCGACACCCAGCAGTAGCGCAAACGGCACCATCAGCCAGGTAAACATGGTGTTGAAGAACGGTTCGCCAATCGAAATGCTGCCCAGTCCCAGTTGCTTGTGCACCAGCGGCAGCAGCGTCCCCAGCAATACCACCAGCATTGCGGCGACCAGCAAAACGTTGTTCGCTAACAGCAGAGATTCCCGCGACCACAGCGCATTGTTTACGCGTGAGCGAACTTTGTGTCCACGCGCGGCAAACAGCAGCAGCGAACCGCCAATCACCAGCACCATAAAAGCGAGGATAAACATACCGCGCGCCGGATCAGACGCAAACGCGTGTACCGATACCAGCACGCCGGAACGCACAAGGAAAGTCCCCAGCAGACACAGCGAGAAGGCACTGATTGCCAGCAGTAATGTCCACGCTTTGAAGCTGGCACGCTGTTCAGTGACCGCCAGCGAGTGCATCAGCGCAGTACCCACCAGCCACGGCATAAATGAGGCGTTTTCTACCGGATCCCAGAACCACCAGCCGCCCCAGCCGAGTTCGTAATAGGCCCATGCGGAACCGAGCACAATGCCGAGCGTCAGGAAGATCCACGCCGCCAGCGTCCACGGACGGGTAAAGCGTGCGTAAGTGCTGTCCAGACGCCCACTCAGCAAAGAAGCAATGGCAAAAGCAAACGCCACCGAGAAACCGACGTACCCCATATAGAGCAGAGGCGGATGGAAGATCAGCCCTGGATCCTGCAACAGCGGGTTAAGATCGCGCCCTTCAATCGGGAAGTTCGGCAACGTGCGTGAGAACGGGTTAGAGGTAAAGAGAATGAACAGCAAAAAGCCGACACTGACCATCCCCATTATCGCCAGTACACGGGCCACAATATCCAGCGGAATACGCTGACTAAAAATCGCCACCGCAAATGTCCAGCCGCTCATCAGCAGCACCCACAGCAGTAGCGAGCCTTCATGCGCACCCCAGGTTGCCGCTACGCGATACCACACCGGAAGCTGGGTATTGGAGTTGCTGGCAACATAGGTGACAGTAAAGTCATTCACCACGAAAGCATTGACCAGCACCAGAAATGCGCCAGCCACAGACATAAATAGCAGCCATGCAAACAAGCGCGAAGAAGCCATCATGCGCGCATCCCCGCGCGCCACGCCCCATAGCGGATACACGGACAGCAACAGCGCAATTCCTAGCGCCAGGCACAGCAGTCCGTTACCAATTTCTGGCATCATGATGCTGGGTCCTTATAAACACTCGCCGGGCGACGGTGATTAGCTTCCATCGCTTTCTCGACTTCTGGCGGCGTGTAGTTTTCATCGTGTTTCGCCAGTACTTCTTTCGCGAGGATATGATTACCTTTTTCCAGTTCGCCCTGCACCACTACGCCCTGCCCTTCACGGAACAGATCCGGCAAAATGCCTTCGTAAGAGACATCTACTGAACCTTCAGCGTCGTAAATGGTGAACGTTACTTTCAGCGAATTGGGATCGCGCTGCACACTACCCGGCATCACCATCCCGCCAACGCGCAGACGCTGACCGACTTCCGGCATCTGTTGAGTTTCACGCTTGCCGTAGAGAATTTCCCCCGGCGTATAAAAAAGATCGATATTCGAGCGCAGCGCATACAACACCAGGCCGATAGTCAGTGCCAGCCCCGCCAGCACGGCACAGGCAATCCACAAGCGGTTTTTACGGCGAATATTCATGCAGCCTCCTGCTGTTGCGCAGCACGTAAACGCGCCTCACGCGCCCGCTGTTGCGCCACGCCACGCAGAATTGCGCGATGCTGCATCACCGAATGCACGACCAAAGCCACCAGCGGAATAACGGTCATCACCACCGCCAGCCAGACAAAAAAGGCGTAACCGCCCATTGCGAAAAATTCATTCCAGGAAGCAAATGCAGGGGTCATTTACGGCCTCTTTTCAGTATCAGTTCACTCACCCACGGACGGCGTTTTTCCATCAGCAAAATCAAATTACGCATCCGCATCAGCGTCAGCGTGGCAGACAGCAGCAGGAAACCAAAAATCGACCAGCGCAGCGGCGAACGCATCGCCGGATCGATACTTTGCTGCATCCGCGTTGATCCCTGATGCAGGGTGTTCCACCACTCCACGGAGTAATGAATAATCGGCAGGTTCACCACGCCAATCAGCACCAGGATACCTGCCGCACGGCCCGCCAGACGACGGTCGTCGAAGGCGTGCCACAGGGCAATGACACCAACATACAGAAACAGCAGCACCAGTTCAGAAGTCAGACGTGCATCCCATACCCACCAGGTGCCCCACATCGGTTTTCCCCATGCAGAGCCGGTAACCAGGGCAATAAAGGTAAACACGGCACCAATCGGGGCCATCGCCGCCACCGCCAGGTTGGCCATTTTCATCTGCCAGACCAGGCCAATAAACGCTGCCACCGCCATTGATGCATAAATGCCCATCGACCAGATCGCCGCAGGCACATGCAGGTAGATAATGCGGTAGCTATTTCCCTGCTGATAATCAGCCGGAGCAAAGCCGAATCCCCAGATCCAGCCGACGGTAAGCACGACCACACTGGCAATTGCCAGCCACGGTATAAACCAGCCACAGATTTGATACAGCCGTGGTGGGATCGCCAGTTGATGCAGTGTTTTCCACATAGTTTCGATACCAGACTCGAACAAAAATCAGTAATCCAGCGTTATTGAATGCTGATTCGTAACGCTGCCGCCGTCGCAAAAGGACTTAATGTCGCGGTGCCTGCCAGCAACGCGCCTAAAATTGCCAGATACCCATCAACGGGCAAATGCATAGAAGCCGCGTCCATCGCGGCGGTGGCAAAGATGAGTAATGGGATAGTCAGCGGTAACACCAGTATGCTGAGCAGCACACCACCGCGCTTAAGTCCCACTGTCAGCGCCACGCCCGGCGCACCAAGAAAGCCAAGCGTAGGGGTTCCCAGCAGTAGCGTTAACGCCATCACTTGCCAGCCATAAACATCCATTCCCAGTAGCATTGCTACCAGGGGCGAAAGGATGAGTAACGGCAGACCGGTTACCATCCAGTGTGCCATCACCTTCGCCAGCACAACGGCGGGCAAGGGTAACGGCAACAACATCAATTGTTCAAGACTGCCGTCCTGCAAATCGTCACGGAACAGTCGCTCGAGTGCCAGCAAGGATGAAAGCAGCGCGGCAACCCAGATAATGCCCGGCGCAATACGCGCCAGCAGTTGCGGCTCCGGACCGATACTGAGCGGAAAAAGGGTAATAACAATCAGGAAGAACCACAGCGGGTTGGCGATTTCGGCGCTATGACGAAACGCTACGCGCAGCTCAAGACGGAAAATTCGCCAGAACATTATTCGTCCCTCGTTTTCGTCAGTGAAATGCGGCGGATTTTACTTTCAGCAACGTTGAGCGGCTGGTGGGTAGTCAGAATCACAATCCCCCCCTGCTCTGTATGCTGCGCCATACGCTGGGTCAGACGATCGACGCCGTTAACGTCAATCGCGGTAAAAGGTTCGTCGAGTATCCACAACGTGGCACGGGTCAACCACAGACGTGCTAAAGCGACGCGGCGTTGCTGCCCGGCAGAAAGTTGATTTACCGGAATATCTTCGAATCCGGCAAGCCCGGCCTGCGCCAGGGCTTCCAGACATTGTGCGGTATCGCCATCGCGATGATAAAAGTGCAGATTTTCTAACGCCGTCAGCCGGGTTTTGATCCCCGGCTGATGGCCTATCCATAACAGGTTTTGATGGTAGCTGTCGCGTACCTGATGCAAGGGCTGCCCTTGCCAGAGAACCTCGCCTGCGTCAGGGCGAGACAACCCCGTCAGCAAACGGAGAAGCGTTGTCTTCCCCGCGCCGTTGCTACCGGTGATTTGTACCCACTCGCCTGCGTTCAGCGTAAATGACAAGCCACTAAATAAGGTTCGTTCATCCCGCTCGCAAAGTAACTCTCTGGCTTCAAGCATACCCACGCAATAACCCTGTTAAAAACCTGGCTCGACTTCGCGCATATCGGGCAGCTTGTGCGCTATCCCTTTATGGCAATCAATACAGGTTTGCCCATCTTTCACCGCCTGGTCGTGCATCTTAGCGGCAACTGATTTCTGGGCGGTTGTATCCATATACTCGAAGTTGTGACAGTTACGACACTCCTGCGAGTTATTGTCCTTCATGCGCCGCCACTCATTCTGTGCCATCGTCAGGCGATGAGCTTCAAATTTCTGCGGCGTGTCAATAACGCCAAAAATTTTACCATACAGCTCTTTACTTGCTTTGAGCTTGCGTATCATCTTCGGCACAAACTCGTGTGGAACGTGACAATCCGGACAGGTCGCACGGACGCCGCTACGGTTGTTGTAGTGCACAGAATCCATGTATTCCTGATACACCGTGTTACGCATTTCGTGGCAGCTAATGCAAAACTCTTCAGTGTTAGCTTTTTCCATCCCGGTGTTAAAGCCGCCCCAGAAGACGATACCGCCAACAAAGCCGATCAACAGCAGCGTCCCCAGTGCCAGACGGCTGGGGGTACGCCACCATTTCCACAGGCGCTTAATCAGACCAGGCTTAAGGTCAGAATTTCCCATAATAACCTCTTATTTCCCGTAACCTTTTGACGGGGTAAAGGTATTCCCCACGATTGGCGCGGTATCAGCCTGCGGCACGTGGCATTGCAGACAGAAGTAACGACGTGGAGCCACTTCCGCGCCCACTTTGCCGTCGCTGTCCATAAAGTGAGTCGGACTGATGCGCGGTGCGCCAGTGGTGCGATAGCTTTCGACACCGTGGCACTGCAAGCAGCGGTTGGTATTGGTCGTTACCTGATAACCTTCAACGCTATGCGGGATCATTGGCGGCTGATTCACATAGTTCAGCGGCATCCGATCCTGCTCTTTTGGCATCCGAATGGCCCCTTCCTGCGTCCCGGATACTTCCGGCGACTGGCTAAAATCGACGCCATTAGCCGCCCAAACCGCGCCGCTCACCACCAGGGCCAGCATCGCCGTCCATTGACACAGCGCTTTCTTCAGGTCATGGCTTTTCATGATTTCGCTCCCGAACTCCATCGTGTAGTTATTGTAAAAACATCCTCAGAACAGACATCCACGCAGCGACCGCACGTCATGCAATCGCGGCTGGTGACCTGCACCGGGCTTTGTTCATCCAGCACCGGGGCACGTAGCACATGCGGTTCCGGGCAAACATGAAAACAATCCATACAGCGGTTACATTTCTGCCGATCGGTGGCCGCAACGGTAATCACACCTTTACTACCCAGCACGCCATACAGTGCACCAACCGGACAAATGTGCCCGCACCAGCCGTGTTCAACGACCAGTAGATCAAATAAAAACAGCGCGAGAATAAGCAGCGCGCCGCTGCCGAAGCCCATTACCAGGCTGCGCCCCATCAGGGAAACGGGGTTGATCCATTCCCAGATGAGCGTGCCGGTTAAGGCCGAACCCACCAGAATGATCACCAACAGCACGTAGCGAATGTGGCGAGGGATCGTCGCAGACTGATTGAGGTCAAATCGTCTGCGTAACCAATTTGCTAAGTCGGTAATCGGGTTCAGCGGGCAGACCCAGCTGCAAAATAATCGCTTTCCTGCCAGTGCGTAGAGCACGGTGATAATCACCGCACCAGTCAGCGCTACCGTGGCAGGCAGATGACCGCTGGCAAGGCTTTGCAGCGTCATCAGCGGATCGGTCAGCGGAACGGTGTCGAATAACAGGCTACTGCTGTAGTTGCCGTGCAAGATCCACACACCAAACCACGGACCGCTCAAAAACATCCCCAGCACGAAGAACTGACAAAGGCGACGTAACACTAACCAACGGTGACTGCGCCACCAGCCTTTTTTCTCCAGCGCCTCGCGCCCGGCGTCACGTTTACGATTTGCCATTGTTCCCCTCCAGCCAGCCGAAGCGGTAATGGTGACCTAACTCCCCTTTCGCCAGTGACAGCGGTAACACCTTGATTGCGGGTTGTTCCAGCACGCACACTTTTTCGCACTTACCGCAGCCGGTACAGGCGTCGCTGTGAACCGTCGGCAGAAAACGAGCGTGCTTACCGGTACGCGTGTTACGCTCCAGCTCCAGGGTGATTGCCTCATCAATTTTCGGGCATTCGCGATAGCAAACATCGCAGCGCAGCCCCTGAAAGTTGAGGCAGTTCTCCTGATCCACCAGCACCGCCAGCCCCATCCGCGCGTCGTCGATCGATTCGATCTCTCGATCCAGCGCACCGCTCGGGCACACTTTGGCGCACGGAATGTCCTCACACATTTCGCAAGGAATATCCCGCGCGACAAAGTACGGCGTACCTGCCGACAGGCCAGAGGCCAGTGTCGCCAGTTTTAAGGTGTCGTAAGGGCAAGCCTGAACACACTGACCGCAACGTACGCAGGCACTGGCAAAGGCGTTCTCGTTTATGGCTCCGGGCGGGCGCAACCGCACGCCAGATGCACGTGCGGTTTGCTGTTGTAACCCCAGCGCCACACCCACGGCAGCCAGCCCGCCAGCTGTGCGAACGACATCGCGCAGAAAGCGGCGGCGACCATTTTGAGGTTTCGCTGACCGGGACATAATGGCTTACACCTTCTCCAGTTTGACCGCACACTTCTTGAAGTCCGTCTCTTTCGAGAGCGGATCGGTCGCATCCAGCGTCAGTTTGTTAACCAGCTGTGCGGCGTCGAAGAACGGCATATACACCAGGCCCTGCGGCGGACGGTTACGACCGCGCGTTTCAACAATCGAGATGACTTCGCCACGGCGAGAAACCACTTTCACTTTGTCGCCACGACGCAGATCGCGCGCTTTCGCATCCAGCGGATGAATAAACAGGACCGCTTCCGGGAAGGCACGGTGCAGTTCCGGTACACGGCGAGTCATACTGCCGGTGTGCCAGTGCTCCAGGACACGCCCGGTAGAGAGCCACAGATCGTACTCTTCATCCGGTGCTTCCGCCGCCGGTTCGAACGGCAGTGCGAAGATCACCGCTTTGCCATCCGGTTTACCGTAGAACTTGTAGCCTTCGCCCGCTTTCACGTATGGGTCGTTACCTTCGCTATAACGCCACTGCGTTTCTTTACCGTTCACCACCGGCCAGCGCAGACCGCGCGCTTTGTGGTAGTCATCGAACGGCGCGAGATCGTGACCGTGACCGCGACCAAACCATGCATACTCTTCGAACAGCCCTTTTTGCAGATAGAAGCCCAGCTCGCGGGATTCATCGTTCAACTGATCTTCTGCCAGTTCGGATACCGGGAATTTGCTCACTTCCGGGGTGGCATACAGAACCTCATACAGCGTTTTGCCACGCAGTTCCGGTTTCTTCGCCAGCAACTCTTCCGGCCACACTTCTTCAGTTTTGAAGCGGCGGGAGAACTGAACTAACTGCCAGAGATCCGATTTCGCTTCGCCCGGTGCCTGTACCTGCTGACGCCAAAATTGAGTACGGCGTTCGGCGTTACCGTAAGCACCCTCTTTTTCTACCCACATTGCGGTCGGCAGGATCAAGTCGGCTGCCAGCGCACTAACTGTCGGATACGGATCGGAAACGATGATAAAGTTGCGCGGATCGCGCCAGCCCGGCATACGCTCTTCATTAATGTTCGGCCCGGCTTGCATGTTGTTGGTACACATGGTCCAGTAAACATTCAGTTTGCCGTCTTTCAGCGCACGGTCCTGTGCCACCGCGTGCAGGCCGATTTTCGCCGGAATGGTGCCGCTCGGGATATTCCACTTCTTCTCGCAGATATCACGGTGTTTCTCATTGGTCACCACCATGTCCGCAGGCAGACGGTGAGCAAAGGTGCCCACTTCTCGCGCAGTACCACACGCGGAAGGCTGCCCGGTCAGGGAGAACGGACCGCAACCCGGCTGAGAAATTTTGCCAGTCAGCAGGTGCAGGTTGTAGACCAGGTTGTTGGCCCACACACCACGGGTATGCTGGTTGAAGCCCATCGTCCAGTAGGAGATGACTTTCTTGTTCGGATCGGCATACAGCTGCGCCAGTTGTTCTAACTGGTCTTTCGGCACGCCGGTCATTTCGGCGGTTTTTTCCAGCGTATATTCAGCAACGAAGGCTTTGTAATCTTCAAAGCTCATCGGTTCGGAGGCGTCAGAACCCGGATTCTTCGCTGCTTTTTCCAGCGGATGGGTCGGACGTAAACCGTAGCCGATGTCCGTCGCCCCTTTGCGCAGGTTAACGTGTTTGCTAAAGAAGTCCTGATTTATCGCGTTGTTTTGAATGATATAGTTGGCGATGTAGTTCAGGATCACCAGGTCAGACTGTGGCGTAAAGATGATGCCGTTATCCGCCAGCTCGAAGCTACGATGCTGGTAGGTAGAAAGCACCGCCACGGTGACGTTCTGGTTAGAGAGACGACGGTTGGTGATGCGCGACCAGAGAATCGGGTGCATCTCCGCCATGTTAGCGCCCCACAGCACAAACGCGTCAGCCTGTTCGATGTCGTCATAGCAGCCCATCGGCTCATCCATACCAAAGGTACGCATAAAGCCAACTACCGCCGACGCCATACAGTGACGCGCGTTCGGGTCGATGTTGTTCGAACGGAAGCCCGCTTTGAACAGCTTGGACGCGGCATAACCTTCCCAGATAGTCCACTGACCAGAACCGAACATACCGATCGATTCCGGCCCTTTTTCTTTCAGGGCAGTTTTGAATTTTTCTTCCATCACATCGAAGGCTTGATCCCAGGTGATTGGGGTGAACTCGCCTTCTTTGTCATATTTACCGTTTTTCATACGCAGAAGCGGCTGCGTCAAACGGTCTTTACCGTACATGATTTTGGGCAGGAAATAGCCCTTAATGCAGTTCAGACCACGGTTAACCGGTGCGTCCGGGTCGCCCTGACAGGCCACCACACGCCCCTGCTGCGTTCCGACCAGAACGCCACAACCAGTACCGCAGAAACGGCATGGTGCTTTATCCCATTTAATGGCTTCCTGCTGACCAACAACGGCGCGGGCAACGCCCGGCACGCTGAGACCGGCAGCCGCCGCAGCGGCCGCAACGGCGTTAGCTTTCATAAAGCTACGACGACTGAGTTTCATGGTGTTTCCTCACCTTGCTCTTCCTGCTGGTGATAAACCAGCGACACCGCCAGCACGCCCTCTACGTTGCGTACTGACTCAATGGTTTGGATCAGCGTTTCGCTGTCTTCTGCTTCCACCACCACAATCAACTGACCGCTCGGCGCGTCGCTGACAGCGACTTCACAGCCGGGAAAGGCGTTCAGTTGGGTGCTGATGTCTGAAATTCGTTCGCTTTTGGCCTGCACGACCAGGCTGCAAACTTGCCAGTTAGTGTGCATGGAGATACTCCGCAGTTATGGCTGATACCGGACAGCTGGCTGCACATGCACCACATCCGTTGCAAAGTTGGCTATTAAGTTGCGGCTGGTAGATCCCGGAGAGCGTCGGGCGAAAGATAATTGCCATTGGCTCACAGCTATCCTGACAGCGGCGGCATTCAACTGACTGATATGCCAGGCACGCGTCCCCAATGGTGAACTGCAAATCCCAGGCCCTGGTGTGGCGCGGAGAAAATAGCGATTCGGGGCAAGCTTGCGCGCAGGCATAACAGAAGCTGCACTCGTTATTTTTGAAATTAACGCTCGGATAGCCCCCCGCGCCGCGTTGCAGAATGTTGTTTTCACAAGCATTAATACAGGCGTCACAGCGGGTGCAATGGGTCAGAAAATGAGATTCATCACCGGACCAGGGCGGACGGATACCGTTACTGGCTTTGCGCCAGTGACCAGTGAGTATGCCCCGACGGGATGCATCAATCTTCACATTGACCTTCCATCATTAATACGCTCTGAAAATTGAGAGCGACCAAATAAACCGCATAATTAATAAGCCATTTTTATAGCCGCTAAGATATTAAAGGATGTGTCAAAGATGCATACCCCGATCGGGGTAAAACCTGTTGCAGGATCAAAAGAGTGGTGGGAAGAGTGGCAAAAACGGGCTTTTGCTCACATTTCAAATGGTTATAAACATATTTATATAGCGATTAATTCGCCAGAGATATTTCTCAAGGCTTTACCACTCCTCAGAATTTAACACTAAAAGAGAAGGTAAAATTGTCTGAATGTTCTTTTAGTTATTCATAAAGCAAATTAATAAATCTGATGAATATGTTAACCTTCAGCGACATCATCGGTGAAAACCTATAAATGACGAAGGGAATACAACAATGAAGACCATTCTACCTGCAGTATTGTTTGCCGCTTTCGCTACCACTTCCGCCTGGGCGGCAGAGAGCGTCCAGCCACTGGAAAAAATCGCGCCTTATCCGCAAGCTGAAAAAGGCATGAAGCGTCAGGTGATTCAGTTAACCCCGCAAGAAGATGAATCTACCCTGAAAGTAGAACTGTTAATCGGTCAGACGCTGGAAGTCGATTGCAATTTGCATCGTCTCGGCGGGAAGCTGGAAAGCAAAACGCTGGAAGGCTGGGGCTATGATTATTACGTCTTTGATAAAGTTAGCTCGCCGGTTTCCACGATGATGGCCTGCCCGGATGGCAAGAAAGAGAAGAAATTTGTCACCGCGTATCTGGGCGATGCTGGAATGCTGCGTTACAACAGCAAGCTGCCGATCGTGGTGTATACGCCAGACAATGTAGATGTGAAATACCGCATCTGGAAGGCGGAAGAGAAAATTGACAACGCGGTAGTCCGCTAAACTGCCGTGAAGTGCGGCACCCCGTAGGTCGGATAAGGCGGTCACGCCGCATCCGACATCTAACGCCCAAGCCGGTTGACTGATGCGACGCTGACGCGTCTTATCAGCATACGCCACATCCGGCATACCATGCCGGATGTGGCACATCATTACAACGCAATATCCGCGACTTCTTTTTGAACGGTTTGCGGCTTCAACTGCGGTTTTGGCGTACTGTCCGCCACCTGCGGCTTGTCGTATTTCAGCCCCAGCACTTCGCTGGTGTACTGCAACTCGCGTTCTGTTGCCGCCACATCACCATTCAGCTTGCGTCCATAAGACGGAACGATCGCTTTCAACGTAGCCTGCCATTGCGGGCTGGAAACGCGATCGCCAAATACTTTTTCCAGCAGATTCAACATAATCGGCGCGGCGGTTGACGCCCCTGGCGATGCCCCCAGCAGCGCGGCAATAGTCCCTTGTTGGTCGCTGACCACTTCGGTACCCAGACGCAGTACGCCACCTTTCTCGGCATCACGCTTGATAATCTGCACGCGCTGCCCCGCTTGCCACAAACGCCAGTCCTCTTTTTTCGCCTGCGGATAGTACTCTTTCAACGCTTCAAAACGATCCTCTTCACTCAACATCACCTGACTCACCAGATATTTCACCAGATCGAAATTATCCAGCCCAACGTGCATCATCGGCATCACGTTTGAGGTGGTGGTGGAACTCAGCAGATCCCACAATGAACCGTTTTTGAGGAATTTGGTTGAGAAGGTGGCAAATGGCCCAAACAGCACGACGCGTTTACCGTCCAGAACACGGGTATCGATATGCGGAACCGACATCGGTGGCGCGCCAACGGATGCTTTACCGTAAACCTTCGCCAGATGGTGATTAACCACGTCCGGGTTTTCCGAAACAAGGAACTGTCCGCCCACCGGGAAACCGGCGTAGTCTTTCGCCTCCGGAATCCCCGATTCCTGTAACAGTTTCAGTGCCGCACCGCCCGCGCCGATAAAGACAAATTTGGCGCGGATGTTCTGTGCAGTGCCGTTTTTCAGATCGGCAACGGTGACGGTCCAGCTATTATCGTCATTACGCTTTAGGGCGCGGACTTCGCTGCTGAGTTGCAGCGAGAAGTTAGATTTCTTCTGTAAGGAGGCGATCAACTGGCGGGTGATCTCGCCATAGTTCACATCAGTGCCAATTTCTGTGCGTGTTGCTGCTACTTTCTGTTGCGGATCGCGCCCTTCCATCACTAACGGTGCCCACTCTTTGATCTGCGCGTGATCTTCAGAGTAACGCATGCCACGAAACAGCGAGCTTTGTTGCAATGCGGCGTAACGGGCGCGCAGGAAATTGACGTTATCCTCGCCCCAGACAAAACTCATGTGCGGAACGGTATTGATAAATGAACGCGGAGTACGCAGTACACCGCGCTCGACCTGGTGCGCCCAGAACTGGCGGGAAATCTGAAATGCTTCGTTAATGGCGACTGCTTTTTCAATACTGATGCTGCCATCGGCGTTTTGCGGGGTGTAATTGAGTTCCATCAGTGCAGAATGCCCGGTTCCGGCGTTGTTCCAGCCGTTCGAACTCTCCTGCGCGACACCCTCCAGGCGCTCCACCATGGTCATCGACCATTCAGGCTCCAGCTCGCGTAAATAGGTCCCCAACGTGGCGCTCATAATGCCGCCGCCAATCAACAGTACATCAGTTTCCTGCTCCTCGGACGCTTTCGCTTTTGCCGTCATCGAAACGGCATTAAGCCCCACGGCCATCGAGAAGAGCATGGCAGTCACTTTTTTCATCTTGTTAATGCCTTACTTTTAGTCGCTTTATTGCAGGTGAGATTTGCGCGGCATCAACGGTAACACTTAAGTAACAACATTTAAATAATGTTTATAAATTATATTCCAATTTTAGAAACATTATAATTTCATTGATTAATTATAGGGTTATTAGAAACGAAGGGTTTTTTAGAATATTGACCTGGCGGCAGCAGTCCGCCAGGTCAGCGTCGAAATATTACGCCGTCCGGGCAACGGCATCACGCGAAGCAGCATCGCGCTCTTCACCTGTCAGCTCGCTAAGTAGCCCGTTGCGCATTTCCAGCAGGCGGTCAGCGTGGATAAAGTAATGATCATCATGACTGATGGCGAAAATCGTTTTACCCATCTCCTGCATCAGCGGCAGCAGCACCTGATAAAACTCACGACGGAAGTGTGGGTCCTGATCCGCCGCCCATTCATCCAACAGGATAATATCGCGTTCTTCTGCCAGCGCCAGCAACAGCGCGACGCGTTTTTTCTGCCCTTTTGATAACTTCAGGTTAACAATACGCCCGTTGCTTAACTCAAGCTTATGAGCCATTTTCAGCTGCGCCAGCCACTTCTCAACCAGTTGCGGGTTAGCAGGTTTCCCCTCCGGCCCCAGCAGTTGATCAAACAACCAGACATCGGTAAACACTGCCGAAAACAGTTTGCGATAATCTTCCGGTTGTTCGCCGCTGACAGGTTTGCCATCCAGCAAAATTTCGCCGCTTTGTGGTTGATACAAGCCCGTCAGCAACATCGCCAGTGTCGATTTTCCGCTACCGTTGCCGCCAATCAGAAACAGCAGTTCGCCACGTTTAATGGTGAGGTTAATCGGCCCAACGGAAAACGCGTTATCCTGATAAGCAAACGTAACATTGCGCAGCTCCAGCGTTTGCCAGTTGGGAAACGTCTGCGGACGCGGAAACTCTGCTTTGAAAGGCGCGAGTGCGAATTTATTCAGCTTGTTAAACGCCACCTGCGCCGTCAGCAGCGTCGGCAACGCACCAACCGCCGAAAGCAGCGGCGTACGCAGAAATAACAGCGTTAACGAATAGGTCGCGGCAACGTTGGTATCAGCCCAACCGAGACTGTTCGCCATCCAGAACACCAGACCGATTGCGCCCAGCATCATGATGTTTGACCAGTTCACAGCACTAAGATGGAAGGTGTCTGCGCGGATAATATGATGGCGATACTCTTGCGCATCAGGAATGTAGAGGTTGTTAAACACATACTCGGCGCGTTCACGGTTCAGAGTCAGCTCTTTGCGCCCTTCGAGTACGGTTTGAAAATCCGTGTACAGCTTGTCTTCGGTTTCACGCAGGGTCGCCATATGTTTGTAAACCCGCGCCACCAGTACAAAACCGCCCCAGATGGTGACCGCCATCCAGATAGCCGTTACCAGCAACATCTTGCCCGACAGCATCCACAGATACGCCGCCGAACCGATAGTGAGAATGATCCCCTGCACCAGTTCTGGCAGACGAACAAACGCAATAGTGATATTGCGCACATCGCTGGTTAACCCCGCCAGCAACGAGGCGCTACCGAGTTGTTCGATACGCTCGACGTGAGTATCCAGAATCCGCTTGATAAATTCGCTACGCAGTCGGTAAACGAAATGATGCCCCAGAGTGGTGAGCGCCAGTTGCGAACCTAGCGTCACCGCCATTAGCAGCAGCAATAAACCGAGAAACTCCGGCAATACCAGCAGACTGGTATCCGCCGTTTCGATAAGGCGCTGATTGATAAAAGCAATTAAGCCAATGCCTAATGCTGCACTGGCGAGGCTTAGCGCCATCACACTGATAAATGGCCAGCGATACTGCCGCCAGACAAGTACAAGAAGTTCCATGCAGAAAACCCGGACAATGAATTACAGCCCGCAGTTTAAACATCTCCGCGCGCACAGCAATAATAATTCTTATTTTTATTCTTTTTTACCTGCCTGACGGAATGTCAGGTTGTAGCGGCAGTCGGCGGTGAGTGGATGAAAGCCCGCTTTCAACGGTTGAATGCCGTGATAAAACAGCCGCGATTCACCGCCCCATACCACCACATCGCCATGTTCCAGCAATAAACGTTTGAGCGGATCATTTCGTTTCAGGCCACCAAATTGAAAAATCGCGGGTAAGCCCAGAGAAACAGAAACTATTGGCGCACGCAGATCCGGTTCGTCTTTATCCTGATGCAGCGACAGTTTCGCGCCCGGGGCATAGCGATTGATGAGGCAAGCATCAGGTTGGAAATCTGGATAGCCAGCCGCCGTCGCCGCACGTTGACATAAATTATGAAAACTCTGCGGCATGGCGGGCCACGGTTTATTTGTTTGCGGATCAATGGGCGAATAGAGATAACCTTGCCGATTGGTCGTCCAGCCCAGATGCCCACAGTTGGTCATCGCCACCGACATGGTATATCCGCCTGGAGTGACCATCTGGCGAAACGGCGACTGGCTGGCAACGTCATTAATATCGCGGATCAGTTGCTCCGCAGCGTTAAAAGCAAAACGGTGCAAAATCACCGCTCCAGCCGCCAGTGGTTCTTGCCACGGTTCAGCATCGGCAAACAGATCCAACATTACCTCTCCTCATTTTCAGCTTCACGGCGCAGCAGTTGCGCTTTGCGCGACACGCCCCAGCGGTAACCGGAAAGTGTGCCATCACCACGGACTACCCGATGACAGGGTATTACGATAGCGAGCTTGTTGGCTGCACAGGCGCTGGCAACGGCCCGTACCGCTTTCGGTTTGCCGATGGCGTTCGCCAGTTGCTGATAACTGACGGTTTCACCACAAGGTATCGTGCGCAGTGCCTGCCAGACTTGTTGCTGAAAAGCAGTGCCGCGAATATCCAGCGGTAACGTCAGCGGCGTATCGCGTTGATTGAGGCTGGCGATCACTTCACGCACATGTTGCTGAAACGTCAGATCGGCAGGCGCGTTGTCGGCAGCGGGAAACATCTGCTGCAACTCGCTGATTAGCGTCGCGTCATCATCGCCCAGCAATATCGCGCAAATCCCCCGCTCGCTTTCTGCCACCAGGCAACGGCCCAGCTCACAATCAGCCAGCGCGTAACGCACCGCCAGATTTTCGCCACCATGACGGAATTGTTTAGCCGTCATGCCCAGCGTTTCGTCGGCTTTGCGGTAGTAACTGCTGCTGTCGGGGAATCCGGCGTTAAGAATGGACGTCGTCACGCTCTCCCCTTTCGCCAGCGATTCGCGCAAACGGCGAGCGCGCCAGGCCTGTTGCCAGGCTTTAGGCGTCATTCCGGTAGTCGCTTTAAACAACCGATGCAGATGGAACGGACTCATCGCCACCTGGTCGGCTAAGGCTTCCAGCGTTACAGGCGTTTCCTGTTCCAGCAGTCGGCAGGCGTGGGTAATTTTATCAAGGCGATGTTGCCGGGGATTGGCTTTGTCTGGCTGACAACGTTTGCAGGGGCGAAATCCGGCGGCGAGTGCCTCGCTGGCATTTGCGTAGAAGGAGACATTTTCCCGCAAGGCATGTCTGGCTCGGCAAGACGGACGGCAAAAGATACCCGTGGTGCGCACGGCGAAAACGAATTCACCGTCGGCGTTCGGGTCGCGGGCTAAGACAGATTGCCAGCGTTGATCGTCAGTTAAGCATGTGGCGTTTTTCATAATCAGCTCCCTGGTTAAGGATAGCCTTTAGTCTTCCCGGTCACCATCGCACAAAAACCAACAATCTTGCGCTTTAATTTTTTTCGCTGATAAGGAAGCTTTTAAACTGCGGCGACATCCAGGTTTTAAAGCTATCGCCCTCTTTGGTGATCATATAAACCGCCAGCCCTTCCCGGCGAACAACCTCTTTGGCTTTCTCCGGCCCGAGTACCATTAAGCCAGTATCCCAGGCGTCGGCTTCCAGCGCCGTCGGGGCAATCACCGTCACGGATACCAGATTGTGTTCGATGGGACGCCCGGTTTGCGGATCGATAACATGGGAAAGACGTTTGCCGTCCAGTTCGTAATAGTTACGGTAGCTGCCAGAGGTGCTAATGCCATGACCGTTGATATCCACCACGGCCTGAACCGCGTTTTCTTTATCAGTTGGTTTTTGAATCGCTACCCGCCACGGCTGGCCTTCACCGTTCATACCACGGCTGTTCAGCGCGCCGCCCACCGACACCAGATAGCGGGAAATCCCTTCCTGCTCCATCAAGCGTGCCAGATGATCCGCCGCATAGCCTTCGCCGACGGTGGAGAGATCGACATATAAATCCGGCAGGTCTTTTTGCAGATATTGCTGATGCGACTGATTAATGACCGTCAGGTGCTGTAAGCCGGTTTTGGCTTTCATCGCATCGATCTGTTCCTGGCTCGGAATTTGAACCGGTTGTTGTTCCGGGCCAAAGCCCCACAGATTCACCAGCGGCCCGACGGTTATATCCATCGCACCATCGGTCCTTGCGCCAATGCGCAGCGAGGTGGTGACGATATCGGCCATCGCTTCACTTACCGGCCACGGCGACAAACTTTGCGAGTCGTTAAAGCGCATCAGCGCGGAATCTTTTTTATAGGTCGAAAGCAGCTGATCGTCAGCGTCCAGCTGGGTCTGAATCTTTTCTTTAAGTTCGGCACTGCGTTTGGCGTCAATGCCCGGAATGCTGGCACGCCAGAAGGTACCCATGGTTTTGCCTTCGAGAACGGTAACTTCAATAGCGTGGGTTTTGGCGGGTTGTGGTTTTTGATCGCAACCAACAAAGAAGAGCGTGGCAGCCAGCAGTGCCACGCGGGTAAAGCTTATTTCCATACGTGATTATCCTCATGCGAACGGTCGCAAGAGTACACCAAAAAACTGTGTTTGTACGCTGAAAACAATGAAAAAAGGGCCCGCAGGCCCTTTGTTCGATATCAATCGAGATTAGAACTGGTAAACCAGACCCAGAGCTACGATGTTATCAGTGTTGATGCCAGCGTCACGAGTGAACTGGTTGTCGTCCAGCAGGTTGATTTTGTAGTCAACATAGGTGGACATGTTTTTGTTGAAGTAGTAAGTAGCACCAACATCAACATATTTCAGGATATCTTCGTCGTCGTAGTTACGACCATTGATGACACCCAGGTTTTTACCTTTAGACTGCAGGTAAGCCAGGGACGGACGCAGACCGAAGTCGAACTGGTACTGAGCAACAGCTTCGAAGTTCTGTGCTTTGTTCGCCCAACCCAGGGAACCTACGCGAGTTGCGTTGTAGGTCTGGGTGTACTGAGCAGCCAGGTAGATGTTGTTAGCGTCGTATTTCAGACCGCCAGTGTAGGTTTCAGCACGGTCGCCAGTACCGATGTAGTTACGGACCACATTATTGTCGCTTACATAGGTACCATTCTGAGCGTCAGTACGTTTGGAGCTGGACACTGCAGCACCGATACCGAAGCCTTCGTAATCATAAGTGATAGAACCGCCAACGCCGTCGCCGTTCTGACGCAGAGCACCACGACCGTTGTTGGTCATGCCTTCGCCATCTACGCTACCGTTTTTACCCTGGTACTGAACAGCAAAGTTCAGGCCGTCAACCAGACCGAAGAAGTCAGTGTTACGGTAGGTCGCGAAGCCGTTACCACGCTGCTGCATGAAGTTGTCAGAACCGTAAGTGTCGCCACCGAATTCTGGCAGTACGTCGGTCCAGGAAGTTACGTCATATACAACGCCGTAGTTACGACCGTAGTCGAAAGAACCAACGTCCTGGAATTTCAGACCAGCGAATGCCACACGGGTCCAGGAGTTGTTTTCGTTTTCAGCGCTGTTGCCCTGGATCTGATATTCCCACTGGCCGTAACCGGTCAGCTGGTCAGTAACCTGAGTTTCACCTTTGAAGCCAAGACGCATGTAGGTCTGGTCGCCATCTACAGACTTGTCGTCAGAGAAATAGTGCAGGCCGTCTACTTTACCGTACAGATCTAATTTGTTGCCGTCTTTGTTGTAAACTTCAGCAGCGTTTGCTGCGCCTGCTACCAGCAGAGCTGGGACCAGGAGGGACAGTACTTTAACTTTCATGTTATTAACCCTCTGTTATATGCCTTTATTTGCTTTTTTATGCCACTGCATACTGATTAACCCTCATTAATCAGTCGGCAAGTCCATTCTCCCCAAAAATGCAGAATAATCCAACACGAATATGATACTAAAACTTTTAAGATGTTTCATTTATCGCTATAGATGTTTCATAATGTAAATACAAGGGAACTTTTTAAGATTATTGCGGAATGGCGAAATAAGCACCTAACATCAAGCAATAATAATTCAAGGTTAAAATCAATAACTTATTCTTAAGTATTTGACAGCACTGAATGTCAAAACAAAACCTTCACTCGCAACTAGAATATCTCCCGCTATCATCATTAACTTTATTTATTACCGTCATTCATTTCTGAATGTCTGTTTACCCCTATTTCAACCGGATGCCTCGCATCCGGTTTTTTTTTACCCTTCTTTACACACTTTTCATTATTCTGTGCTACCACAGAAAAACTATAACGCTTGTTAACTATTTCACAAATAATTAACATCAGCATAATTTCCAGCAATCTTCGTTTATTTGCAATTAATTTCGTTAGGCTTTTTGTAGGTTATTTGTACAGCAAAATGGCGCTTGTACATCTATTTCCCCCAATGCAGGATGATAAATATCACGGGAGAATAGAGAATCATCAATCAGGTAAGAGTCTGGAATTTCACACTGTACCCTTTATACTGCCCTATCACTTCGCGAAGTTTTAACAGGTCATAAACACGAATGCGTCAGAAAGAGACAACGGCCACGACCCGCTTTTCACTCCTACCGGGGAGCATTACCCGCTTCTTTTTACTGTTGATCATTGTGTTACTGGTGACGATGGGTGTAATGGTGCAAAGCGCCGTTAACGCCTGGCTGAAAGATAAAAGTTACCAGATTGTCGACATTACCCACGCAATCCAAAAGCGCGTCGATACCTGGCGTTACGTGACCTGGCAGATCTACGACAACATTGCCGCGACGACCTCACCCTCCTCCGGCGAAGGTTTACAAGAGACGCGCCTGAAACAGGATGTCTACTATCTGGAAAAACCGCGCCGCAAAACGGAAGCCTTAATCTTTGGCTCTCACGACAACTCAACGCTTGAGATGACTCAACGGATGTCCACCTATCTGGACACGTTATGGGGCGCAGAAAATATACCGTGGTCGATGTATTACCTGAATGGTCAGGATAACAGTCTGGTACTGATCTCGACCCTGCCCCTCAAAGATCTCACCTCCGGATTTAAAGAATCGACCGTCAGCGACATTGTTGATTCACGTCGCGCAGAGATGTTGCAACAGGCCAACGCGCTCGATGAACGCGAAAGTTTTTCTAACCTGCGCCGCCTGGCCTGGCAGAACGGTCATTACTTTACCTTGCGTACCACGTTCAACCAGCCGGGACATCTGGCAACGGTCGTTGCTTTTGATCTGCCGATTAATGATTTGATCCCACCGGGTATGCCGCTGGACAGTTTCCGCCTTGAGCCAGACGCGACGGCAACGGGAAACAATGAAAATGAGAAAGAAGGGACGGATAGCGTCAGTATCCACTTTAACAGTACGAAGATTGAAATCTCCTCGGCACTCAACTCTACCGATATGCGCCTGGTCTGGCAGGTTCCTTATGGCACCTTATTGCTGGATACGTTGCAAAACATTCTGCTGCCACTGCTGCTGAACATCGGTTTGCTGGCGCTGGCGTTATTTGGCTATACCACATTCCGCCATTTCTCCAGCCGCAGTACAGAAAGCGTCCCCAGCACGGCGGTCAATAACGAATTGCGCATTTTACGGGCAATTAATGAAGAGATAGTCTCACTGCTGCCGCTCGGCCTGCTGGTTCACGATCAGGAATCGAACCGCACAGTCATAAGTAACAAAATTGCCGATCATTTGCTGCCGCATTTGAATCTGCAAAACATCACCACCATGGCGGAACAGCATCAGGGGATTATTCAGGCGACGATCAATAACGAGCTATATGAAATCCGCATGTTCCGCAGCCAGGTTGCGCCGCGCACACAAATTTTCATTATTCGCGATCAGGATCGCGAAGTGCTGGTAAACAAGAAACTCAAGCAGGCGCAGCGTCTGTATGAGAAAAACCAGCAAGGACGGATGGCCTTTATGAAAAACATTGGTGATGCGCTGAAAGAACCCGCACAGTCCCTGGCGGAGAGTGCAGCTAAACTCAACGCCCCGGAAAGCAAACAACTGGCGAATCAGGCAGATGTACTGGTGCGTCTGATCGATGAAATACAGTTAGCGAACATGCTTGCGGACGATAGCTGGAAAAGCGAGACGGTGCTGTTTTCCGTGCAGGATTTGATTGATGAAGTCGTGCCTTCAGTGTTGCCCGCCATCAAGCGTAAAGGACTGCAACTGCTGATTAACAATCATCTGAAAGCACACGATATGCGCCGTGGCGATCGCGATGCCTTACGCCGTATTTTGCTGCTATTGATGCAATATGCCGTGACCTCAACACAATTGGGAAAAATCACCCTTGAGGTTGATCAGGATGAGTCCTCCGAAGACCGCCTGACTTTCCGCATTCTGGACACCGGTGAAGGCGTAAGCATTCATGAAATGGATAATTTGCACTTCCCGTTTATCAACCGGACCCAAAACGATCGCTATGGCAAGGCGGACCCGCTGGCATTCTGGCTGAGCGATCAACTGGCACGTAAACTGGGCGGTCATTTAAACATCAAAACGCGGGATGGGCTTGGTACACGCTACTCTGTGCATATCAAAATGCTCACAGCTGACCCGGAAGTTGAAGAGGAAGAAGAACGATTACTGGATGATGTCTGCATAATGGTGGATGTTACTTCGGCAGAAATTCGGAATATTGTCACTCGCCAGTTAGAAAATTGGGGTGCAACCTGTATCACACCCGATGAAAGATTAATTAGTCAAGATTATGATATCTTTTTAACGGATAATCCGTCTAATCTTACTGCCTCTGGCTTGCTTTTAAGCGATGATGAGTCTGGCGTACGGGAAATTGGGCCTGGTCAATTGTGCGTCAACTTCAATATGAGCAACGCTATGCAGGAAGCGGTCTTACAATTAATTGAAGTGCAACTGGCGCAGGAAGAGGTGACAGAATCGCCTCTGGGCGGAGATGAAAATGCGCAACTCCATGCCAGCGGCTATTATGCGCTCTTTGTAGACACAGTACCGGATGATGTTAAGAGGCTGTATACTGAAGCAGCAACCAGTGACTTTGCTGCGTTAGCCCAAACGGCTCATCGTCTTAAAGGCGTATTTGCCATGCTAAATCTGGTACCCGGCAAGCAGTTATGTGAAACGCTGGAACATCTGATTCGTGAGAAGGATGTTCCAGGAATAGAAAAATACATCAGCGACATTGACAGTTATGTCAAGAGCTTGCTGTAGCAAGGTAGCCTATTACATGAACAATATGAACGTAATTATTGCCGATGACCATCCGATAGTCTTGTTCGGTATTCGCAAATCACTTGAGCAAATTGAGTGGGTGAATGTTGTCGGCGAATTTGAAGACTCTACAGCACTGATCAACAACCTGCCGAAACTGGATGCGCATGTGTTGATTACCGATCTCTCCATGCCTGGCGATAAGTACGGCGATGGAATTACCTTAATCAAGTACATCAAGCGCCATTTCCCAAGCCTGTCGATTATCGTTCTGACCATGAACAACAACCCGGCGATTCTTAGTGCGGTATTGGATCTGGATATCGAAGGGATCGTGCTGAAACAAGGTGCACCGACCGATCTGCCGAAAGCTCTCGCCGCGCTGCAGAAAGGGAAGAAATTTACCCCGGAAAGCGTTTCTCGCCTGTTAGAAAAAATCAGTGCTGGCGGTTATGGTGACAAGCGTCTCTCGCCAAAAGAGAGTGAAGTTCTGCGCCTGTTTGCGGAAGGTTTCCTGGTGACCGAGATCGCTAAAAAGCTGAACCGCAGTATCAAAACCATCAGTAGCCAGAAGAAATCTGCGATGATGAAGCTGGGTGTCGAGAACGATATTGCTCTGCTGAATTATCTCTCTTCTGTGACCTTAAGTCCGGCAGATAAAGACTAATCATCTGTAGGCCAGATAAGACGCGTCAGCGTCGCATCTGGCATTTGCACTGAATGCCGGATGCGGCGTAAACGCCTTATCCGGCCTACGATTCCCATTATTTCAATGGATTACAACAAAGTAGGCCAGATAAGACGCACCAGCGTCGCATCTGGCATTTGCACTGAATGCCAGATGCGGCGTAAATGTCTTATAAGCCTACGATTCCCGCGATTTCCTGACCCTCTCGGCATATACCGTCAGCGTCTGTTTTATCACATCCAGCGTTACCGGCTTCGACAGGCAGCTGTCCATACCGGACTCCAGACACCGCTGCTTCTCTTCAGCCAACGCATTAGCAGTTACTCCGATTACCGGCAACGTCAGTCCCAACTGACGAATGCGTTGCGTCAAGCGGTAACCATCCATATTTGGCATGTTGACGTCGCTAAGCACGATATCAATATGATTCTTGCTAAGTACATTAAGCGCATCGACGCCATCATTCGCGGTTTTACATTGATAGCCCAACGATCCCAACTGATCTGCAAGCAGACGCCGGTTAATCGGATGATCATCCACGACCAGAATCATCATATCGTCGTTATCGCTGACCGCTTTGTCCGTCGACGGCAGAGCGTTAGCAGGATCATCGCTCTCCATCTCGATCAAATAAATACGCGCCAACAATGCCGGTAGCTCATGCGGTGCAGCCACACTGTGTACCCACTCCCCTGGCGCTTTCTCCAGCGGAATACCAATATGGCGACGACAGAAGGTCACTACCGCTCTACCCTGCCATTTTTTGCTCACTACCTCGTCAGTGATTAACACATCTTCGGGAGTCGGTTCCTGCCCTTCGTATGTTGTAACGACTATGCCGCTGCGCTGCAAACTGGTTTCCAGGAACTGACAGAGCGACGCATTGCGGACTGCCAGCCAGCAGCGTTTCCCGCTCAACCCTTCCACGCCTTTTTTCTGCGGGTACTGAGCGCCATACAACGGAATACGCACGGTAAACTGGCTGCCCATTCCCGGTTCTGAATCTACCGAGATGTCGCCGTCCATCATGCTGATCAGTTTTTCACAAATCGCCAGACCCAGACCAGTCCCCTGGAAGTTACGCTGTACGCCCGTGCCGACCTGGAAGAAGGGATCAAACAAGCGCACCACTTCTTTCGCCGGAATCCCTACGCCGGTATCGCGAACGCGGATAGAGAGATAATCGCCATCAGCGCGAACATGCAGAACTATACAGCCGGTATCGGTGAATTTTATGGCGTTACTCAACAGGTTGGAGATGACCTGCTGTAAACGCATCGGGTCGCCATTTAAGGCCACTGGCACATCCGGTTCAATAAAACAGTACAAGCCTAACTGCTTGCGTACCACCAGCGGTAAATAGTTGGCGGTGATGTGGTTCATCACTTCACGCGGTGAAAACTCACGCGGTTCGATCTTCAACTGTTCCGATTCAATCTTCGAGAAATCGAGAATATCGCTGATAATTTTCAACAACAGGCTGGAAGAGTTGTTCATTGCCGTCACCAGACGATCGACGCCTTTTGGCAGCTCTTTGGTTTGCAACAGATCCAGGTTACCGATAATGCCATACAGCGGCGTTCGCAGCTCATGACTGACGGTGGCAAGGAACATCGATTTTGACTGACTCGCCTGTTCCGCTGCTTGTGCCATCTCCTGCAACGACTCTTCCATCTTCACGCGCGAAGAAACATCCACCAGCACACAAATAGCCACGTTTTCATTACGATAGCGCGAATGGACGAAGCTGATTTGCAGATTGGTATTGTTGCTGGTCAGGACATCAACAAAATTGACCTGCTGCCCACAAATAATTTGCGTCAGTCGTTGGCGATCCTCATGCGTAAGCATATTGAGATAGGTATGCGCAAGTTCGTTACTTAAAATATTAACGCCATCAGCGGTACGCAAAATGCAGATACCCACTGGCGCGGAGGCGACAATCTTGCGATTAAACTGCTCATGTTCTTCCAGTCGCAGGGCGTCGCTTTCCGCCGGAATGAAAATACGCCGCTCGTACATCCGCGCGAGAGTAAACAATGCAGCTCCGGCAAGCACATTCAGCAAAATTGCGTTAAGGATCAACATGCGAATGCGTTCCAGCACCTTATCAACCGGCACCGAATAGACGATGCTTAGCGATGAGGGTGGCAGATTTTTCTTCAGCACCAGCTCCCGGAACCCTTCCGTATAGCCAAACCAGGAACGTTCCTGCATCCAGCGAGGATCGCTCTTAATCTTGCTTTCCGGTCCGGTAAGCGAAATCAGGGTATGACCATTTTCATCAAGAATGGTTACCCCCATCGGCAACGTACCAGGTAAGAAGAAGTTCTCCATCCTGATAGTCTGCTCGACACCTAAAAGCGCCTGCAACCGGTTCGCCAGATAAACTGGCGTCAAGGCGTAAAAATACCCGACACCAGGGCGCGGACCTTCGCTGATCCAGTAGAGGTTACTGCCGCTATCATCTTGTGGTGCATTTCGATATTTATTGATGCGTTCATGCAAAGCTTTCAATGCGGTATCGCGTTCCACTGGCATATCACGTAGACCGAAATTGGCCATGCAGAGGTTATCGCTGCCGATTAAAAATACCCGGTTGAGATCGTAAGCCGCAGAGAAATTATCGCGCCAGTAGCGCATAAACCACGCCAATGACTCCAGAGAACCTCGCCAGGTGTTACTCATTGCGGAACAATCGGAGTCGGCAAACAGTGGTTCAAACACAGGCACATCTGCCTGCGTTTCTCGTCCACGCGGCGAAAGCACACCGTTTTCTGCCGATAAGCGATTTTCAGCTATGTACTTCAGCTCTTTCATCACATCAGAGGTGCGTTGAATAAAGCGCTGAGCCTGATCGGAACTCAGATTAAATTCCTGACGAATTTCCGATTCTCGCTGATGCAACGCATTAACGATGTAAAAAACGGATGAAAAAGCAATCAACAGCCAGAGCACTAACGCCAATGCTCTGAACATGTAGCGCGAGGCTTTCAGGGTTGTACGAAAAGAAGCAAGGTATTTCAAAGGGGCGAAGCTCCGCCTCAGGTGACCGATGGAGTGTGGTTAAGGTAGCGGTAAAAGCGTGTTACCGCAATGTTCTCTCTTCTCTGGAATATGATACACCGCCGAGAAATCATCACCTTAACCTCTGATAATCGTCATATACCGGACAAGACTAGTGGGATTCAGCATGCATTATATGAAGTGGATTTATCCACGCCGCTTACGCAATCAAATGATCCTGATGGCAATCCTGATGGTCATTGTCCCAACGCTTACTATTGGTTATATCGTAGAAACGGAAGGACGTTCAGCAGTCTTATCTGAAAAAGAGAAAAAACTTTCTGCCGTGGTCAACCTGCTTAATCAGGCGCTAGGCGATCGCTACGATCTCTACAACGACTTACCACGTGAGGAGCGAATCCACGCACTGAATGCAGAACTTGCTCCCATTACTGAAAATATCACTCACGCCTTTCCTGGCATAGGCGCTGGTTATTACAACAAAACGCTGGATGCGATAATCACTTACGCGCCTTCAGCGCTGTATCAGAATAATGTGGGCGTTACTATTGCCGCAGATCACCCTGGTCGCGAAGTCATGCGTACAAATACTCCTTTGATTTATTCAGGCAGGCAGGTGCGCGGCGATATTTTGAATTCAATGATCCCCATTGAGCGTAATGGTGAAATCCTCGGTTATATCTGGGCCAATGAATTAACCGAAGATATTCGTCGCCAGGCCTGGAAAATGGATGTGAGGATTATCATTGTGCTCACCGCCGGTTTGCTGATAAGCCTGCTGTTGATTGTCCTTTTCTTCCGTCGCCTGAGCGCCAATATAGATATCATCACCGATGGTCTCGCGACTCTGGCGCAAAATATTCCCACTCGATTACCACAATTGCCCGGTGAAATGGGGCAAATTAGTCAGAGTGTCAACAACCTCGCCCAGGCACTGCGTGAAACGCGAACACTTAACGATCTGATTATTGAAAACGCTGCCGATGGCGTCATTGCCATTGACCGCCAGGGTGATGTAACCACCATGAATCCGGCAGCAGAAGTCATTACTGGCTATCAACGTCATGAACTGGTAGGGCAGCCTTACTCCATGTTGTTCGACAATACTCAGTTCTACAGTCCAGTACTGGATACGCTGGAACATGGCACCGAACATGTGGCGCTGGAGATCAGTTTTCCAGGCCGTGACCGCACCATTGAACTCAGTGTCACTACCAGTCGTATTCATAACACGCACGGTGAAATGATAGGTGCTTTGGTGATTTTCTCTGATTTAACTGCCCGCAAAGAAACCCAGCGCCGCATGGCGCAAGCAGAACGCCTCGCCACACTGGGTGAGCTGATGGCTGGCGTGGCGCATGAAGTACGTAATCCGTTAACGGCTATTCGTGGTTATGTACAGATCTTGCGCCAACAAACCAGTGACCCAATACATCAGGAATATCTGTCCGTAGTACTCAAAGAAATCGATTCAATTAACAAAGTTATTCAGCAATTGCTCGAATTTTCACGCCCACGCCACAGTCAATGGCAACAAGTCAGCCTCAATGCATTGGTTGAAGAAACTCTGGTACTGGTACAAACCGCCGGCGTACAAGCGCGGGTCGACTTCATAAGCGAACTGGATAATGAATTAAGCCCGATTAACGCCGATCGTGAACTGCTCAAACAGGTACTACTGAATATCCTGATCAATGCCGTCCAGGCTATCAGTGCACGAGGGAAAATTCGCATTCGAACCTGGCAGTACAGCGACTCACAACAGGCCATTTCGATAGAGGACAACGGCAGTGGCATTGATCTCTCGCTGCAAAAAAAGATCTTCGATCCCTTTTTCACTACCAAAGCCTCAGGAACCGGGCTTGGTCTGGCGTTAAGTCAACGCATCATTAATGCCCATCAGGGTGATATTCGCGTCGCCAGTTTGCCGGGCTACGGCGCAACCTTCACGCTTATTTTACCGATCAACCCGCAGGGAAATCAGACTGTATGACTGCTATTAATCGCATCCTTATTGTGGATGATGAAGATAATGTTCGCCGTATGCTGAGCACCGCTTTTGCACTACAAGGATTCGAAACACATTGTGCGAACAACGGGCGCACAGCATTACACCTGTTTGCCGATATTCACCCTGACGTGGTGTTGATGGATATCCGCATGCCAGAGATGGACGGCATCAAGGCACTAAAGGAGATGCGCAGCCATGAGACACGGACACCCGTTATTCTGATGACGGCCTATGCTGAAGTGGAAACCGCCGTCGAAGCACTACGCTGCGGAGCCTTCGACTATGTTATCAAACCGTTTGATCTCGATGAGTTGAATTTAATCGTTCAGCGCGCTTTACAACTCCAGTCAATGAAAAAAGAGATCCGTCATCTGCACCAGGCACTTAGCACCAGCTGGCAATGGGGGCACATTCTCACCAACAGCCCGGCGATGATGGACATCTGCAAAGACACCGCCAAAATTGCCCTTTCTCAGGCCAGCGTCTTGATTAGCGGTGAAAGCGGCACCGGGAAAGAGTTGATTGCCAGAGCGATTCACTACAATTCGCGGCGGGCAAAGGGGCCGTTCATTAAAGTCAACTGCGCGGCACTGCCGGAATCGTTGCTCGAAAGTGAACTGTTTGGTCATGAAAAAGGCGCATTTACTGGTGCACAAACCCTACGTCAGGGATTATTTGAACGTGCCAACGAAGGTACTCTGCTCCTTGACGAAATTGGCGAAATGCCGCTGGTACTGCAAGCCAAATTACTACGCATTCTGCAGGAACGGGAATTTGAACGGATTGGCGGTCATCAGACCATAAAAGTTGATATCCGCATCATTGCAGCCACCAACCGTGACTTGCAGGCAATGGTAAAAGAAGGCACCTTCCGTGAAGATCTCTTTTATCGCCTTAACGTTATTCATTTAATACTGCCGCCTCTGCGCGATCGCCGGGAAGATATTTCACTGTTAGCTAATCACTTTTTGCAAAAATTCAGTAGTGAGAATCAGCGCGATATTATCGACATCGATCCGATGGCAATGTCGCTGCTTACCGCCTGGTCATGGCCGGGTAATATTCGAGAACTTTCCAACGTCATTGAACGCGCCGTCGTGATGAACTCAGGCCCGATCATTTTTTCTGAAGACCTTCCGCCGCAGATTCGTCAGCCAGTCTGTAATGTCGGTGAGGCAAAAACAGCTCCTGCCGGTGAGCGTAATTTAAAAGAGGAAATAAAACGCGTCGAAAAACGCATCATTATGGAAGTGCTGGAACAACAAGAAGGAAACCGAACCCGCACTGCTTTAATGCTAGGTATTAGTCGCCGGGCATTGATGTATAAACTCCAGGAATACGGTATCGATCCGGCGGATGTATAACACCAAAACTTGCTATGCAGAAATTTGCACAGTGCGCAAATTTCTGCATAGCCGTTCATTCAACCTCTTAATCCCCATCTTATTTATTCTTACTATTCAATAATTTAAAAAACAATATCAAACATTTTCATTCTGGCACTCCCCTTGCTATTCCCTGACTGTACCCACAACGGTGTATGCAAGAGGGATAAATAATGAAAACAAAATTGATGACATTACAAGACGCCTCCGGCTTCTTTCGTGACGGCATGACCATCATGGTGGGCGGATTTATGGGAATTGGCACTCCATCCCGCCTGGTGGAAGCATTACTGGAATCTGGCGTTCGCGACCTGACATTGATAGCCAATGATACCGCGTTTGTTGATACCGGCATCGGTCCGCTCATCGTCAATGGTCGAGTCCGCAAAGTAATTGCTTCACATATCGGCACCAACCCGGAAACCGGACGGCGCATGATTTCTGGCGAAATGGAGGTCGTTCTCGTACCGCAAGGTACATTGATTGAGCAAATTCGCTGTGGTGGAGCTGGACTTGGTGGTTTTCTCACGCCAACTGGTGTCGGCACCGTCGTAGAGGAAGGCAAACAGACGCTGACACTCGACGGTAAAACCTGGCTGCTTGAACGTCCACTGCGCGCCGACCTGGCGCTCATTCGCGCCCATCGTTGCGACACACTTGGCAACCTGACCTACCAACTTAGCGCCCGCAACTTTAACCCCCTGATTGCCCTTGCGGCTGATATCACGCTGGTGGAGCCAGATGAACTGGTCGAAACCGGCGAACTGCAACCTGACCATATTGTCACCCCTGGTGCCGTTATCGACCACATCATCGTTTCACAGGAGAGCAAATAATGGATGCGAAACAACGTATTGCACGCCGTGTGGCGCAAGAGCTTCGTGATGGTGACATCGTTAACTTAGGGATCGGTTTACCCACAATGGTCGCCAATTATTTACCGGAGGATATTCATATCACTCTGCAATCGGAAAATGGCTTCCTCGGTTTAGGCCCAGTCACTACAGCGCATCCAGATCTGGTGAACGCTGGCGGGCAACCATGCGGCATTTTACCCGGCGCAGCGATGTTCGACAGCGCAATGTCGTTTGCGCTGATTCGTGGTGGTCATATTGATGCCTGCGTACTCGGTGGTTTGCAGGTAGACGAAGAAGCAAACCTCGCGAACTGGGTAGTGCCTGGGAAAATGGTGCCCGGTATGGGTGGCGCGATGGATCTGGTGACCGGGGCACGCAAAGTGATCATTGCCATGGAACATTGCGCCAAAGATGGTTCAGCAAAAATTTTGCGCCGCTGCACCATGCCGCTCACTGCGCAACACGCGGTGCATATGCTGGTCACTGAACTGGCAGTCTTTCGTTTCATTGACGGCAAAATGTGGCTCACCGAAATTGCCGACGGGTGTGATTTAGCCACCGTGCGTGCCAAAACCGAAGCTCAGTTTGAAGTCGCCGCCGATCTGAATACGCAGCGGGGTGATTTATGATTGGTCGCATCTCGCGTTTTATGACGCGTTTTGTCAGCCGGTGGCTTCCCGATCCACTGATCTTTGCCATGTTGCTGACATTGCTAACGTTCGTGATCGCGCTTTGGTTAACACCACAAACGCCGATCAGCATGGTGAAAATGTGGGGGGACGGTTTCTGGAACTTGCTGGCGTTCGGTATGCAGATGGCGCTTATCATCGTTACCGGTCATGCCCTTGCCAGCTCTGCTCCGGTGAAAAACTTGCTGCGTACTGCCGCTTCCGCCGCAAAGACGCCCGTACAGGGCGTCATGCTGGTCACTTTCTTCGGTTCAGTCGCTTGTGTCATCAACTGGGGATTTGGTCTGGTTGTCGGAGCAATGTTCGCCCGTGAAGTCGCCCGGCGAGTACCCGGTTCTGATTATCCGTTGCTCATTGCCTGCGCCTACATTGGTTTTCTTACCTGGGGTGGCGGTTTCTCTGGTTCAATGCCTCTGTTGGCTGCCACACCGGGCAATCCGGTTGAGCATATCGCCGGGCTTATCCCGGTGGGCGATACTCTGTTCAGTGGTTTTAACATTTTCATCACTGTGGCATTGATTGTGGTGATGCCATTTATTACCCGCATGATGATGCCAAAACCCTCCGACGTGGTGAGTATCGATCCGAAACTACTCATGGAAGAGGCTGATTTTCAAAAGCAACTACCGAAAGATGCTCCACCGTCCGAGCGACTGGAAGAAAGCCGCATTCTGACGTTGATCATCGGCGCACTCGGTATCGCTTACCTGGCGATGTACTTCAGCGAACATGGCTTCAACATCACCATCAATACCGTCAACCTGATGTTTATGATTGCGGGTCTGCTGCTACATAAAACGCCAATGGCTTATATGCGTGCTATCAGCGCGGCAGCACGCAGTACCGCCGGAATTCTGGTGCAATTCCCCTTCTACGCGGGGATCCAACTGATGATGGAGCACTCCGGTCTGGGCGGACTCATTACCGAATTCTTCATCAATGTTGCGAACAAAGACACCTTCCCGGTAATGACCTTCTTTAGTTCTGCACTGATTAACTTCGCCGTTCCGTCTGGCGGCGGTCACTGGGTTATTCAGGGACCTTTCGTGATACCCGCAGCCCAGGCGCTGGGAGCCGATCTCGGTAAATCAGTAATGGCGATAGCTTACGGTGAACAGTGGATGAATATGGCACAACCGTTCTGGGCGCTGCCAGCACTGGCAATCGCTGGACTCGGTGTCCGCGACATCATGGGCTATTGCATCACTGCTCTGCTTTTCTCCGGCGTCATTTTCGTCATTGGTTTAACGCTGTTCTGACGGCAACCCTACAGACAGAAGGAATATAAAATGAAAAATTGTGTCATCGTCAGCGCGGTACGTACTGCTATCGGTAGTTTTAACGGTTCACTCGCTTCCACCAGCGCCATCGACCTGGGGGCGACAGTAATTAAAGCCGCCATTGAACGCGCAAAAATCGATTCACAACATATCGATGAAGTGATTATGGGTAACGTGTTGCAAGCCGGGCTGGGGCAAAATCCGGCGCGTCAGGCACTGTTAAAAAGCGGACTGGCCGAAACGGTGTGCGGATTCACGGTCAATAAGGTGTGTGGTTCGGGTCTGAAAAGCGTGGCGCTTGCCGCCCAGGCAATTCAGGCAGGTCAGGCGCAGAGCATTGTGGCGGGGGGTATGGAAAATATGAGTTTAGCGCCCTACTTACTCGATGCAAAAGCGCGCTCCGGTTATCGTCTGGGAGACGAACAGGTTTATGACGTAATCCTGCGCGATGGCCTGATATGCGCCACCCATGGTTATCATATGGGAATTACCGCCGAAAACGTGGCTAAGGAGTACGGGATTACCCGCGAAATGCAGGATGAACTGGCGCTACATTCACAGCGTAAAGCGGTTGCCGCAATTGAGTCCGGTGCTTTTACAGCCGAAATCGTCCCGGTAAATGTTGTCACCCGGAAGAAAACCCTCGTCTTCAGTCAAGACGAATTCCCGAAACCAGATTCTACTACAGAAGCTCTGGCTGCATTGCGTCCGGCCTTCGATAAAGCAGGTACTGTCACCGCCGGGAACGCGTCAGGTATTAACGACGGTGCTGCCGCTCTGGTGATTATGGAAGAATCTACGGCGCTGGCAGCAGGCCTTACCCCCTTGGCTCGCATTAAAAGTTATGCCAGCGGTGGCGTGCCCCCCGCATTGATGGGTATGGGGCCAGTACCTGCCACGCAAAAAGCGTTACAACTGGCGGGGCTGCAGCTGGCAGACATTGATCTTATCGAAGCCAATGAAGCATTTGCCGCGCAATTCCTTGCCGTTGGGAAAACACTGGGCTTTGATCCTGAGAAAGTGAATGTCAACGGTGGGGCCATCGCGCTGGGGCATCCTATCGGCGCCAGCGGTGCGCGTATTCTGGTCACACTATTACATGCAATGCAGGCACGCGATAAAACGCTGGGTCTGGCAACGTTGTGCATTGGCGGCGGTCAAGGAATTGCGATGGTGATTGAACGATTGAATTAACATGTAAAAACGCCCGATAGCGAAAGTCATCGGGCGTTTTCTTGAACATTGACAGTAAAGATAACCTCAGTAATCACCAGTCAAAACTTTTCACCAGCGTCAGTTCGCCAGCATTACGCATCGGTACAATAAATGTTTCCTGTTTCTCATTAACCGATCCTTCATCGGTGATCAACGTCAGTTGGGCGGTCGTCAATTCCGTTTCACTGCGTCCGCCATAGTAGTTGATATATACCTGATAGCGCCCGTGAACTGGCGCTGGCATGGCGAAAATCTCCGGTCCGTAACCCGTCGTGACATCCATATCCAGTGCACCACTGTTTTTCAGCACGGTGTTACCGTACCAGGCGTGTTCGCCATCAGGTGTGACAACGTGAAGATCGAGGTCGGTATTGTCCGTATCCCAGGAGAGAACCAGCCGTAAACGCGCGCGGATCACTCCAGCGCCCGGCGTTGAGTAAAACTGCATTTTTTGTCGGCTTTGCCCATCTGGGCTGATGACCTGCACGCTGTTGCTGCCTTCAGTGAAAATATAAGGGCGTGCAAATGAACCATCGGATTCAATTCTCTGCGGCATACTGGCACCGTTGACCACCAACCGGCCCTGCTGAACTTTACCCGCCGCCGCATAATTCTTTATTTTGCCGCGGATCTGCGCTGAGATATTTTGATCATCTGCCATGTTGACGGACGACGCGGGGTAATTGATCGATTGTGAAAAGCTGGCATCTTCACCATCCGCAGGATGCCAGCCAGAGAGCGGTGCATCAATCTCGACTTCCTGTACACCTTCACTGTGAGCGACAGGCGAAAGCGCCACCAGTAACAACGGAAGAAAAATCTTTCGCATAGCATTAGTCCATTAATAATTGTCGGGTCAGCGTTTCGATATAGTTCTCATCAAGCCCGGTGGGATAACCATCAAAGGCCAGGTGCAGATACTCATGGGTTAAATCAAGCCGATCCTGAAGCGTAAAGAAGTTACGAATAAACAGCCGTTTCTGCTGCCGCTCGGTATAGGGGAAACCTGAGACTAAACGGCAGACCGCAAACACGTCTGGTTCGTTGTACCCCGTTTCGCCTTGTAACATACGCCGCCACTGCGGCATTTTTTTCGCCAGCCAGGCCTTCGCTTTGGGTAATAACTGGCAGGTTGAGCGTGGCGCTCCCCAGCGGCTAAGGCTGTTGTCGGGATAAGCAAACGCGAGTATCTGGTCGTAACGCTCTCCCTGCCCCGCCTGGGCGGTGGCTTGCCGCCAGGAGAGTGTCCCTTCGGTAGCGCGACTGCCGTGATAATGAACCGGATCGCCAGCGTAAATGAGATCCTGCGTCCAGGCGGTCATCGTCCGCGCGCCCGTGGTGGCTGGCGAAGCAGAAACACGCTGCATGGCGCTGCTGTCGGGGATGGTCAGGCAATCGCCTTCCCGATTGGCGTTTTGCTGTAAGAAAGTGCGAATCGCCACGGTCATAGCTTTCGCTGCCTCCGGAGGCGTACTTTTCGCCTCGCGATCCAGCACTCTGGCAACGTACTCTTCACGATCAAGATGCGACTGCAATTTCAGTTTGCCCTTTTCTGTCAGTAAGGTCGTCTCACCGTGGCTGACAAACGTAATGTGGTTACCATTGGCAAACGTCACACGATAGCGCCCATTAAGTACGCCGGGATTTACTGCTGTCGTACTCTTTTCCGCCGTGATTTTCTTCAGCGGATAACGGGCAAACAGCTCCACCTCAACACATTGCCCACTGGCAACTTGCGTCGGCACTGGCAATACCCGATTAAGCACCGTCGCATAACGGGTCAGTACCGTTTTGCTGGTGCCGCTGCCAGTAACCCACAGCGGTGTACCATCGGTTAACCAGCCGGCAAAACCACCCTGACGGATTTCCTGTTTATCATCGGCAAACCAGCTCCAGGTTTTCACCCTTACCCGACTACCGAGCATGGATGCGACACCGATTTTCGCCTCGTCCAGCACCACATCCAGTAAGATTTCCTGAGCTTTGTTTTGCGCGGGTAACGTCGCTAATGAATCAAGCAGCGATTTAACCGTTACCGAGGTTTCTGGCTTCAGCGTAGGAAGAGACGCTAACCACGCAGGTGCCTGACGCTGTTGCCAGTATTGCCCCCAAACATCTGCACCAATATGCAACCGTTGCGGCGCAAAATAGAGTCCACAGGAGCGTACCAGCGCGGTATCGCGCGTTATGCTCTCCCCAGCCTGACAACAATAAACCTCTTCCGGGGAGTTTCCGCGACACTGGTAGGGCTGCTCTGGTTGATGGGTATCCTCCAGCCAGGCGTAAACATACAGTTTCCACAAACTCCCTAACGGCGTGGTGAGTGTGTCAGGTAATGCCGAGACTTTGGTCACGCCTGATGACGACAGCTGATACAGTTGATCGTGCTGCGCGCCCCGCAGCGCCAGTTGTAACGGCGTCTCCTCCGCAAGCGTTGGCAGAGTAACCAACGCTAATAGCCAGACGATTCTGCGCCAGTTCACTTATTTCACCTGCATCCCGGTCCATTCGCTCCCTGCCGCAACACTTTGCTGTGCAGGTGCATAGGAACGCACATAACGAGCAGGAGGCAGAACGAATTGCCCTTTTTGCGAGAAGCGCAGCAAATGGCGGAAAGTGACCGTTCCCGTCAGTTCTTTCACCGGCACCATATAGGCCAGTTCGCCCATTTCATTTCGCGCTTTTTCCAGCAACTGCCCCTGCTGTTTCGCGGCGTTGGGTTTATTGACCGAAATGCCCCACGTTGTCCGCTCAACGTCAGCCCCCGGCGGGAGCGGTACTTCCACCTGACCGTAGCGCAGAACTGCATCCTGCTCGCTGGTAAGTGTGATTTCATCGAGATACAGCGCATCGCCGTCAATCTCATTGCTGTTGACAGGCTGTAAGGTAAAGTTCATATCCTCTTCACCCGGGATAAGCCGATACAACTGACGTTCAACGGTCACCGGAATGTTACTTTGTTGGGCCGTTTTTGCCGGTTCACGCCAGCGGACCTGCACATTTTGCGGCGATAATTCGTCACCAAAAGAGAGAATGTCCGGCACGCCCTGACCAACCCAACGCCAGTATTCACCCCCTCCGGTTAACTTATGTTTGGCCCATGCGCCCGCAGGAGCAGGTAACGTAACCGGAGGCATCGTCGCCATATATTTCGCCAGCCAGTTCATTGCCAGCGCGCGCTCAATGGTGGATTGCTCAGCGGTTAAACCACTTAAAATAGCGGCAGCCTGGGTGGCGTCGCCTCCGCTATTGAGCAGCACAACCGTGTGCGCCAGCGGCTGGTTACTGTTTGCCGCTTTATCCCACGCATATTGCTGAACCTGTGGCATCACAGTGGACTTCAACTGCGTTTTTTTCAGCAACGTCATGGTTAAGACGTTTGCCACCGCATCTGCCAGTGGAGATTCAGGTGTATCGAGGATCAGGCTGTCATTGATATCGCTGGTGTCTGCCTCAGAGAAATCTTTAGTTTTAGTTCCGCGCCGGGCGATAGCTTCATCCAACCCTTTCAACAACGTTTTGCACGGCAGATTCATCTCCTGCGCCCACGCCAGCACCAGCGCCCGATGCAATAACGGCATGTTATCCGCCTGCTCCGCGTAGCTGTCGAGCATATGCTGCCAGTATTCCGGTTGTTGCGTTACGCCGAGCGCCTGGCTGGCCTGCCAGTCGGCGTACCATGCCCATGCCGTCAGGAAGGCGTCGCCATTGCCATCTTCACCCCACCAGGTAAAGCGCGCTCCGGGCCCCGCCAGTTGCATCAGCCGCAGACGGTTATCCTGAATCCTCTGACGAATGTCGTTAGCGGCGGCACTTTGATGATCGGCAAGTGAACGCCAGGCGAAACTGAGCGGGATCAGACGGCTACCGGTGTTGATCACGCCACCCCACGGTTCATCGACTAACGCATCAAGATTGTTACGGAAAATCTCCTGCGGCGTTTCGCTACTTTGCAACCGGATATTGCTCGCCTGCTCGGGCAACATCAGTGCGTTATCGCCACCGCCGAGCATGACGTTTTTCTGCTGTTCAACGGGCCAGCTGTTATCCACAAAAGACAGTTTTGTGCTAATACTGTCCTGCACTTGCCCATTTTGTTGGAGTTCTGCACTTAACAAGCCAGATTGCTGAATATTCTGCGTCAGCGAAATATAATTCGCCCCTTTATGCAACGTCAGCGTCTGACGCACCTCAGCGCCTGAAAATTTAGTCACCAGCGCCACCGGTTCGTTATCCTGCTGACTGAAGATAAACAGTCCTGCCGCCGGTTTGTCGCCCATGCGATATACCGTTGGCATACTCCACTTCATGTAGAGATTTTTTTCCGAACGCAAATAAGCACGCCCCTGCCCGACCAGCCCGTCGCCGTTCATCCCACGCGCGGTGATGCGCCAGCGGGTTAATGAATCAGGCATCAGGAACGTGAAATATGCTTTGCCTTGTTTATCGGTTGTGAGTGACGGCATCCATGCCGCAGTATCCACCTCTTCACGCCGTGGACGTTCCAGCATTTTCACTCGCCGCTCGCTGCGGTTAGTCGCGCCAGGCGCAACAGGTTCGCTGGAGAGCGCCTGGTCGTAGCTGATAAATGACAGGCTGGAGCTGGTACGCACATTGTTACGCCCCAGCGGATAGAAAAATTTGCCGATATTCGGCGCGATTTCCGGTTGCAGCGCGTAGATCATTTCATCGACCACGCCAACCGTTAACTGCGCAGAAACTGGTTTACCTTTCAGCAACGAGGTTAATTCGACATTGACCAGTTCACCTGGCTGGTAATGGGTTTTGTCCGTTTTCACCCGAATATCCAACTGGGGAACGGCAACTTTGATTCCGGCGTTCTGAAAACTGTACTGACCGTTACGGGTATACAGCACCGAAAAAGTGATGTTAGGCGCAAAGGAATTGCTCACCGGTACGCGGGCTTCATACTGGGTATCGTTTAAACGTTGTAACGTCAGCCAGTTTGCCGGATGCGATAGCAGCGACTGCTGTTCCACGCGATCGCGTTCCAGCGTCAATAATGCTTCATCAATTGGCTCCGGGAAGGTAATCAGCATCTTCGCGGTTTCGCCAGGCTGGTACAACGTTTTATCTGCCACGATATCTACCGTACCAGTATGCGACGTGCTGCCCTTACCGCTGACGGCATGGCTTAACCCGGCGAGAATTAAGCCGTCTTTATCGCGTAACGTCAGGTTGTAGTTGCCTGGTTTATCGAAATTGACGGTAAAGGATTTGCCGCCAGGAGGTAGATCTCCGCTGTGGCTCGTGCGGTCTTCCAGACGCAACCACTCATACGTAACAGGAACCTGTTTTGAAGATTCCAGCGCAGCATAACGGAAAACAACCGATCCACCGCTATTGCTGTATTGTGCGGCGGTGCTCAAAGTGTAATGCGCCAGACCGCGTTCAATGAGGATCTCTTTGGTGGTGGTAACACGATACGCCGCGCCGTCACTGGCGGAGACAGTTAACAAATAACGGCTTGGTTTATCGGCGGCGGGGAGATTTAACGCCACATGACCATTATCGTCGGAAACCGTTTCACTGCCTTCCAGCGACACCGGGAAACGTCCGGCATAACGCAAATCGTTACCGACCATTGATAATTGCTGAGCGCGCAAACTTAACTGCACGCGGGCATCTTTTACCGGCTCGCCATCCGGGTAAAGCAGTTGCAGTTTGCCGCTAACCGCTTCGCCTGTTTTGAACTCTTTTTTGTCGAGAGCTAAACCAATCTCAAAATGTGGCTTGATATAGTTGGCTACGCGAAAACTACTGCTATAGACCTGATTGCGGTAAGCAAGACGTAATTCATAACCTCCGGCAACGGCATTTTCTGGCAGGCGGAAACTCCCCTGCCCGCCATTACGCGCATCCAGCGTGACATTGACGGTTTGCAACAGGCTGCCATTAGCATCCAGCACTGAAAGTTTCGCCGGTGCGCTGACGATAGGGGATGAATGCAACGGATCGTGGAACTCGCGGCCCATCACTTTAACATCGACACGATCGCCTGCGCGATATAGCGGGCGATCAGTAAAGATATACAAGCGGGTATTGTAGATTTCACTTTCGTAGAAAAAATTCTCGGAGACAAAAACGCCGCCTTCTGCATCTTTACCCAGAATGTATGAACGTTCCGGCGATATATGTTGTAACTGTAAGGTACCGCTGTCATCGGTCACACCGCGAGTCATCACGCCAAGACCGTCAGTCCACAGGATCTCTGAGCCTGGCTTCGCTTCACCCTGTTTTTTGCCAGCAGTCCACACCAGAAGTTCGTTGCCTGACACTTTGCTAAGCGCCACGGTATCGGAAACAAACACCACCGTCGTTGCCCGATACCCACCGACCATCGCTTCGACGAGATACAGTCCTGGCTCTTGTTTGCCGAGAGGAATATAGATGTTGCCCGGCTGCGGCGAGATGAAATTGCTGGATGCGCCTTCCAGTTTTACCCCTTGCTGCGGCTCGACCGGTTTTGCCTGCCATAGTGGATAGCGGAACTGTTCCACCAGTGGATATTTTTTCAGCGGTGAAAACTGGCTGTTCTGTACATAACGGGAAGGTTTAACAATGGCATTACCGAGCTGTAATTCGGGTAACGCCTGAGTCACATTCTGCCGTGACTGAGAAGAGAAAGTACGCTGCATTACACGGCGAGATTTGCCATACCAGTTATCCCACAGCCAGGTTAGCGTATTGTTCAGCCCGTCGCCCAGATATTGCGGTTGCACCACAATGCGATGCAGGTTTTTCTGCTGGCGCAAAAATGCCATCGGGTCAGGAATACGATACAGGCGAACGTCCACGCCGCCGTACTCTTCCATCTGGTAACGCCGATAATCACGCCCCGGCGCTTCCAGTCGCACTTTCGCCTCTTCACTGCTGCTAAAACTGCTGTCAGCGAGCAAAAAGAATGTTCCCCCGGCGGGCGGCGCATAGTTACTGGAAGGAAGCGAATCATCAGCATTAGCAAGCCCTGTTCCCACAAGAGACAGGCACAAGCACGCTGCTATCGCGCCAGAAAATTTAAACGATAAATGCCAATGAAATTGGGATTGGAATCGTTGGGTATCCATCGGGTGTCCTTCCATGTCATAAGTTGTTGCAGACTGACTGCGCGCATTCCGTTGTCAGTTTTCGTGGCGCTTCCGGTGTGGTAGATGACGTAACGCCCCATCCAGACCATTAAGTGCTGGGCATCGCCCTGATCGAAAAAAATCATATCGCCAGGCAACGCCTGGTTTATGTCCTGGCCAATAAATTGGCTGTTGTACTGAATCAAATTAATCGCGGTCACATAGGGGCCGGTTTTTCCGTTCCCCTGATTCCAGTTTTGCGCCAGTTGACGCTGTTCAGGTGTTAGCGTCATTTCAGGCGGCAAATACTGACTTGCTATACCGTTACTTTTTAGCCATTTGCTGTCGTGAACTTTCAGCGCCTCGTTCGCCGAAAATCGCACCAGGCCCGCGCAATCCTGCTGATACCAGCGCGGACTTGGCCCCTGGCGAAGCTGTTCCTGTGCAATACGTACAAACCAGGCGCGAAACAGCCCCGATTGTTCGACATTCAGCATTTCGCTATGAGCAACAACACAACACAGCCAGCAAATCAGCGCCAGCAGCCCGTGCCTCATAGTGGCTGCCAGGTAATGGGTAGCCACTGCCAGGCGGCACCGGGTTCCATCTGGGCCACCTTCATGACATAACGCGGTTGTTGAGATAAAGCGTCCAGCTTCGGCATTAATAAAGTTTGTGCGGCGTTATAAAAAACCGGTTCGAGATTCTTCGGCAGACTGGTCAGCGTTTCGTTGCGCAGCAGTTTCGCCACGCCTTGTGGATTGATATAGACCGGAACAATGCCTTCAGTGGGTATCACATCCACCATTGCCGGGCGGGTTTTATTCAGTGTTTGCAACGCGTTATTGACCAGCGTGTCATCGAGGGAGAAAAGCATCGTCTTGTTTTGCATCGCCAGCGACACGCGGAAAAAATAATCCGACATTAATTGATCTGGTTGCGCTGCCTGCACTTTCGGATACTGACCGTATCGGGAACTCACTTCGCGACGCCAGATTTGCGCTTCGCCCTGCTGCGTCTGGGTTACTGGCAATATACCTTCTGCCGCTTTGCTTTCGTGCGCACCAATATTTTGCGTAAACAGTTTTCCTGGCAATTGCACTTGTTCGGCAGAGCCATCAAACTGACCGACAAACAGCGGAGTTTGCAATTTTGAATCTTCATACCAGCACAGCCCGGCTGCACCATCTAACGCCCCGTTGAGCTTGTCGTTTTCCTGGCTGATGTGGGAAAGCATCTCTTCAGCAATACCATGTGAATAAGGCACCGCCACACAGAAGCTGGCCCCTGCAGGCATACTGTTCCATACCGGCGTAAAATCGAAACTGGCATCTACGCTTGCGGATTCATCATTTAACGCCAGAAAACTGTGCCAGCCGTCATTGCTCATTTCGAAGCGCACACCAGCAAAAGAAGGCATTAATCGCTGGTAGCCAAAACCCAGCAAATTTGCACTGACCACGATGCGCTGGCGTACTGGCGTTTTTTCGGCAGTACGCTCTTCCAGGCCAAAGCTGGCTTGCCAGCGTTTTTTACCGCTCAACAAATCACTTGCGATCGCCGTGGCTTCGGTATCCTGCTGATCATCTTTAAACAGCATGTCCGTGCTGGAAAACACCAGCATCTTGTCCTGATAAGTTGCGAACATCAGGACGTTATTGCCGTTATAGCGCAACTGATAAACCGGGATGGTTTCACTATTTAGCTTAATACTACTGATTTCCGTTTTACTTAACTGGCTGTCGCTGGTAGCGGCAAACAGCAATGGCTCCAGCAGCTTGCTTAAACCACTTCGCTGGATCAGCACCATATAATGAGAAAGATGCCCTTGTTTATCGTGCCATAGCGCCGCCTGCGCGGGCTGATCTAAGAGTGACGAAAAGAGCTTATCTTTTAGTGTGAGATCGTGTTCGTAGACAATGCGGCGAATGCTGCCTTCAATGCCCAGACGGTCGGCATGGTTCTGATAATAAAAAACGAAATCTTCGCTTAGAACATCGTGAAGAAAAGGAATAGTGAGAAGATCTTTGGGAAGCTGGCTCAGAGAGTCGCTATCGAGAAAGAGATCCGGCTCATTGAGATCGATTTGTAGATTGTTGTGTACCACCAGCGGCGACAACGTTTTTTCTGGCCCACTACCAGCATATTGCAATGCCCAGACACCAGCGGAAAGCAGTACTATTGCGCCAAAACCCACAAGACCATAGAACCGCAAGCCTTTCGCCTTTTTTTCACTACCCATTGCCACATTCCTTGTGTAAAGCCAGCCATTTTTTATGGGTACAGCAAAACTTTACCGCGCCCTAATACGACAAAAGCCCAGACTTTGCAGCCTGGACTTCAATTCAAAAAAGGGAGATAACTCCCTTTTGGCATGAGGCGATGAAATTATTCTTCTTCTGGCTCGTCGTCAACGTCCACTTCCGGAGCGATTTCATCGTCCCCTTCCGCAGCACTGCCGTCGATGGTATCCAGATCTTCCTCGTCAACCGGTTCAGCAACACGTTGCAGACCCACCACGTTTTCATCTTCCGCAGTACGGATAAGGATCACGCCCTGGGTGTTACGGCCCACGATGCTGATTTCAGAAACGCGAGTACGTACCAGCGTACCGGCATCGGTGATCATCATGATCTGGTCGCAGTCATCTACCTGCACCGCGCCAACCACTAAACCGTTACGTTCGGTAACCTTGATGGAGATAACCCCTTTCGTCGCACGCGACTTAGTCGGGTATTCCGCTACCGCAGTACGTTTACCGTAACCATTTTGCGTTGCGGTGAGGATTGCACCATCGCCACGAGGCACGATCAGAGAGACGACTTTATCGCCTTCACCTAAGCGAATACCGCGAACACCGGTGGTGTTGCAGCCCATCGCACGGACAGAAGACTCTTTAAAGCGCACCACTTTACCTTCAGCGGAGAACAGCATTACTTCGTCTTCGCCGCTGGTCAGGTCAACGCCGATCAGCTCATCGCCGTCAACCAGTTTGATCGCCACTTTACCAGCGGTACGCAGACGGTTGAACTCGGTGAGGACGGTTTTCTTCACAGTACCGTTAGCGGTCGCCATGAAGACTTTCACACCTTCTTCAAACTCAGTCACCGGCAGGATCGCGGTGATACGTTCGTCCTGCTCCAGCGGCAGCAGGTTGACGATCGGACGACCGCGCGCGCCACGAGTGGCTTCCGGCAACTGATAGACTTTCATCGAATAGACGCGACCACGGCTGGAGAAGCACAGAATATGGTCGTGGGTGTTCGCCACCAGCAGTCGGTCAATAAAGTCTTCTTCTTTAATACGTGCGGCAGATTTACCTTTCCCGCCACGACGCTGCGCTTCGTATTCAGAAAGCGGCTGATACTTCACGTAGCCCTGGTGAGAGAGCGTCACGACCACATCTTCCTGGGTGATCAGATCTTCCAGGTTGATGTCTGCGCTGTTGGCGGTGATTTCAGTACGACGTTTGTCACCGAACTGTTCACGAACCAGTTCCAGCTCTTCGCGGATCACTTCCATCAGACGATCGGCACTGCCAAGAATACGCAGCAGTTCTGCGATCTGATCCAGCAGCTCTTTGTATTCGTCGAGCAGTTTTTCATGCTCAAGGCCGGTCAGTTTCTGCAAACGCAGATCCAGAATCGCCTGAGCTTGCTGTTCGGTCAGGTAGTACAGACCATCACGCACGCCGAACTCTGGCTCCAGCCATTCCGGACGCGCAGCATCATCGCCCGCTCGTTCGAGCATCGCGGCAACGTTGCCCAGCTGCCACGGATTAGCAACCAGCGCCGTTTTCGCTTCTGCAGGCGTCGGCGCATGACGGATCAGTTCGATAATCGGATCGATGTTTGCCAGCGCCACGGCTAATGCTTCAAGGATATGAGCACGGTCGCGAGCTTTACGCAGCTCGAAAATAGTACGACGAGTCACCACTTCACGGCGGTGACGAACAAACGCAGCGATGATGTCTTTCAGGTTCATGATCTTCGGCTGACCATGGTGCAATGCCACCATGTTAATACCGAAAGAAACCTGCAACTGGGTCTGGGAGTAGAGGTTGTTGAGCACCACTTCACCGACCGCATCGCGTTTGACTTCAATCACGATGCGCATACCGTCTTTGTCAGACTCGTCACGCAGCGCGCTGATGCCTTCCACGCGTTTTTCTTTTACCAGTTCCGCAATTTTTTCGATCAGGCGCGCTTTGTTCACCTGATACGGAATTTCGTGGACGATAATGGTTTCACGCCCGGTTTTGGCGTCAACTTCCACTTCCGCACGGGCGCGGATATATACCTTGCCGCGACCGGTACGGTAAGCTTCTTCGATACCGCGACGACCGTTAATGATTGCCGCCGTCGGGAAGTCCGGCCCCGGGATGTGTTCCATCAGCCCTTCAATGCTGATGTCTTCATCATCGATATACGCCAGACAACCGTTGATGACTTCCGTCAGGTTGTGTGGCGGGATGTTGGTTGCCATACCTACGGCGATACCGGAAGAACCGTTCACCAGCAGGTTAGGAATTTTGGTCGGCATGACGTCCGGAATTTTTTCCGTGCCGTCATAGTTATCAACGAAATCGACCGTCTCTTTTTCGAGATCGGCCATCAGTTCATGGGCAATTTTCGCCAGACGGATTTCCGTATAACGCATTGCCGCCGCAGAGTCGCCGTCGATGGAACCGAAGTTACCCTGACCGTCTACCAGCATGTAACGCAGCGAGAATGGCTGCGCCATACGGACGATCGTGTCATAAACCGCCGAGTCACCATGGGGATGGTATTTACCGATTACGTCACCAACGACACGGGCAGATTTTTTATAGGCTTTGTTCCAGTCATTGCCTAGTACGTTCATGGCGTAAAGTACGCGACGGTGTACCGGCTTCAGGCCATCTCGGACATCCGGCAGCGCACGGCCAACAATGACCGACATCGCATAATCCAGATAGGAGCTCTTCAGCTCTTCCTCAATGTTGACCGGTGTAATTTCTCTCGCAAGGTCGCTCATCTAACCGCTATCCCTCTACTGTATCCCGGATTCAAAGGTCGCAAATTATAACACAGCCGCGCTGATTGAGGTAAACCTATACGCTTTATTCACATCCAATGCCTGATATACTCGTTTGTCTTGCCAATTACGGAGTAGAAGTGCCAATGAATGCCGAAAAATCGCCGGTAACCCCTAACGTAGACCACGAAGAGATCGCTAAATTTGAAGCCGTCGCCTCCCGCTGGTGGGATCTGGAAGGTGAGTTCAAACCGCTGCACCGTATTAACCCGCTGCGTCTGGGCTATATTGCCGAGCGTGCTGGCGGTTTATTTGGCAAAAAGGTGCTCGATGTCGGTTGTGGCGGCGGCATTCTGGCCGAGAGTATGGCGCGCGAAGGCGCGACGGTGACCGGTCTGGATATGGGCTTTGAGCCATTGCAGGTGGCAAAGCTGCACGCACTGGAAAGTGGCATTCAGGTGAATTACGTGCAGGAAACCGTGGAAGAGCACGCGGCAAAACATGCCGGGCAGTATGACGTGGTGACCTGCATGGAGATGCTGGAGCACGTTCCCGATCCACAGTCAGTGGTCAGAGCCTGTGCGCAACTGGTGAAACCAGGTGGTGATGTCTTTTTCTCGACGCTCAACCGCAACGGCAAGTCATGGCTGATGGCGGTGGTTGGTGCTGAATATATTTTGCGCATGGTGCCCAAAGGCACGCATGATGTGAAGAAGTTCATTAAACCGGCAGAGCTGCTTGGCTGGGTAGATCAGACAAGCCTTAAAGAGCGACATATAACCGGGCTACATTACAACCCGATCACTAATACTTTTAAGCTCGGCCCCGGCGTCGATGTGAACTATATGCTGCACACGCAGAATAAGTGAGATTGTTGGTCGGATATATCCGGCAAGCGCGCTAATGCCTGTTGCGACGCTTGCCGCGTCTTATCAGGCCTACAAATGCTCCCGTAGGCCAGATAAGGCGTTTACGCCGCATCCGGCAATAGTGATGGTCAGACAGCGATTACCATTTCACCGTCATCGACAAAAACCCTGTCGTCTGGGCAAAATCATCACTCCCTTTCTGCCACGCCACACTGCCGCGCAGGGACACTCGCTGACTGATATTGCCCGTGACTCCCACTTTTATTTCACCCCGTTGCTTCACCGCATCGTCACTGATAGTGCTGCCATCTTCTTCAATTTCCGTCGAATGGGGATCGTGATAATAATTCAGATCTAATGTTGGTGTGACATGAACAGCGGTACGCCATTCGCTGTGTATCCCCAACCGCGTCTGAAGATCATCGCCCTGCGATTGCGATACCCGCGCATGGTTAGCAGCGGTAAAATCATCCTGCTGCACACCCTGATAAATCACCTGCACCTGTGGTTCAATCACCACACCATGCCCCGGTAACCACTGATACCCGGCTTCCAGCGAGGCGATAATCCCCGATGAGTGGTAATGATCCACGCCATCTTCATGTTCGGAAACATCATTGTTAAACCACGCGTATTGCAGCCAGCTATCCAGCCAGGCCCCCTGTTTTTGGCTACCGCGCTGAAACCAGCTTGAGGTCAGCCCAACGGCATAACCGTGGTTCTGGCTATCAGCGCGAGTTCCGGTCATGTTTGATCGACTGTCACCCTGGTTATCGCTGTAGCCGCCCACGGCCCCTAGCATCCACTGGCCATCATCGCCCCAGTATCCGCTTAACAAGTTGCCGCTAAGCTGTACCGTAGAAGTGTCTTCATGCTGGGCCAACTGCCCTGCCGCCGTGTAATGATAATCTCCGCCGATAACACGTAAATTCAGCGTCTGACCATCGCCACCAGCGTGATCGCGTCGCTCCATCACAAATGCCTGATTTGCCGCACGTAGGTTATTGAGATAGCCACCAACTTTGGCGTTCAGCACCGGCTGGTAGGCAGGCGTAGGGGCTGGAGCCGGGTCGGGTGTTGGATCAGGATCCGGCGTGGGATCAGGATCTGGAGTCGGGTCCGGATCGGGCGGCGGCGTCGGAGTGACTTCTTGCGATCGCAGATACCAGTCGTTGTTATCTTCCACCAGCGTGTAGTCATACGCTCCCATATTAACGTAGCCGCTGCCCGCAAGACTAAACAGCGCATTGTTTTGAAATTGCGTGGGATCAGCAGTGAAATCAACCACTTTAATACCTGTAGAAGTCGGTTCACCAGTGCCGGTAATGGGGTTAACCACCACGGTCGTGTTACCCGAGGTATTGCCGTTCAACACCAGTTGGTCGCTTACCGAGTCATCGCCGTTTAATTCGCTGTCGAGAAACAACGTACCGCCGCCGGTGTAATCACCGTTTACCGTGAGCGTATCGCCAGCGACGCCATTTTGCAGACTGACTGTACCGGACATATTGGTTAGATCACCATTAACCGTCACATCGGAAAGATAGGTCAGGCTGTCAGTTTCCAGGTTAGTATTAAGCTCGCCTGTCAACGTCACGCCATCGGTGGCATTCACCAACGTACCGTCGCCGTTAAACAGCGAGGCATCCAGTGCGGCGGAAGTATCCTGACTCGTCAGGCGCAAAACGGTGCCATCACTGATGTCGATAGTGCCGCTGGAAGTCGCATCAATAGACTGGATATCCTGATCTGCGCCAGTCTCGAACGTTGCTCCGTCACCAATCCACAGCGACGAAGCATAAGGAAAAATATCCGCAACATCGCCTTTCAGGGTACCTTCTTCAACACGTACCGCAGACTGCGTAGTACCGCTGGCGGTCAGCTCCAGGGTGCCAGCACCCGTTTTAGTCAATGTGCTACCCTCATCCTGATGCTGCCCGCTGCTGTCAGCCATCAGTGCGCCCCACTGCGTGTCTACCCCCGCATCAACTGCCACTTCACCGTCGGCGCGCATTTCAATATCACGCCCATGCTCAACCGTTGTAGAGCGAGTATCGACATTAGCAGTAATCTCCATCACGCTTTCTTGTTGATTATCGGTAAAGATAACCTGGCGGTTATAGTGGGTATCTCCAAGCTGCGAGTTGTCACTCACCACCAGCGTACCGGAAGCAATTTGCGTTGTGCCGAGGTATTGATTGTCATTTGCCAGGCTGACCTGCCCATCACCCGCATCGACCACCACGTAGACGCCATCTTTCCCGTCGCCGCCGATATGCATATCGTTTCCGCCTGCAAGATCTACCACATCCTGACTGCCGATAACCGTTCCGCTGCTGCCGCTGACTTCAAGGCCATCGTTGTATGATGTGCCGCTCTGCCAGGTGGAGAAATCAGAGAGATCGAGCACACCGCCGTTTAACACGATCGACTGCGGCTCGTCCTGGAGAGCGGCGAGATCTGCCGCGTCGCCTTCTAGCGTAAGCACCGCGCCATCATCAACGACTATATCGCCAGTTAGCGCCATCGACTGCGCCCCTGCCAGCACGTAGCTGCCGTTTTGCGCAATGGTGAGCTGACCAGCACCTTCGATGGTGCCAGCAAAACTGCCTTGATTAACAGTAACATTGCCACCAGCATCGATATTTAAAGTGCCATTCTGAAAGCCCGTCAATGCGTGCACAAAGGTTTGTTGGGTGGAGCCAACATTTAGCTCTGCCTGATTCTGGTACTTATCAATGCTCCCTATCGTCAGACCGTAGCAGTCTTGCGGATCGTCCTGGCAATGATTATCTCCGACATTCATCAGGGAGTTGCTGCGACCCAGGGTAACTTCACCGTTTTCAATCTGCATCTCACCAGTAAAGTCATTGTTATCTGCATTAAGTACTAGATCGCCGGAACCTGTTTTGGTGATCAACCCGGTACCAGCAATAGAGTCAACAGCTCCATCATTCTCTGTATTGCCGATAACCAGCGTTTTTCCGTCGGCAATATCAAAGGTAACTTCACTTAAGCCGAGATACATAAAGCCGCCCGCCGCAGTGGAAGGACCATCCCCATAGCCTGCTGCGCTATTGTTCTCATCGATTAACACACCGCCGTTCTGGCTGTAGCTGTCATCAACAGAAATATCAATAAGATAGGGAGCCGTCACGCTATTGGTATAAATTGCCCCGCCATAACCTTCGGCAGTGTTATTTGTAAATGCGGTGTTATTTATTATTGTGAAACCTGACGGATGCGTGATATCGCTATTATTATCGGTGACATCGATTGCACCGCCATCGCCATCACTGTAACTTGTTGATGTATATGCCTGGTTATTATTAAAAACATCATCACTTAAATAGACATCATTATTGATGGTATAAATTGCGCCACCTTTGCCATCATTAGCGATGTTATTGCTAAACATGGCGTTAGTGACACGTAAATCGACGGCACCAGTATCATTAGTACCAGAAGAATAGATTGCGCCACCATAGCCGCCTGCGACGTTACCGGAAAAAATAACATCAGTAAGATTCAGCGTTGAGTTTTCTTTAGCAAATATTGCCCCGCCATTATTATATTCTCCTGAGACAGTATTATTGGCAAACAGAGTCATTCCAGTTTCATTTTCTGGCGATAGAGAAAACTCCGCTCCTTGTTGCAAAAATACGGCGCCACCGCTGGCATTATTGGCCATACCCGAAAAAATCACCCATTGCCCATCGGCGATGCTCCAGTCCTGCGTAATGCCTGAAAGGCTTTGCCTGCTGGCCTGACAGCTCGCTTTGATATCATATCCCTGGCATGAATCCAAAACCTCCGCGATACTGTTAACAGAGAAAAGAGATGCAATCATTGACGGGAGTAAAGATAAATACTCCTTGCGTAGAAAGATAATCCGCATATTCATCTAACCATCATTTTCTATAAGACGGCGTATTTAATCGCATTATGCGCTATGGGGTATATTTCTTTTGTAAATTGTACAACCCGGCGCAATGACTATTTTGTTATTATTTGATGAATAATATCAGTGTGTCATAATTCAAATTAATAACCTTAAGGTAAATCGGTTATATTTAAACTGAATTAAAGTAATAAATAATATTCTTATAATATATGCAAAAGTAACAAATTGGCTTGATATTTAACAATAACCGAATAGAAAACAACCATTTCCGACTCAACAATCGCTTACATTCGCTTATATATTGACCACAACTGATACATCAGATTATGTGATGATTCGTGCTTAGATCAATTTTGGCAATCATTAGCAACAAGATTAATAAACCATCTATATCAATTTACCCATACTATTCTGCCGTTCAAGAAATCGCCGAACAGTTATTTTTAACAAATTTTTCTCTTCCCATTGACTTTCCCGGACACCTTGTCTGACCTAAGGTGCGCGAAAGCCACTTTTTCCTTCCTGAGTTATCCACAAAGTTATGCACTTGCAAGAGGGCCATTTTCACACTATCTTGCAGTGAATCCCAAACATACCCCCTATATATAGTGTTCTAAGCAGCTTCCCTCACTACAGGTAGTCTGCATGAAACTATTGCGGAAAGAATTCCAAAAACAGGTACGACATACATGAATCAGAATCTGCTGGTGACAAAGCGCGACGGTAGCACAGAGCGCATCAATCTCGACAAAATCCATCGCGTTCTGGATTGGGCGGCAGAAGGACTGCATAACGTTTCGATTTCCCAGGTCGAACTGCGCTCCCACATTCAGTTTTATGACGGTATCAAGACCTCTGACATCCACGAAACTATTATCAAGGCTGCCGCAGACCTGATCTCCCGTGATGCGCCGGATTATCAGTATCTCGCCGCGCGCCTGGCGATCTTCCACCTGCGTAAAAAAGCCTACGGCCAGTTTGAGCCGCCTGCGCTGTACGACCACGTGGTGAAAATGGTCGAGATGGGCAAATACGATAATCATCTGCTGGAAGACTACACGGAAGAAGAGTTCAAGCAGATGGACACGTTTATCGATCACGACCGTGATATGACCTTCTCTTATGCTGCCGTAAAGCAGCTGGAAGGCAAATATCTGGTACAGAACCGCGTGACCGGCGAAATCTATGAGAGCGCCCAGTTCCTTTATATTCTGGTTGCTGCGTGCCTGTTCTCGAACTACCCGCGTGAAACGCGCCTGCAATACGTGAAGCGTTTTTACGACGCGGTTTCCACATTTAAAATTTCGCTGCCGACGCCAATCATGTCCGGCGTGCGTACCCCGACTCGTCAGTTCAGCTCCTGCGTACTGATCGAGTGCGGCGACAGCCTGGATTCCATTAACGCCACCTCCAGCGCGATTGTTAAATACGTTTCCCAGCGTGCCGGGATCGGCATTAACGCCGGGCGTATTCGTGCGTTGGGTAGCCCGATTCGCGGTGGCGAAGCATTCCACACCGGCTGTATTCCGTTTTACAAACATTTCCAGACAGCGGTGAAATCCTGCTCTCAGGGCGGTGTGCGCGGCGGTGCGGCAACACTGTTCTACCCGATGTGGCATCTGGAAGTGGAAAGCCTGCTGGTGTTGAAAAACAACCGTGGGGTTGAAGGCAACCGCGTGCGTCATATGGACTACGGGGTACAAATCAACAAACTGATGTATACCCGTCTGCTGAAAGGTGAAGATATCACCCTGTTCAGCCCGTCCGACGTACCGGGGCTGTACGACGCGTTCTTCGCCGATCAGGAAGAGTTTGAACGCCTGTACACCAAATATGAGAAAGACGACAGCATCCGCAAGCAGCGTGTGAAAGCCGTTGAGCTGTTCTCGCTGATGATGCAGGAACGTGCGTCTACCGGTCGTATCTATATTCAGAACGTTGACCACTGCAATACCCATAGCCCGTTTGATCCGGCCATCGCGCCAGTGCGCCAGTCTAACCTGTGCCTGGAAATCGCCCTGCCGACCAAACCGCTGAATGATGTCAACGACGAGAACGGTGAAATCGCGCTGTGTACGCTGTCTGCTTTCAACCTGGGCGCAATTAATAGCCTGGATGAACTGGAAGAGCTGGCGATTCTGGCAGTACGCGCACTCGACGCGCTGCTGGATTATCAGGATTACCCGATCCCGGCCGCCAAACGTGGAGCGATGGGTCGTCGTACGCTGGGTATTGGTGTGATCAACTTCGCTTACTACCTGGCGAAGCACGGTAAACGCTACTCCGACGGCAGCGCCAACAACCTGACGCATAAAACCTTCGAAGCTATTCAGTATTACCTGCTGAAAGCCTCTAATGAGCTGGCGAAAGAGCAAGGCGCGTGCCCGTGGTTTAACGAAACCACTTACGCGAAAGGGATCCTGCCGATCGATACCTATAAGAAAGATCTGGATGCCATCGCTAATGAGCCGCTGCATTACGACTGGGAAGCACTGCGTGAGTCAATCAAAACGCACGGCCTGCGTAACTCCACGCTTTCTGCTCTGATGCCGTCAGAGACTTCTTCGCAGATCTCTAACGCTACTAACGGTATTGAACCGCCGCGTGGTTACGTCAGCATCAAAGCGTCGAAAGACGGTATTCTGCGCCAGGTGGTGCCGGACTACGAGCATCTGCACGACGCCTATGAGCTGCTGTGGGAAATGCCGGGTAACGATGGCTACCTGCAACTGGTGGGTATCATGCAGAAATTTATCGATCAGTCGATCTCTGCTAACACCAACTACGATCCATCACGCTTCCCGTCAGGAAAAGTGCCGATGCAGCAGTTGCTGAAAGACCTGCTCACCGCCTACAAATTCGGGGTCAAAACGCTGTATTATCAGAACACCCGTGACGGTGCTGAAGACGCACAAGACGATCTGGTGCCGTCAATCCAGGACGATGGCTGCGAAAGCGGCGCATGTAAGATCTGATATTGAGATGCCGGATGCGGCGTGAACGCCTTATCCGGCCTACGGCTCGGTTTTGTAGGCCTGATAAGACGCGCCAGCGTCGCATCAGGCACAGGATGCGGCGTAAAATGCCTTATCCGGCATTAAACTCCCAACAGGACACATTCATGGCATATACCACCTTTTCTCAGACGAAAAATGATCAGCTGAAAGAACCGATGTTCTTTGGTCAGCCGGTCAACGTGGCTCGCTACGATCAGCAAAAATATGACATCTTCGAAAAGCTGATCGAAAAGCAGCTCTCTTTCTTCTGGCGTCCGGAAGAAGTTGACGTTTCTCGTGACCGTATCGATTACCAGGCACTGCCTGAACACGAAAAACACATCTTTATCAGCAACCTGAAATATCAGACGTTGCTGGACTCCATTCAGGGTCGCAGCCCGAACGTGGCACTGCTGCCGCTGATCTCGATCCCGGAACTGGAAACCTGGGTCGAAACCTGGGCGTTCTCAGAAACGATTCATTCCCGCTCCTATACCCATATCATCCGTAATATCGTTAACGATCCGTCTGTTGTGTTTGACGATATCGTCACCAACGAGCAGATCCAGAAACGTGCGGAAGGGATCTCCAGCTATTACGATGAGCTGATCGAAATGACCAGCTACTGGCATCTGCTGGGCGAAGGTACCCACACCGTTAACGGTAAAACCGTAACCGTTAGCCTGCGCGAGCTGAAGAAAAAACTGTATCTCTGCCTGATGAGCGTTAACGCGCTGGAAGCGATCCGCTTCTACGTCAGCTTTGCTTGTTCCTTTGCCTTTGCAGAACGCGAACTGATGGAAGGTAACGCCAAAATTATTCGTCTGATTGCCCGCGACGAAGCCCTGCACCTGACCGGTACGCAGCATATGCTGAATCTGCTGCGCAGCGGTGCAGATGATCCGGAGATGGCGGAAATTGCCGAAGAGTGTAAGCAGGAGTGTTATGACCTGTTTGTCCAGGCGGCACAGCAAGAGAAAGACTGGGCGGATTATCTGTTCCGTGATGGTTCGATGATTGGTCTGAATAAAGACATCCTCTGCCAGTACGTTGAATACATCACCAATATCCGTATGCAGGCGGTCGGTTTGGATCTGCCGTTCCAGACGCGCTCCAACCCGATCCCGTGGATCAACACCTGGTTGGTGTCTGATAACGTACAGGTTGCTCCGCAGGAAGTGGAAGTGAGTTCTTATCTGGTCGGGCAGATTGACGCGGAAGTGGACACCGACGATTTGAGTAACTTCCAGCTCTGATGGCCCGCGTTACCCTGCGCATCACTGGCACACAGCTGCTGTGCCAGGATGAACACCCTTCCCTTCTGGCGGCGCTGGAATCCCACAATGTGGCGGTTGAGTATCAGTGCCGCGAAGGTTACTGCGGCTCCTGTCGCACACGCCTTGTTGCAGGCCAGGTGGACTGGATTGCCGAACCGTTAGCCTTTATTCAGCCGGGGGAAATTTTGCCCTGTTGTTGCCGGGCAAAAGGCGATATTGAAATCGAGTTGTGATCGGGTACTTGTGCCAGATGCGACGCTTACGCGTCTTGTCTGGCCTACGTGATTACATGGCGTAGTAATACGCTTTAACCTGCTCCCAGTCCGCTTTAGGGATCGGCTCCAGATATTTTTCCAGCTGGCGGAAATCATGATTAATCGCTTTATGCCGACGTAAGCGGCGACGACTTTTCTCCAGATCAAGAAAACCAGCTTCTACCATACCTTCTGTTTTCACATAGATGTGGCGAACGTAACAACAGCCATGCTGACGATTAACGCTATGCATTTTCTTAAACGCCATCGCCACAGCTTTCAACATGGCTTGCCGAACATCGTCAGAATAAGGTGTTACTGCATGCTGGGCATACCAGTCAGCAATACTTATGAACCCCGCCATATCTTCCGTCACCAGCAACGCGCGCCATTCACCCTCAATTTTCACCGCTTCACCAAAAACGATTTTCGGCACAATGACACCAGCCCGTTCCAGTTCTTTAATTACCGCAACCTCACGGACAATCGTCGGTCGACCGAACGGATAACGTACGGAATGAAACAGATGATGCGTCATGCGCTTCACATACAGCTTTTTGCCATTGCGCTCGACGCATTGCACCCCGCTCATCCCATTACGGCGATAGTTAGGCTCTTCAACCCAGTCGCCCTCTGTTGCCCACCAGTGATTAAATTCGTCGTACTTTGCTGAAACTGCCATACCCTATCGCCTGTCATTTTTTATTAACGACAATGACTATAGGTGGTTACCTGCGAAAAATCTTAATGAAACGTGTCGTATTAATGAATTTCTTTTGCCACTACTAGCGCGACACCGCTTTTACCCTTCATTTGCAGCGCATAGACTCCACCAGCCACTACCACTAATAGTGCACCCAGCAAATAAAATGTGAATTTAATCACCCGGATACAGCGATCAGTTTTATTCGACAGGGATTAGGCATCGCCTTATTACCAGAGTTAACGCTGAAAACCATTGCAGGTGAATTGTGTTCCGTTCCTCTCGAACCAACCTTCTATCGACAGATTTCGTTGCTGGCTAAAGAAAAGCCGGTAGAAGGCAGTCCACTGTTTTTACTACAAACGTGTACGGAACAACTCGTGGTGGGTGGAAAAATTTGATGTAAGACATGAGATTGATGACAAATGCAAGACTGCCTGATTCGCCACACTTAGTTGTACTATAGCCTTTACCAGGCGTAATAATTCGTTTTCACCTGATTTTGGCCCACTTTCTGAATTGGCGATATATATTTATCCAGTTGGGAGAAGTGACAATGACTCCAGGTAGAAACCGGTATGAAGCGCCCGACTCACTGTCAAAACCGATTGTTGAGAGTAATGACACTCCGGCGAACAGTACACAGTTTACTCTGGAGCCATTCTCAATCTTCAAGTGGGATACCTAATAACTAGTCAGGGAAGTTATCAATATCTGTTTGTTACTTATTACCGTATTTATTAACAATAATGATACTTTCTAACATGCGTAAAGGTCTTCGTAATAAAATGAGCTAAATTTGATAGTGAATATATTCTGCAAAGATTAAATTGTATCTTGTTAACTCACACTACAAGGAATCATTTATGCCAAATACATCTATTCACTTATCTCGCTGTAATATTTTACAAAATAATAAATTGCAAACAGCAGAAATTTACAAAGAATCACAACAAACCGCGAAACTTGAGATTTTTTGCAATGAGTTTCTAAAAATATCTCAAAGTAGATTCGGGTTATCAACCTCAGCAGACAACATAGCTAATTTATTGGCTTTTTTCACGAAAGCCTCAGATGAAATTGATAGTGTCAAGACCAAAAAAATTGACGTTCACAGTTATGGTTTCGTACCAATAAGACATTTTGTCGAGCATGTCATAACGTATAAAAATGAATTTGCAGAAGATTATGAACCCTATATCCTTACCTTTACCAGAGGTGAAAACAACGAAGGTGTTTTGAGTATCGAAAGCAAAGAAGGGTTTCTTTCACAAAGAACAATAAATTTAAATGAATATGAAACTGCAATTAACATCATCAATGAGCATGTTGCAAAAGAAAATACCCACAACACGGACCAGACACTGACAGAAAAGGACATTTCAAAAACAAACGACTCTGATAAACATTATAAAATCAGCAGTGAGGAAAGTATTAAAAGTCAACTTTACAGCGATCAAAAAAAATATACAGACCTGCTACAACATTCTGAGAAAAATACAGAATGGTACAAATACACATCCTCCGAGGAACGCTATGATGTATTTAAGAATTCTTCTAAAAAAATTGAAAACACCTACAAGCAAATTGTGCAAGCGCAGAAAAAATTGAAGCAAATGAAATACATCAATAAATTAAGTGGTGAGCTTATCGATATCGCCGACAAAAAGTTAGCACCATTAATAAATGATAGTTTCAGCTATACACGAGATTTCTTTGCTTACTCAAAACAGGAAAAAAATATCTTCACATTTGATAATTCTAAGTTTGTAGATCCAAAGGAAAAAGAAGGTTTAATGGTACAACACAGCAATGGGCAACTGGTTATTACTGGTAAATATTGCCCTGAAGGTGTGCAAACAGCATTCACCCAAGAACAATATGATAAATTAATAAGATACATTAATATTTTCTTTACCTTTCCGAAATTCGAATAATACTTTACAGTATAAACTGCATTACAATTTATTATTGAGACCTATTCATACTGTTTAAAGAATAACAATGCCCAGTGTTAGCTTTTTTAACGAATGAGTTTTACGAAAATTATGTTGGCATCTTTTTACAGGATGCACCCGTTAATGAAAAGAATAACCGGTAGTAGCATTATTTCGCTTTAGCAGAGGATGGCGCATGAACGCCATCCTGCAGTAGCATTACTCTTTATTAAGGAATTTTACTGCCTTATCAGGGAAATCAGTAAACAGCCCATTTACACCCGCTTTGTTATACAGAGCATCATATAACTGATTCACATCAGTAGTGTATTCAGGCAGCTTATCTGACCGCACGGTATAAGGATGCACCACCAGCTTATTCTGCTGTGCATCTTTTACCATTCCGCTAAGCTTGATATTACCTGGCTGCGATGTCTCCTCAATCAACATATGATAATCCGGACCAATACCATCAGCATATTCCGCCACCTGTTTCATGGCCCCGGGCTTAAACATCCAGTCGTAGTTGTAATTGACCCAGCTTCCGTCTGGCTGTTTCTGCTGCGTTTCATTCCAGTCGGTATAGGCAATCAACTGTACCAGATTGAGGTCCATGCCCATTTTGGGTTCCAGCTCATTTTTAATGCGCTTCAGTTCATCAACATCAAAACATTGCAAATAAACTTTGTCGTCCTTGCCGGTGTAGCCATATTTCTTCAGCACTTCCAGCGTTTTTGCTGCAATATCCTTCCCTTCCTGATGATGGAACCACGGCGCTTTAATTTCTGGATAGATACCAATATTTTTCCCAGTGGAGTGATTTAACCCCTGAACAAATTCAATCTCTTCTTCAAAGGTGTGCACCCGGAAGTCAGATTTACCCATCGGGAAACGTCCGGGGAAAGTCTGCACTTTTTTACCGTTTTCAATATCGAAGCCTTCCGTAAATTTCAAAGACTTAATTTCATCCAGCGTAAAATCTATCGCGTAGTAACGGCCATCTTTACGCGCCCGATCCGGGAAACGATCGGCGACATCGGTTACCCGGTCAAGATAGTGGTCATGCAGAACGACCAGATGATCATCCTTCGTCATCACCAAATCCTGTTCAAGATAATCTGCCCCCTGCGCATACGCCATCGCTTTTGCTGGCAGCGTATGCTCCGGTAAATATCCACTGGCACCGCGATGGGCGATGACTATTTTTTCGTTGCTATCCGCCGCCATTGCACTGCTTCCCATGATCATTCCACTCATCATGATCGCCATGCTAAGGTTTTTCAGCGTCAATTTCATGCCATTAGCCTCCATTGCGTTTTTGCAGTAATTCCTGATGGCGACGTTTTTCGCCAATCATCACAACTATCAACAGGATAACCGCCAGGATGCTGCCGCCAATCATTACCATAAAACCGCCATCCCAGCCGAAGAAGTCCACGGTGTAACCAACAATCGCGCTCGCCGCCACCGAACCGCCCAGGTAACCAAACAGACCAGTAAAGCCCGCTGCCGTACCTGCCGCTTTTTTCGGTGCCAGTTCCAGCGCATGCAGACCGATCAACATCACAGGACCGTAGATCAGGAAGCCGATAACAATCATACAAATCATATCTACGGTTGGGTTGCCTGCCGGGTTCATCCAGTAAACGATAGTTGCGATGGTCACCAGTGTCATAAAGAAGACGCCGGTTGCCCCACGGTTACCACGGAAGACTTTGTCCGACATCCAGCCACACAACAGGGTGCCCGGAATGCCCGCATACTCATAGAAGAAGTAGGCCCAGGAGGATTTATCCAGCGCGAAATGCTTAACTTCTTTCAGGTAGGTCGGTGACCAGTCGAGGATGCCGTAACGCAGCAGATAAACGAACACGTTGGCGATGGCGATGTACCACAGCAGTTTGTTCGGCAGCACGTACTGCATGAAAATTTGCTTTGCGGTCAGCTCCTGTTCCGCTTTTTCGTTATAGTCGTCCGGATAATCGTTTTTGTACTCTTCGATCGGCGGCAAGCCACAGGATTGTGGGGTATCGCGCATCATCGCAAAGGCGAATAGTGCCACCAGAATGGCGCAGAAAGCGGGCATATAGAGGGCCGCGTGCCAGTCATTGAACCAGGCCATCCCCAGCAGGAACAGCAGCGGCGGAATACCACCACCGACATTGTGTGCGCAGTTCCACACCGACACAATGCCGCCACGTTCTTTCTGCGACCACCAGTGCACCATAGTACGACCACACGGCGGCCACCCCATCCCCTGGAACCAACCGCAGAGGAACAACAGTACAAACATCACCGCAATGCTCGATGTCGCCCATGGCACAAAGCCCATAAACAGCATCACTGCCGCCGCCAGAATCAAACCTGCGGGGAGGAAAACGCGCGGATTCGAGCGATCCGACACCGAACCCATGATGAATTTCGAAAATCCATAGGCGATCGAGATCCCAGAAAGCGCGAAACCTAAATCACCGCGTGAGAATCCCTGCTCCACCAGGTAAGGCATAGCGAGCGCAAAGTTCTTACGAACCAAATAGTAAGCAGCATAGCCAAAGAATATCCCCAGGAAAATTTGCCAGCGCAATCGACGATAAGTCGGATCGATCTCCGCGGCAGGTAAGCGCGCTTTGTGTGGCGCCGGTTTAAAAATACTCAACATTGAAAGCCTCCGTGGCCCGTGGTCTTATTTATGATTAACAGCCTGATTCAGTGGGAGAACCTGCCGTTTCTTGAGTTGCCGCGATGTTAAGAAAACATTCAGAAATTAAATGTGAATTGCCGCACACATTATTAAATAAGATTTACAGAATGTTCAAAATGACGCATGAAATCACGTTTCACTTTCGAATTATGAGCGAATATGCGCGAAATCAAACAATTCATGTTTTTACTATGGCTAAATGGTAAAAAAACGAACTTCAGAGGGATAACAATGAAAACTCGCGACTCGCAATCAAGTGACGTGATTATCATTGGCGGCGGCGCAACGGGAGCCGGGATTGCCCGCGACTGTGCCCTGCGCGGGCTGCGCGTGATTTTGGTTGAGCGCCACGACATCGCAACGGGAGCCACCGGGCGTAACCACGGTCTGCTGCACAGCGGCGCACGCTATGCGGTTACCGATGCGGAATCGGCCCGCGAATGTATTAGTGAAAACCAGATTTTAAAACGCATTGCGCGTCACTGTGTCGAACCAACCAACGGTCTGTTTATCACCCTGCCGGAAGATGATCTCTCCTTCCAGGCGACTTTTATTCGTGCTTGCGAAGAGGCTGGAATCAGTGCTGAAGCCATTGATCCGCAGCAAGCACGCATTATCGAACCTTCCGTTAACCCGGCACTGATTGGCGCGGTAAAAGTTCCGGATGGCACTGTTGACCCATTTCGCCTGACCGCAGCGAACATGCTCGATGCGAAAGAACACGGTGCCATTATCCTCACCGCGCACGAAGTGACAGGTCTGATTCGTGAAGGCGCGACGGTGTGTGGCGTTCGTGTACGTAACCATCTCACTGGCGAAATTCAGGCACTTCATGCGCCTGTAGTGGTGAACGCCGCCGGGATCTGGGGGCAACATATTGCCGAATATGCCGATCTGCGCATTCGTATGTTCCCGGCCAAAGGATCACTGCTGATCATGGATCATCGCATTAACCAGCATGTGATCAACCGTTGCCGTAAACCTTCCGACGCCGATATCCTGGTGCCAGGCGATACCATTTCGCTGATTGGCACCACCTCTTTACGTATTGATTACAACGAGATTGACGATAATCGAGTGACGGCAGAAGAAGTGGATATTCTGCTGCGTGAAGGGGAAAAACTGGCCCCCGTGATGGCGAAAACGCGTATTTTACGGGCCTACTCTGGCGTGCGTCCGCTGGTTGCCAGCGATGATGACCCGAGCGGGCGTAACGTCAGTCGCGGTATCGTGCTGCTCGATCATGCTGAACGCGATGGTCTGGACGGATTTATCACCATCACCGGTGGCAAACTGATGACCTATCGTCTGATGGCGGAATGGGCTACCGACGCGGTATGTCGTAAGCTGGGCAACACGCGCCCCTGTACGACCGCCGATCAGGCACTTCCTGGCTCACAGGAACCCGCTGAAGTTACCTTGCGTAAAGTGATCTCCCTGCCTGCCCCGCTGCGCGGTTCTGCGGTTTATCGTCATGGCGATCGCACGCCTGCCTGGCTTAGCGAAGGCCGTCTGCACCGCAGCCTGGTATGTGAGTGCGAAGCGGTAACTGCGGGTGAAGTGCAGTACGCAGTAGAAAATTTAAACGTTAACAGCCTGTTGGATTTACGTCGTCGCACCCGTGTGGGGATGGGAACCTGCCAGGGCGAGCTCTGCGCCTGCCGCGCTGCCGGACTGCTACAGCGTTTTAACGTCACGACGTCCGCGCAATCTATCGAGCAACTTTCCACCTTCCTTAACGAACGCTGGAAAGGCGTGCAACCCATCGCCTGGGGAGACGCATTGCGCGAAAGCGAGTTTACCCGTTGGGTTTATCAGGGACTTTGTGGTCTGGAGAAGGAGCAGAAAGATGCGCTTTGATACTGTCATTATGGGCGGCGGGCTCGCCGGATTACTCTGTGGCCTGCAACTGCAAAAACACGGCCTGCGCTGTGCCATTGTCACTCGTGGTCAAAGCGCGCTGCATTTCTCATCCGGATCGCTGGATTTGCTGAGCCATCTGCCTGACGGTCAGCCGGTGACAGACATTCACAGTGGACTGGAATCTTTGTGTCATCAGGCACCTGCCCATCCATACTCTCTTCTCGGGCCACAACGCGTGCTCGATCTCGCTTGTCAGGCACAGACATTAATCGCTGAAAGCGGTGCGCAATTACAGGGCAGCGTAGAGCTGGCTCACCAGCGAGTTACGCCGCTCGGTACTCTGCGCTCTACCTGGCTAAGTTCGCCAGAAGTCCCCGTCTGGCCGCTGCCCGCGAAGAAAATTTGTGTAGTGGGAATTAGCGGCCTGATGGATTTTCAGGCGCATCTTGCGGCGGCTTCATTGCGCGAACTGGATCTTAATGTTGAAACCGCAGAAATAGAGCTGCCAGAACTGGATATCCTGCGCAATAACGCCACCGAGTTCCGCGCGGTGAATATCGCCCGCTTCCTTGATAACGAAGAAAACTGGCCTCTGTTAATTGATGCGCTTATTCCTGTCGCCAATACCAGCGAAATGATCCTGATGCCCGCCTGCTTCGGCCTGGCTGATGACAAACTCTGGCGGTGGCTGAACGAGCAATTGCCCTGTTCATTAATGTTACTGCCTACATTACCACCTTCCGTGCTGGGCATTCGTCTGCAAAACCAGTTACAGCGCCAGTTTGTGCGCCAGGGTGGCGTGTGGATGCCGGGCGATGAAGTGAAAAAAGTGACCTGTAAAAATGGCGTAGTGAATGAAATCTGGACCCGCAATCACGCCGATATCCCGCTGCGTCCACGCTTTGCCGTGCTCGCCAGCGGCAGTTTCTTTAGCGGCGGACTGGTGGCAGAACGTGACGGCATTCGCGAGCCGATTCTCGGCCTTGATGTGCTACAAACCGCCACGCGGGGTGAATGGTATAAGGGCGATTTTTTTGCGCCGCAACCGTGGCAGCAGTTCGGTGTAACCACTGATGAGGCGCTACGCCCGTCGCAGGCAGGGCAAACCATTGAAAACCTGTTTGCCATCGGTTCGGTGCTGGGCGGATTTGATCCCATTGCCCAGGGATGCGGCGGCGGTGTTTGTGCTGTCAGTGCTTTACATGCCGCTCAACAAATTGCCCAACGCGCAGGAGGCCAACAATGAACGACACCAGCTTCGAAAACTGCATTAAGTGCACCGTCTGCACCACCGCCTGCCCGGTGAGCCGGGTGAATCCCAGCTATCCGGGGCCAAAACAAGCCGGGCCGGATGGCGAGCGTCTGCGTTTAAAAGATGGTGCACTGTATGACGAGGCACTGAAATATTGTATTAACTGCAAACGTTGCGAAGTCGCCTGCCCGTCCGATGTGAAGATTGGCGATATTATCCAGCGCGCGCGGGCGAAATATGACACCACACGCCCGTCGCTGCGTAATTTTGTGTTGAGTCATACCGACCTGATGGGTAGCGTTTCCACGCCGTTCGCACCAATCGTCAACACTGCTACCTCGCTGAAACCGGTGCGGCAGTTGCTTGATGCGGCGTTAAAAATCGATCATCGCCGCACGCTACCGAAATACTCCTTCGGCACTTTCCGTCGCTGGTATCGCAGCGTGGCGGCTCAGCAAGCGCAATATAAAGACCAGGTGGCTTTCTTTCACGGCTGCTTCGTTAACTACAACCATCCGCAGTTAGGTAAAGATTTAATTAAAGTGCTCAACGCGATGGACACCGGCGTACAACTGCTGAGCAAAGAAAAATGCTGCGGCGTGCCGCTCATCGCCAACGGTTTTACCGATAAAGCACGTAAACAAGCAATCACGAATGTAGAGTCGATCCGCGAAGCGGTAGGGGTAAAAGGCATTCCGGTGATTGCCACCTCCTCAACCTGTACATTTGCCCTGCGTGACGAATACCCGGAAGTGCTGAATGTCGACAACAGAGGCTTGCGCGATCATATCGAACTGGCGACCCGCTGGCTGTGGCGCAAGCTGGACGAAGGCAAAACGTTACCGCTGAAATCGCTGCCGCTGAAAGTGGTTTATCACACACCATGCCATATGGAAAAAATGGGCTGGACGCTCTACACCCTGGAGCTGTTGCGTAAAATCCCGGGGCTTGAGTTAACGGTGCTGGATTCCCAGTGCTGCGGTATTGCCGGAACTTACGGTTTCAAAAAAGAGAACTACCCAACCTCACAAGCCATCGGCGCACCACTGTTCCGCCAGATAGAAGAGAGCGGGGCAGATCTGGTGGTCACCGACTGCGAAACCTGCAAATGGCAGATTGAAATGTCCACGAGCCTTCGCTGCGAGCACCCGATTACACTGCTGGCAAAAGCGCTGGCTTAAGTGCCCTTCTGATGCCCGATGAGTTCATGGCTTATCGGGCATTTTTGCGTACACGGTTCCGTACCCAATGTATGCGTTGCATCGCAGTAAAAATACTTCTGAAAACCTCTCGCAAAGGTTAAAACTGCCAGATGTTATCGGCCTGCGATCCCCGTAATGTCGCGTCATCATAAATATCAGGTGACGGACAACCATGACCGAATCAACAACCTCCTCCCCGCATGATGCGGTGTTTAAAACCTTTATGTTCACACCCGAAACCGCACGGGATTTTCTGGAAATACATCTACCAGAGCCGCTGCGCAAGCTTTGCAACCTGCAAACCTTACGCCTGGAACCCACCAGTTTTATTGAAAAAAGTTTACGCGCTTACTACTCGGATGTTTTGTGGTCCGTGGAAACCAGCGACGGTAACGGCTATATCTACTGCGTAATTGAACATCAAAGCTCTGCAGAAAAGAATATGGCTTTTCGGCTAATGCGCTATGCCACTGCCGCCATGCAGCGTCACCTGGACAAAGGCTATGACAGAGTCCCGCTGGTGGTGCCGTTGCTGTTTTATCACGGCGAAACCTCGCCCTACCCATACTCACTTAACTGGCTGGATGAGTTTGACGATCCGCAACTTGCCCGGCAGTTGTACACCGAAGCTTTTCCGTTGGTGGATATCACCATCGTGCCTGACGATGAGATCATGCAACATCGGCGTATAGCTCTGCTTGAACTGATTCAAAAGCATATTCGCGACCGCGATTTAATCGGTATGGTCGACAGGATCACCACGCTTTTGGTTAGAGGCTTCACTAATGACAGCCAGCTACAAACGCTGTTTAATTATCTGCTGCAATGCGGCGATACCTCCCGTTTCACCCGTTTTATTGAGGAGATTGCCGAACGTTCACCACTACAAAAGGAGAGATTGATGACTATTGCTGAACGGCTACGGCAGGAAGGGCATCAAATTGGCTGGCAGGAAGGCATGCATGAACAAGCCATTAAAATTGCCTTGCGCATGCTGGAACAGGGCATTGATCGTGACCTGGTGCTCGCGGCCACCCAGCTAAGCGAAGCCGATCTGGCAGCGAATAACCACTAATTAACACAGGCCCACAGCCGATCCCCGTGGGCCTTTGATATCAATAACTACCTTTTATGCGTGGCTCATTTTTGCCTGATTTAAACATCGCCAGTCGTTGATCCAGGGCATCGCTGTAGAGCATCGTGTCAACGCCAACAGCGACAAAGTTCGCTCCCCATGCCAGGCATTGCTGCGCCATATCAGGAGCCACAGCCAGAAAACCAGCCGCTTTACCCGCAGCACGGATCCGCCGAATACTGGTTTCAATAATTCGCTGCACTTCCGGGTGCCCGGCGTTATCCGGGTAGCCCAACGAGGCAGAAAGATCCGCAGGTCCAATAAACACGCCGTCAATCCCTTCGACGTCGAGGATTTCGTCCAGGTTATCCAGTGCTGTTTTACTTTCCACCTGCACCAACAGACAAAGCGAATCGTTGACTTGCGCCATGTAATTCTCAATGCGTCCCCAGCGCGCAGCCCGTGCCACACTGGCCCCGACACCACGCTCACCGTAGGGAGGATAGCGCGTGGCAGACACCACCTGACGTGCCTGATCGGCAGTATCGACCATCGGGATCAGTAGAGTTTGCGCGCCAATATCCAGGACTTGTTTAATCAGCGACTTACTGGCTTCCACCGGACGGATCACGGGTTGGCTGGCATAGGGCGCTACCGCCTGTAGCTGGTGATAAAGATCCTGAATGGTGTTTGGCGCGTGCTCCCCGTCAATCAGCAACCAGTCATAACCGGAGGTGGCGGCAATTTCTGCCATATAAGAAGTAGTCGAGCTTAACCACAGACCAATTTGCACTTCGCCCTTGCGTAAACGTTCTTTAAAGGGATTGGTTAATAATGCGTTCATGGTGTTCCTTAACCTATTAATGATGTGCCACGTCGGTCTGCGCAACAGTGCGATTTACACGCAGAGTGAAAATAATCAGCGAACCGATGACCGCCACCGCTGCCAGCGTCAGTAATCCAGCCGCATCGCTGGCAAACAACGTTTCTGCTTTCACGCGCAGGATCGGGGCAATAAACCCGCCCACTGCACCAAACAGGTTTACAAAACCAATCCCCGCCGCCAGCGCCGTACCGGAAAGCAGTTGTGTCGGCATCGTCCAGAACACCGGCTGCACGGCAATAAACCCGATGGCTGCAACACACAGCGCTACGATCGCCAGTACTGGAGAAAGCAGCCCGGAGAGACCAATACCAATGCCCGCCGCCAGTAATGTCAGCGCCGCGACATTACGCCGTTCGCCGGTTTTATCGGAATAGCGCGGAATAAGCCAGGTCCCAAACAAGGCCGCGACCCACGGAATGGCGGTGACCACCGACGCCGTAAAGCCCACTTTTGTCCCCAACAATGCAGCAACCTGCGTCGGCAGGAAGAAAATTAATCCGTAAACCGCCACCTGAATGGTCAGGTAGATAATCGCCAGTTGCCAGACTCGCCCATTACGCAGCGCATCGCTCAGTCGAGAAGTCACTTTCTGTTGTTCTTCACTTGCCAGTTGGTTGATAAGCAACGTTTTTTCTTCTTTACTCAGAAAACGAGCCTGCTCCGGCGTGTCATCAAGCCAAAAGAATGTGAATACACCAGCGCCGACTGCCAGCAATCCTTCAATCACAAACATCCAGAACCAGCCGGGATGCCCCATAAATCCATGCATCTCCAGCAGCGCGCCGGAAAGCGGTGATCCCAGTGTTAACGCCAACGGTGCGCCCATATAGAACAGCCCCATAATGCTGGCGCGATTACGCTGCGGAAACCATTGCGAGGTGAGATAAATCATACCAGGGAAGAACCCGGCCTCCGCAGCACCAAGCAGAGTGCGAACGATCAGAAATTTCGCTTCAGTATCGGCCCATGCCATGGCTGCCGAAAGAAATCCCCACAGCAGTGTTGTCGTACCAATCCAGGTTCTTGCCCCAAGTTTGCGCATCAAAAGATTCGCCGGAACACCCAGAAACGCATATACCACAAAGAAAATGCCTGCTCCCAGCGCATAAGCTTCATTACTCAGCCCGGTATCAATCTGGTAGGTCTGTTTGGCAAAACCGATATTCGAACGATCGAGAAACGCCAGCACATACAGCGCCAACATAAACGGAATTAAACGCGCACGGTTTTTCTTCACCACGGCGTCAAGCAAAGCGGTGCTCATAAAAAGCTCCTTAGAATATGTGGGCGTTACCGTTGTCACAGCAACGCCCGGAATGATTAGTGGCTGTAGGGGCGTTTCAAATTGCAGTCACGATTGAGCTCGACGCCGAAACCGGGTTTATCAAGCACTGATTTATGAATACGACCATTCACCGGCACTGGCTCATTAAGCAGAATCGGATCAAATTGCGGACGCATCGTTGAACAATCCGGGCTGGTCATCAGGAATTCGCTGAATGGCGTATTGGTGAAGGTGATAACCGCATGGTGAGAGTAAACAGACGAACCGTGCGGCACCACCAGTTGCCCTCTGGATTTGGCGATTGCGGCAATTTCCACCAGCGTGGTTAAGCCACCGCACCAGCCAACATCCGGCTGCATAATGTCGATACCGGTTTCTGAAAGCGTACGGAAAGATTGCAGTGTGCCGTGATGCTCACCGCTGGTGACCATCATTCCGACTGGCGCGTTGCGTTTCAGTTCGCGATAACCTTCATACTGCTGTGGCGGCAGACACTCTTCGATCCATTTCAGGTTATAGGGCGCGCAAGCGTGGGCCAGTTTGGTGGCATAGTTCACGTCCTGACTCATCCAGCAGTCGAGCATTAACCAGAAATCCTCACCGCATTTTTCACGCATATCCGCGACCATAGCGGCATCTTTGCGGATCCCCGCATCGCCATCATGTGGCCCCCAGTGCGTCGGCATTTTGCCACCGATAAAGCCCATCTCTTTTGCCAGATCCGGACGCGCACCTGTGGCGTAGAACTGAATCTCATCACGAACTGCGCCGCCTAAAAGTTTATAAACCGGAAGCCCGACCACTTTGCCGAACAGATCCCACAGAGCCAGATCGACACAGGAAATCGTATTCATCACCAGGCCACCAGAGCCGGAGTAATACAGGGTGGCATTGAGCATTTGATCGTGGATCAGTTTGATATCACTGACACATTTACCCTCAATGAAACGGTTAAGGTGTTTTTCGACAATAAAACAGCCCATTTCACCGGCTGTCGAAACGGCGAATCCGGTCTGGCCGTTTTCTGCTTCGACTTCAACAATCAACGTGCCAAGAACGTTAATGCCAAATGACTGGCGTGACTGCTCGTAATCGCGGTATTTACTCATCGGGGTGGCAATATGATCGTCAATCCAGTGATTCGCCCCCTGGTCGTGATAATCACCGCCGCCAGCGCCTTTTTCTGCTGTCGCACCGCCAGTAAACCAGGCGCGAACCTGTTTGATTTTTGGTAGGGTCATGCTGTTCTCCATTGTTATGAGGCCTGTAAGTCAAAGGGACTTTTCCATCCCAACAGACGTGAAATATCCCTGGCGCAGGCAATGGCCTTGCCCGCCAGATAATCACGGTATTCTTCATTGATTTGTAAGCGGGTACCGACCACCGAGATCGCAGCGGTAAGCTCGTTATTGGCGTTAAACACCGGCGCAGCGACACAACGGACATCGGCGTAATCTTCGCCGTTGTCATAGCTCCAGCCCTGACGGCGAATACGCGCCAGTTCTTCGTGAAGTTGCTGTGGATAAGTAATCGTTGTGGGTGTCGCCTGCTCCCAGACCAGCCCTTCGATAATACTTTGCTGTACAGCTGCAGGTTGCCAGGCTAGCAGGCATTTACCTATTCCGGAGCGATAAAGCGAAAGGCTTTTTCCTTCATGGGAACGCACGCTGATAGTGGCTGATGACTCCACTTTCAAAATGTAATAAGCGCTGCCGTTATCAATAATCCCCAGGTGACATAACAGCCCGGTGGTATCCATCAGTTGCGTCAAACGCGGTCGAGCCAGTTCCCGGAGATCCATCTTGCTTAACGCATGACCGGAAAGCTCCACCAGCTTGGTCCACAAACAAAAATTTTCCTGGTGATCAAGGCTAAGAAAACGCTGACGCCTGAGTTCATTAAGCAGCAAATAGGCCGTGCTTTTAGGGATCCCCAATGTGTCAATGATCGTCGCAGCACTACAGGGGCCAATGCGGGCAATCAAATTGAGAATATCAATAGCCCGTGTCAGGGCGGGAACTTTGCTTGATTCCAACATACTGGACTCCAGTCTTAGATACTGGAATCAGTCTCGTTGCTCAGGGGGAGTAAAATTGTGAAGCGCATCAAATCCCGCACCTCGTCCAGCGGACTGGAGAAATTACGCACAAATTTGTGAATCAGCGCACGGATTTTTTCTTATTGAGTACAACAGGTTGGACAAATTTTGCCGGAGGGGGAACGTGCCGGTGCAGTAAACCGGCACGGAGTGGCGGAATCAGACAGATAAAGTCATGGACTCAACAACCTCAATCCAGCCATGCTCACTGGCGATGTCCTGACCGTTTAACCAACGGCGCAGCATATTCAGTGCCATCATTGCGCACACTTCCTGACGGATAGCCAGGCTGTAGCGCGTAGTGCTGAAACGCACACGCAGAGCGAAAGTGCCGTCTGGCGAGGCTAGCGCAAAGTTGAGATGTTCGTTCTCGAAACCAGAAACAGCCAGTGCCAGCCCGGCAAAATGGTTGGCACGCCGTTCTGTAATCCAGTGCGCAGTTTGCGCCAGGGTTTCTTCCTGTGAAGGAACTACTTCACACGCCAGCAATGGAGCACCTGCGCGAGAAAGTTGCAAAGCCAATAAACCACCGGTGAATTGCTCGCTCAACGTCAGGCTGAACTGGCGGCTCTGCAATTCGCAACTGATCTGCGCGGGCAGTCCTTCGGTGCCTTCGAAAATCACGCTCTGTCCGGCAACACGTTTAACGTCCAGCCACAGTTTTTCCATCGCCTGTTGCTCGCTTGCCGGTCCGGTCAGCTTAAGTTCAATTATCGGCATAGAAGAGCGATAGCCCATTGTTACGCCCGGCGGCAGTTGCAGGGAGTCCAGGCTTTGCGCCAGATCGCTTTCCGAACGACCGAAGGTAGTCAAACGCAGACAAATCGGCGGCTGCGGTAAAGAAAAACGTTCGCGCAGGCGCGGCAGGATTTCGTGCTCGACCATCACCTTAAATTCCGACGGTACGCCGGGGGTAAAGAACATCAGACAACGATTAAGCTGCACGGCAAAACCACAAGCGGTGCCTACCGGGTTATTGATAAATTCTGCACTGGCAGGTAGCTCCGCTTGTTTACGGTTGCTCGGTGCCATCACCCGTCCACGTTCGCGAAAATAACGTTCCATCTCTTTGAGCCAGGCCTCATGCAGCACCAGGCCTTCTCCTTTTGCAGTCGCAGCGGCGAGTGCGCTTAAATCATCACTGGTCGGCCCCAGCCCGCCGTTCACAATCAGCACATCGGCGTGCTGACTACGTTCACGAAGAATGGTCACTAAGTCATCGAGGTTATCCCCCACCGTATTACGGCGAGATAATGGCAACCCCTGATGAAAGAAAAAATCGGCCAGCCAGGCAGCGTTAGTGTCAACGATTTGCCCGTGTAACACTTCATCCCCGGTGGATAACATTTCCACTGTTAACATGGTTATCTCCTGCTTTTGTTATCGAATCACTATAACGCAAAGGGAGATAAGGCGTAGTAAGAAACTGAATGGCGCGACAGAATGCCGCGCCGGAAGGCATCAGAAACTGGCGTTAACCCCAACATATGGACCGTCAGCCACGGCGTTGTCGCGGTTACCATCTTTACCCGACAGATTCAGATAGCGATAACCCGCCTCAATACTGACTGGACGCATAATGGTGTAACGCGCACCAGCATTCGCTTCCTCATAACTTTGAATACCGCTGGAGAGCGAATCTGGAGAGTAGTAATACTCGCCAAACAAACGGAAGCTGTTGCCAATTTTCCACTGCAAACCACCACCAACAGCAGCGGCATAGCCTTCATCACCATCATTCGGATTGGTATAAATACCTTTACCGCCAACGGTCGCCATTAACGGACCAAGAGGCAGATTCAACCCCAGCCCCACACCCGCGACGTCACCGTCGTCGTCGTTATGTGTCCAGTTACCGCTTAACGCCAGGCCCGTCGATTCCGTACCAAAACCGACACCAATATTGGTGTATTCTTTACCCGCCTGACCGCTGATACTCATTGCATTGACCGATGCAGAAACCAACAGCATTCCGGCCAGACCTGCTAGCGCAATTTTTTTCATTTTCCCCTCTCCCACAAGCAATAAATCAAAATTCCCAAAGCTGCGGGATTGTACTGTCTGGCACAGAGGATTCAATGAGCGAAAAAAGGGATCTAGTCACTTATTGTAACTAAATACTTCTCAAATAATTAAACGCTGAAAAAATAAACACACCGTATCGATACACACAAAAATAATAATCAGTGCGGTTATCATCGCAAAAGAGATTACTGTCACTTTCACATATTTCTGAGTTGCCGTATTCTCATGGTTTCTTTTTATTTATAAGGAATACTCCTGTGCGACAACGGACTATTGTATGCCCTTTGATTGAAAATGATGGTGCTTATTTGCTGTGTAAAATGGCCGACGATCGCGGCGTTTTCCCCGGTCAATGGGCGCTTTCGGGTGGTGGCGTGGAGCCTGGCGAAAGAATTGAAGAGGCACTACGCCGCGAAATTCGCGAAGAACTGGGAGAACAGCTGCTTTTGACAGAAATCACGCCGTGGACCTTCAGCGATGATATTCGCACCAAGACGTATGCAGATGGTCGCAAGGAAGAGATTTATATGATTTACCTGATTTTTGACTGCGTTTCTACCAACCGAGAAGTGAAAATAAACGAAGAGTTTCAGGACTACGCGTGGGTAAAACCTGAAGATCTGGTGCATTATGATTTGAATGTCGCCACCCGAAAAACGTTACGTTTGAAAGGTCTTCTGTAACAATGATGACAGCCATTACTGGCTGTCAGATTGAAAATTTAGTGGTTAACGAATTCCCCATCCAGATAAACTTTGCCTTTTTCCACATGCATGACTAAACCATCCAGATAATCAGGTTTAAATGTCGCATCACGCTTATCTTTAGCAATATATGTCAGGCAATGATTATGGGTAAAAATAACGATATTTTTATCAGGTGCTTTGCTTTGTAAGTCCTTAATTGCACTATAAATCTCATTACCGCATTGAAGAAGTCGTTTATCTACCGTCAGCTTTTTCCCCGCTGAAAACCAGGTCGCCGACTGAATGGTCCGGACGGTATTACTGGAATAAAGATCGAAATCAGGGATATCAGCACTAAAAGCGTTGCCCAGTTCACGGGCATCCTGGGTACCTTTGACCGTAATACCTGTTTTATCTGACAAGCATTGATTGGTTGAACGATCGCAACGTTCAGCATGGCGAAACAAAACGACAACCGGATGCTGCTGTGCCAGTCTGGCCAGCGTTTTATTGTCGATACGTGGCAAACCATTGCTACTCCAGGCGGCATGAGTACCCAGTCCGGCAATGGCAGCGAGCGCCAGTAAAATGATGAAATATTTTTTTGACTTCAACGAAGAGCGGCAAAAAGCTAACACGTAAACTCCACCTATAGACAAGCGCAACCAGACAATTACCGTGAAATTGAGCGACATTTCTGGCGATAATTAGCAGTTGGTGTAATATTAAAAATCCTACGATGCCGGCAAAATGCCTCAAAATTTTGCCAAATGCAAAGCCTAAATAAGAAAAAATATAAAAATTTCAATATTTACGTCTAATATTAATTTCTTAAGGTTAAGTTAATATTCTATCCTTAGAATTTCGCTCCAAATGGCAAAATATACACAACACTCTTTATAGCAAATATAAGTGGACAGGTATTCAATGGCGGAAGGAAAAGCAATGTCAGAATTTTTGCCTTTTTCGCGACCAGCAATGGGCGTGGAGGAACTCGCAGCAGTTAAAGAGGTTCTCGAATCCGGTTGGATCACTACAGGTCCGAAGAATCAAGCGCTTGAACAAGCCTTTTGCCAATTGACGGGAAATCAGCATGCCATCGCGGTCAGTTCAGCCACCGCAGGAATGCATATCACGCTGATGGCGTTGGGAATTGGCAAGGGCGATGAAGTGATTACGCCTTCCCTGACCTGGGTTTCAACGCTCAATATGATCTCCTTGTTGGGTGCAACGCCGGTAATGGTGGATGTTAACCGCGATACGCTGATGGTCACGCCAGAATTGATAGAAGCAGCCATTACGTCACGCACTAAAGCCATCATTCCGGTGCATTATGCCGGTGCGCCAGCAGATATTGACGCTATTCGCGCCATTGGCGAACGTTACGGCATCGCGGTTATCGAAGATGCGGCCCATGCCGTCGGTACATATTACAAAGGCCGACATATTGGCGCGAAAGGTACCGCTATTTTTTCGTTTCACGCCATCAAAAATATTACCTGTGCGGAAGGTGGGTTGATTGTTACCGATGATGAAAACCTCGCCTGCCAGCTACGGATGCTGAAATTTCACGGTCTGGGTGTCGATGCATATGACAGACAAACCTGGGGCCGTGCACCGCAAGCTGAAGTCTTAACGCCGGGCTATAAGTATAATCTGACCGATATTAACGCCGCGATTGCCCTGACCCAGTTAGCCAAATTAGAGCACCTCAACACCCGTCGGCGCGAAATTGCTCTGCAATATCAGCAAGCACTGGCAGCTCTCCCCTTTGAGCCATTAAGCCTTCCCGCCTGGCCGCACGTTCACGCCTGGCATCTGTTTATTATTCGTGTCGATGAACAACGTTGTGGTATCAGTCGCGATGCGTTGATGGAAGCGTTAAAAGAAAGAGGCATTGGTACCGGGTTACATTTCCGCGCCGCTCACACACAAAAATATTATCGCGAGCGTTTTCCCACGCTGTCGTTACCGAATACCGAATGGAATAGCGAACGCATCTGTTCGTTGCCGCTGTTCCCGGATATGACCACTGCCGATGCCGTCCGCGTCATCACAGCCCTTCAGCAACTCGCAGGACAATAAGCCATGTTTGAAATCCACCCTGTTAAGAAAGTCTCGGTGGTTATTCCCGTTTATAACGAGCAGGAAAGCTTACCGGAATTAATCAGGCGCACCACCACAGCCTGTGAATCACTGGGGAAAGAGTATGAGATCCTGCTGATTGATGACGGCAGTAGCGATAATTCCGCGCATATGCTGGTCGAAGCTTCGCTAGTGGAGGGCAGCCATATTGTGTCTATTTTGCTTAACCGCAATTACGGACAACATTCAGCGATTATGGCGGGTTTCAGTCACGTTACCGGCGACTTAATTATTACCCTCGATGCCGATCTCCAGAATCCTCCAGAGGAGATCCCCCGCCTGGTGGCAAAAGCCGATGAAGGTTACGACGTAGTAGGAACTGTACGCCAGAACCGCCAGGACAGCTGGTTTCGTAAAACCGCTTCGAAGATGATCAACCGACTTATTCAGCGCACCACCGGCAAAGCAATGGGTGACTACGGTTGTATGCTGCGCGCCTATCGCCGTCATATTGTCGATGCGATGTTGCACTGCCATGAACGCAGCACCTTTATCCCGATTCTGGCGAATATCTTCGCCCGCCGCGCCATTGAAATTCCAGTGCATCATGCCGAGCGTGAGTTTGGTGAATCCAAATACAGCTTTATGCGCCTGATTAATTTGATGTACGACCTGGTGACCTGCCTTACCACTACGCCGCTACGTATGCTGAGTCTGCTTGGCAGCATTATTGCGATTGGAGGTTTTAGCATTGCGGTGCTGCTGGTGATTTTACGCCTGACCTTCGGACCACAATGGGCGGCAGAAGGCGTCTTTATGCTATTTGCCGTGCTGTTTACTTTTATTGGCGCTCAGTTTATCGGCATGGGACTACTCGGTGAATATATCGGCAGGATCTACACCGATGTCCGCGCCCGCCCCCGCTATTTTGTTCAGCAAGTTATCCGTCCATCCAGCAAGGAAAATGAATAATGAAAACTGTCGTTTTTGCTTACCACGATATGGGATGCCTCGGTATTGAAGCCCTGCTGGCTGCCGGTTACGAAATTAGCGCTATTTTTACTCATAGTGATAATCCCTGTGAAAAAGCCTTTTATGGTTCGGTTGCCCGACTTGCAGCGGAAAGAGGCATTCCGGTTTACGCGCCGGATAACGTTAATCATCCACTATGGGTGGAGCGCATTGCCCAAATGTCGCCGGAGGTGATTTTCTCGTTTTATTATCGCCATCTTATTCACGACGAGATTTTGCAGCTCGCCCCTGCAGGCGCATTTAATCTGCATGGTTCGCTGTTACCAAAATATCGTGGTCGCGCGCCGCTGAACTGGGTGCTGGTGAACGGTGAAACGGAAACTGGCGTGACATTGCACCGAATGGTGAAACGTGCCGATGCTGGGGCCATTGTGGCCCAATTGCGCATTGCCATTGCGCCAGACGATATCGCCATTACGCTTCATCACAAGTTATGCCATGCCGCGCGCCAGCTACTGGAGCAGACATTACCCGCCATTAAAGACGGTAATATTCTGGAAATCGTCCAGCGCGAAAACGAAGCCACCTGTTTTGGTCGCAGAACGCCAGAAGACAGCTTCCTCGAGTGGCATAAACCGGCAGCAGTATTGCATAACATGGTGCGTGCCGTCGCCGATCCGTGGCCGGGAGCCTTCAGCTATGTTGGTAATCAAAAATTTACCGTCTGGTCGTCACGCGTACATCCTCATACATCCGCAGCGCAGCCGGGAAGCGTGATTTCTGTTGCGCCGTTGCTGATTGCCTGTGGCGATGGCGCGCTGGAAATCGTCACCGGACAGGCGGGCGACGGCATTACTATGCAAGGCTCGCAATTGGCGCAGACACTGGGGCTGGTGCAAGGTTCACGCTTGAATAGCCAGCCTGCCTGCGCCGCCCGACGCCGTACACGGGTACTCATCCTCGGGGTGAATGGCTTTATTGGCAACCATCTGACAGAACGCCTGCTGCGCGAAGATCACTATGAAGTCTACGGTCTGGATATCGGCAGCGATGCGATAAGCCGTTTTCTGAATCATCCGCATTTTCACTTTGTCGAAGGCGATATCAGTATTCATTCCGAATGGATTGAGTATCACGTCAAAAAATGTGATGTCGTCTTGCCTTTGGTGGCGATAGCCACGCCGATTGAATATACCCGCAACCCGCTGCGCGTATTTGAACTCGATTTTGAAGAGAATCTGCGCATTATCCGCTACTGCGTGAAGTACCGTAAGCGAATCATCTTCCCGTCGACTTCAGAAGTTTATGGGATGTGTAGCGATAAATACTTCGATGAAGACCATTCTAATTTAATCGTCGGCCCGGTGAATAAACCACGCTGGATCTATTCGGTGTCTAAACAATTACTTGATCGAGTGATCTGGGCCTATGGCGAAAAAGAGGGTTTACAGTTTACCCTCTTCCGCCCGTTTAACTGGATGGGGCCACGACTGGATAACCTTAATGCAGCGCGAATTGGCAGCTCCCGCGCTATTACGCAACTCATTCTCAACCTGGTGGAAGGTTCACCGATTAAGCTGATTGATGGCGGAAAACAAAAACGCTGCTTTACTGATATCCGGGATGGCATTGAAGCGTTGTATCGCATTATCGAAAATGCAGGCAATCGCTGCGACGGCGAAATTATCAACATTGGCAATCCTGATAACGAAGCGAGCATTGAGGAACTGGGCGAGATGCTGCTGGCGAGCTTCGAAAAACATCCGCTGCGCCATCACTTCCCACCGTTTGCGGGCTTTCGCGTTGTCGAAAGTAGCAGCTACTACGGCAAGGGATATCAGGACGTAGAGCATCGTAAACCAAGCATCCGTAATGCCCGCCGCTGCCTGGACTGGGAACCCAAAATTGATATGCAGGAAACCATCGACGAAACGCTGGATTTCTTCTTGCGCACCGTCGAGCTTACGGATAAACCATCATGACAAAAGTAGGCTTACGCATTGATGTCGATACCTTTCGTGGCACCCGTGAAGGCGTGCCGCGTCTGCTGGAAATCTTGAGTAAGCATAATATTCAGGCCAGCATTTTTTTCAGCGTCGGCCCGGACAATATGGGCCGCCATCTCTGGCGACTGGTGAAGCCACAGTTTTTGTGGAAGATGCTGCGCTCAAACGCGGCATCGCTTTATGGCTGGGATATTTTACTGGCAGGTACGGCCTGGCCAGGTAAAGAGATTGGTCATGCCAATGCCGATATCATTCGTGAAGCGGCTAAACATCACGAAGTCGGCCTGCACGCCTGGGATCACCATGCCTGGCAAGCCCATAGCAGTAACTGGGATCGGCAAACAATGGTCGACGATATCGCACGCGGCCTTCGCACCCTGGAAGAAATTATCGGCCAACCGGTAACCTGCTCCGCAGCCGCTGGCTGGCGTGCCGACCAGCAGGTGATCGAAGCAAAAGAAGCGTTCCATTTGCGCTACAACAGCGATTGTCGTGGGGCTATGCCGTTTCGTCCATTGCTCGAAACAGGAAAACCCGGCACGGCGCAAATTCCGGTGACCTTACCCACCTGGGATGAAGTGATTGGTCGGGATGTGAAAGCTGAAGATTTTAACGGTTGGTTACTCAACCGCATCCTGCGAGATAAAGGCACGCCGGTTTATACCATTCATGCAGAAGTTGAAGGCTGCGCTTATCAGCATAATTTTGTGGATCTCCTGAAACGCGCAGCCCAGGAAGGCGTGACATTTTGCCCTTTAAGCGAACTGTTATCAGGGACGTTGCCGCTCGGACAAGTTGTTCGCGGAAATATTGCCGGACGTGAAGGCTGGCTGGGTTGCCAACAAATTGCGGGTAGTCGCTGATGAAATCGGTACGTTACCTTATCGGCCTCTTCGCGTTTATTGCCTGCTATTACCTGTTACCGATCAGCACGCGTCTGCTCTGGCAACCAGATGAAACGCGTTATGCGGAAATCAGTCGGGAAATGCTGGCATCCGGCGACTGGATTGTGCCCCATATGTTAGGGCTACGTTATTTCGAAAAACCCATTGCCGGATACTGGATTAACAGTATTGGGCAATGGCTATTTGGCGCAAATAACTTTGGTGTGCGGGCAGGCGTTATCTTTGCGACCCTGTTAACTGCCGCGCTGGTGACCTGGTTTACCCTGCGCTTATGGCGCGATAAACGTCTGGCTCTACTCGCCGCAGTGATTTATCTCTCACTGTTTATTGTCTATGCCATTGGCACTTATGCCGTGCTCGATCCGTTTATTGCATTCTGGCTGGTGGCGGGAATGTGCAGCTTCTGGCTGGCAATGCAGGCACAGACGTGGAAAGGCAAAAGCGCGGGATTTTTACTGCTGGGAATCACCTGCGGCATGGGGGTGATGACCAAAGGTTTTCTCGCCCTTGCCGTGCCGGTATTAAGCGTGCTGCCATGGGTTGCAACGCAAAAACGCTGGAAAGATCTCTTTATTTACGGCTGGCTGGCGGTTATCAGTTGCGTACTGACGGTTCTCCCCTGGGGACTGGCGATAGCGCAGCGGGAGCCTGACTTCTGGCACTATTTTTTCTGGGTTGAGCATATTCAACGCTTTGCACTGGATGATGCCCAGCATAGAGCTCCGTTCTGGTACTACTTGCCGGTCATCATTGCCGGTAGCCTGCCGTGGCTGGGATTACTCCCCGGAGCACTGTACACAGGCTGGAAAAACCGCAAGCATTCCGCAACCGTCTATTTATTGAGCTGGGCGGTAATGCCGCTGCTGTTTTTCTCCGTTGCCAAAGGCAAATTGCCCACCTATATTCTTTCCTGCTTTGCACCTCTGGCAATGCTGATGGCGCATTACGCTTTGCTGGCAGCAAAAAATAATCCTCTGGCGTTGCGGATTAATGGCTGGATTAACATCGCTTTTGGCGTCACTGGCATTATTGCTACGTTTGTGGTCTCCCCCTGGGGACCTATGAGCACGCCGGTGTGGCAAACCTTCGAGAGCTATAAAGTCTTCTGTGCATGGTCGATTTTTTCGCTATGGGCATTTTTCGGCTGGTATACCTTAACAAACGTCGAAAAAAACTGGCCTTTTGCCGCACTTTGCCCGCTTGGGCTGGCGTTGCTGGTAGGATTTTCAATTCCTGACAGAGTCATGGAAGGAAAACATCCGCAATTTTTTGTCGAGACGACACAAGAATCACTGCAGCCAAGCCGCTATATTCTTACCGATAGCGTCGGCGTTGCTGCTGGTCTGGCATGGAGCCTGAGACGTGATGACATCATCATGTATCGCCAGACAGGGGAATTGAAATACGGCCTAAATTATCCGGATGCGAAAGGGAGATTTGTCAGCGGTGATGAGTTCGCAAACTGGCTTAATCAACATCGTCAGGAGGGGGTTATTACACTCGTGCTTTCGGTTGACCGCGATGAAGATATCAACAGTCTCGCCATTCCGCCCGCAGATGCCATCGATCGTCAGGAGCGTCTGGTGCTGATTCAGTATCGGCCCAAATGATCTGGCTAACATTAGTCTTTGCCAGCTTGCTTAGCGTTGCCGGGCAGTTGTGTCAGAAACAAGCAACCTGCTTTGTGGCGATAAACAAACGGCGCAGACATATCGTGCTGTGGCTGGGACTGGCGCTGGCTTGTCTTGGCCTTGCCATGGTGCTCTGGCTGCTGGTCTTGCAGAACGTACCGGTAGGCATTGCCTACCCGATGTTAAGTCTGAATTTTGTCTGGGTGACGCTGGCTGCAGTAAAACTGTGGCACGAGCCGGTATCACTGCGTCACTGGTGTGGGGTGGCGTTCATTATTGGCGGCATTGTGATCCTCGGGAGTACGGTGTAATGGGCCTGATGTGGGGATTATTCAGCGTCATTATTGCCTCAGCTGCGCAATTAAGCCTGGGTTATGCGGCGAGTCATCTACCGCCGATGACGCACTTATGGGATTTTATCGCGGCGCTGTTAGCTTTTGGCCTGGATGCCCGGATACTGTTACTCGGGCTGCTGGGTTATCTGCTTTCCGTTTTTTGTTGGTATAAAACGCTACATAAACTTGCGTTAAGCAAAGCCTATGCCTTGCTCAGTATGAGCTATGTGCTGGTATGGATTGCATCAATGATACTTCCCGGCTGGGAAGGAACTTTTTCTCTGAAGGCACTACTGGGAGTAGCCTGTATTATGAGTGGGTTGATGCTGATTTTCCTGCCCACGACAAAACAACGTTACTGAGTTTTCTCAGCCGATTGACACTGCCGTTCCCACTCATCGGGGCTGTAGCTGCATGCCGAGAGGACTTTCACCGTATGTAGCTTTTCACGATTAATGCAGTAAAGCGCATTCTGCAAAGGGGAGAGTAAATCGCCCACTTTCACGGCGTAGTCACTCTTCACTTCGGCGATCATTTTTATCGCGCCGCCAGCATCGCAGAGCATAAGTACATGTCTGTTATCTTGTTTATCGCAGCACGATTTTTTGACCAGCCATTCCATTGCATTATCCTGTTTGCTAAGAGTTTTCACATCAATTTACAGATTAACAGATAAACTCTTTATCAACGGCAATGGAATGGCAGAAATGAGAAGTGCAACGGATGGTTAATTATTGCTGGCGTTGCACCCACTCTTTTAGCGCCTGACGTGAAATCTTAATACCACCGTTTTTCAGTTCAGGTGGAAGCGTCAGCCAACGCACCGGTTGCTGAAAACGGGCCAGCTTATCTTTCACCCATTCGCCAAGATCAACGGTTTGCTGGTCATACTCCACCACCGCTACCGGTCGATGACCAAACTCCTTGTCCGCGACGGGGACGATAAACACCTGCAAAACCGCAGGATGTGCAGCAATAACACGCTCCACCTCTTCCGGCTGAATGCCTTCGCCACCACTGAAGAACAGATTGTCTAAACGTCCGACAATTGTCAGCTTGCCATTATGCATCTCACCGCGATCGCGCGTGGCGTACCAGCCTTCGTCATTAACCAGTGGAACCAGTTGCCCGTTACGCCAGTAACCTTCTGCCATGCTGGCAGCCCGCAGCCACACTTCGTCGTTTACGATTTTCACTTCCCGACCCGGTAGCGGCGAACCGACGTCTGCCAGACCGTCGGCTTCTTTCGCACACACAGTGGAGGCAAACTCGGTCAGACCATAGCCGCAAAAGCAACGAATCCCCTGCTCGCGCGCCTGTTCCGTCAACTCGACCGGAATTGCCGCACCGCCAAGTAACACCGCTTTCAGGGAAACGGAACTGCGGTTAACCAGCAAACGCCAGAGTTGTGTTGGCACCAGTGAAGCGTGAGTACAGCCTGCCAGCATTTGCTCCAATGGCTGTTTATCACGTACCGTCATCCGCGCACCAGCGTATAACCAGCGCCACATAATTCCCTGACCGGAGACGTGAAACAGCGGTAAAGAGAGCAACCAGTCATCGTGCTCGCCAAACGGTATCAGCGATAACACACCTTGCGCACTGGCAAGATGGGCCTGATAAGTATGAACAGCGGCTTTCGGCAAACCGGTAGAGCCGGAGGTCAACGTCATTGAGCACAGACGCGTCGGCTGCCACGCAGCGGCATGTGCGCCTTCAACCAGCTGAATGTGCAGCGACGTTAACGCCGAAAATGTGTTTTCCCCTTCCGGCACAAGTGCAAATTGCAGCGTCAGATTGGGCAACAATTCCTCAAGCAACGGTTGCGGCAACTGTGGATTCACGGGCAGCACCCGCGCTCCGCATTGCAGTAGCGCCAGCCAGGAGAGCAGCGTTTGCGGCGTATTCCACGCCCGCAACATCACGCCGCTGCCCTCAACAACGCCCTGCGCCGCAAAGCCGGAGGCTAATTCATCGACGCGAGCACAAAGCTCGCGCCAGTTAAGTTGCTCGTCATTAAGACGTAAGGCGATGGCTTCTCCCCGCACTTGCCGCCAGTGACGCCACGGCCAGTCAGAGAAGATCATAACAGCCGCTCCAGTGCATCAACTTCCACTAACGGTAGCGGGCTACCCGGCCAGCGACGAACCTGCTGCGCCTGCATCAGATCCAGCGTGTCCAGCCCCGGAATGGTGTCTGGCGTTAACCAGGCGGCAATCCGCGCCAGTTGCGTTAAGCCTAAGCTCGACTCAATAGATGAACTGATCACCGCCGTCAGCCCCAGCGCGTGCGCCGCCTGCACCTGCTCGCGCACTTTCTCCAGGCTGCCCGTGAGCGTGGGTTTGATCACCATCGCTCGCACGCCTTCTTCCGCCACAAAGGCAAAATCCGGCTCACGCAGGCTTTCATCCCAGGCAATGGCAATACCCGTTTCACGGGCAAAGGCGCGGGAATCCTCGCGGGTTTTGCACGGTTCTTCGAGAAACGCGATGCGGTGGCGATAATCCGGGTTAACGTATTTGGCAAACTGCTGGCCTTTCAGCGGCGTCCAGGCGCGATTCGCATCAAGACGCAAATGCAGATCCGGAATGGCCTCCAGCAACAGATTCACCACCATGCCGTCGCGCACCGCTTCGTACAATCCCACCTTGACCTTCGCCACTTTCTCACCTGGCATATCGGCAAGTTTCAGGATCAGATCGTCCGGATCGCCATTACACAGTGGTGCCGCACGATAATTGGCCGCCTGTGGTAACGTGTCTGCCAGCTCCGCCAATGCACAGCTTACGCCAAAGGCGACGGAAGGCATTTGCGGTAATTCGCAATCGCCTGCCAGCCAGTTATTTACCCAGGCAAGCAGCGCACTTTGCGCCTCTTCCCAGGTTTCCTGACTGAAGCCCGGCAGTGGGGAGATCTCCCCCCACCCTTCGCACTCGCCCTCACGCAGGCAAACATACAGCCCGTCGCGGGTTTTTAACCGCCTGTCGCGCAGAACCACCCCCGCGTCCATGGGGATCTGCCAGCGGTATACCTGCGCGCTACGCATTACGGATTCCGTTTAAATTTGCTGAAGTCAGGCTGACGTTTCTGGTTGAAGGCGTTGCGACCTTCCTGACCTTCTTCTGTCATGTAGAACAGCATGGTGGCATTGCCCGCCAGCTCCTGCAGACCCGCCTGACCGTCACAGTCAGCGTTCAGCGCAGCTTTCAGGCAACGCAGCGCCATCGGGCTGTTTTGCAGCATTTCGCGGCACCAACGCACGGTTTCTTTTTCCAGATCTGCCAGCGGCACCACGGTGTTGACAAGGCCCATATCCAGCGCTTGTTTCGCGTCGTACTGACGGCACAGGAACCAGATTTCACGCGCTTTTTTCTGCCCAACAATGCGCGCCATATAGGAAGCGCCCCAGCCGCCATCGAAGGAACCGACTTTCGGGCCAGTCTGACCGAAGATGGCGTTTTCCGCCGCGATGGTCAGGTCGCACATCATGTGCAGAACGTGACCGCCGCCGATGGAGTAACCCGCTACCATCGCGACAACCGGTTTCGGACAGGTACGGATCTGACGCTGGAAGTCCAGCACATTCAAATGATGTACGCCGGAATCATCTTTATAGCCGCCGTAATCGCCACGCACTTTCTGGTCGCCACCAGAGCAGAACGCTTTATCGCCTGCACCAGTCAGAATAATTACGCCGATGTTATCGTCATAACGCGCATCTGCCAGTGCCTGGATCATCTCTTTTACCGTCAGAGGACGAAAGGCATTGCGCACCTGCGGACGATTAATGGTGATTTTTGCGATACCGTCGGTGGATTTTTCATAACGAATGTCCTCGAAACCTTCGGAGCAGTCGTGCCATTCAACCGGTGCGTAAAGCATTGCTTCATCAGGATAAATCATATTGTGTCCTTTAGTCAGAAACGCAAGATCTGCGCCAGACTTGCGATTACGCCAGCGGGATTTTCCCGGTGCGCGTTATGTCCGGCGCGAGGAATGACATGGCAGTCGGCAGCCAGTTCCGCCGCCAGAGCGCGGAATTTGCTGTCACGTTCACCACATAAATAATAAAACGCAAATGTGCGGGCGCTAAGGTTAGCACGTAAATCAGGCTGGACGGCGAGAGAAGTGGCCTCCAGCATAGTAGCAAGCGTTACACCGTTATTGTGGCTACGCAGCGCCACCAGCTCCCGGCGTTGATCGTCATTGAGCGAGGCAAAGACAGGCTGTTGATACCAGTCGGCAAATACCGCCGTTAATGGTTCTGTGCGAAAACGCTGCGCCCATTGGCGATCGGAAAGCAGACGTTCCGTGCGTTGTTCAGCACTTTGCAATCCCGGATGCCCGCCTTCGACCACAACCCCACTCAGCCCCGGCATCCCCTGACAAGCCGCCATCATCGCCACCCGTCCGCCGAGCGAGTACCCCACCAGCCAGAAGTTAAGGATGTTGTAACTAACCAGAGTTTTACGCAGTAAGCCGGTGACATCATCAAATCCATCGACGCTAATTGCTGCCGAACCACCGTGACCAGGGAGATCAACATACAACCGCGAGTAGTCGGCAAACGCCTCGCCCACTTCTTGCCATTCCTGGCAATCGCCGGAAAAACCGTGCAAAAACACCAGCCAGGGTAAACCTGGTTTGCCGTGTTTTGCCTGCGCGTGCAGGATCATAAATGGCTTACCTGCGCCAGCAGTTGCTGGAGGGTTTGCGCACCATCGGTGTCGTTAACCACCATTTCAATTACCGTGGTGGTCGGCGTGCGCCAGGCGTCGGCAAGTGCCGTTTCAAGTTCCTGCCAGTTTTGCGGACGATGATATTTCAGCTCGAACATCGCGGCGGCGTGCTCAAAATGGACGTTTTGCGGCATCAGATAGAAACGCTCGCGCTCGTTTTTCGGCGTTGGCAACAGCGAGAAAATTTGCCCGCCATTGTTGTTCACCACAATTAATACCAGCGGCGCGGAAACCTGGCGCAATAGCGCCAGCGCGTTGAGATCGTAAAGTGCTGAGAGATCGCCCACAATCGCCAGCGTCGGTTTGCCACTGGCCCGCTGAACGCCTGCGGCAGTAGAAAGCAGCCCGTCAATACCGCTGGCCCCACGATTGCTGTACACCGGGTAACCTGCCGGAAGTTGCGAAAGCGCATCAATCAGACGTACCACCAGGCTGTTGCCAACAAACAGTTGCCCCTGTTCCGGCAAATAGTCGCTGATGCGATGCGCCAGTTGCGCTTCGCCAAACGCATCGCGACGGGCAATAACCGCCTGCATTGCCTGTTCCGCCAGGCGCGGGATTTCAACGCACCAGGGCTGGCGTTTTTCTGCCGGATGCAGCTCCAGCCAGTCGGCAATATTGGCAATTAAGCGGCGTCCGCGATGGTGTGCTGGATCAAGTCGACCTTCAATGTCATCAACAATCCAGTACTCTTCGGGTTCACAGCTTGCCTGCCATTGCAGGAGCCGTTTGCCCGTCAGGCTGCTGCCCAGTTGCACCACAATCTGCGCCTGTTGCAGTTCGCTGGTCGCTTTGGCATTGCCTAACCAGAGATCGGCACACGGCAGCGGCTGTCCGGTTTGCGACAGGACGTCGCCAATCAGCGGCCAGCCAAGAGTTTGCGCCCACAGAGCAACTTTTTTGCCCTCTTCCGCACTCATGCGACCAGCAACCACCACGCCGCGCTTTTGTCGCCAGAAGAACCAGTCACGCTGTTTTTCACTTTCCAGACGAGGCGCTTCACGCAGCCACGGTTTATCGTCCTGCCACCAGTCGCCAAGACGCTGTTGCCAACTAAGCCCGAAGTCGTCCATCTCGCCATATAGCGGTTCAGCAAACGGGCAGTTGATATGGACTCCTCCAGCATGAAGCGTACCAAGGGCGTGGTCGATAGTAGAGACCAGCCAACGGGCAGAAATATCCTGCGTCGGGCGCGGCAGTGAAATGCTATGCGTAGGATGAGAGGCGAACATTCCCGGCTGACGAATCGCCTGATTCGCGCCGCAGTCAATGAGCTCCGGCGGGCGATCGGCGGTTAACAGGATCAGTTTTTCTCCGGTTAACCCAGCTTCTATTAGTGCCGGATAGAGATTTGCTACCGCCGTGCCGGAGGTCACAATCACCGCCACCGGCTGCTTGCTGACTTTCGCCAGCCCCAGCGCCAGATGCCCCAGTCCACGCTCATCAAAATGGGTGTGGTGAATAAATGCGGAATTCTCCGCCGCCGCTAACGTTAACGGTGTAGAACGCGAGCCAGGGGCGATACAGATGTGTCTGACGCCGTGACGCGTTAATGCTTCCAGAATGACCGCCGCCCAGCGTCGGTTAAATGCGCTTACTGACATGAGTTTGTCCGGTATCAATATTGCGGCTAAGTATAAGGAGCTACAAAAATAGATTATTGATATGAATCGGTAATGATGCGACTCATTACTCTTCCATTTGTAATAAAGTACGCAGCCCTGCCGCTTTGTTGTCGATTTCCTGCCACTCTTGCTCGGGGTCAGAACCACGGACAATGCCCGCGCCAGCATATAATCGCACGACATTGCCGCTAATTTTTGCTGAGCGCAGGGAAACGCAGAATTCGCTTTGTTGTAACGAAAGATAGCCCGCGGAACCGGCATACCATTCACGGGTGAACGGTTCGTGACGGGCGATAAACTGCCGCGCCAGGTCACGCGGTAAGCCCGCAACCGCGGCCGTTGGCTGCAACTGATGTAAACAGATCACATCATCCGCTTTGTTGAGTGAAGTCCAGATACAGCGGCGCAGATGCTGCACTTTACGCAGACGCAGTACCTGCGGTGGTAAAACATCCAGCGTCTGGGTATCGGCCTGCAATCGTTGGCAGATATCTTCCACCACCAGCATGTTCTCGCGCTGGTTTTTATCATCCGCCATCAGCCACTCGCCCAACTGCTGCGCCTGCTTATCATCAGGATGATTTGCTACCGTTCCCGCCAGCGCTTCAGTACGCAGCGCTTTGGCACGCCGCCGCCATAGCCGCTCAGGAGACGAACCCAGAAACGCGGTCTCGCCATCAAAGGCCATAAAGAAATGATAGCAGTTCAGATTGAGCCGACGGCTGGCTGCCATCATCGCCGCTGCGTTAACCGGGCTTGCAAAATGCAGGTCGGTCGCCCGTGCAAAAACGACTTTGTCGAGTTCACCTTCGGCGATAGTTTGCGTTGCCAGTTCGATTAATCGCGTCCAGCCCGTTTTGTCCGGCCAGTGTTGTTCTCGCGTGGTGGTTAAATGTAACCCTGGCAGGGACTTGATACTCACCAGTGTGGCGATAAATTCTTTTGCCTTTATCGCATCGTGCTGAAGGGAGCTTTCGCTGAATAGCGTCAGCCGCAGCGTGGCTTTACCGCCACAGCGTCGCCATTCCAGGCGGGGTAAAAGTAAATTGCCCTGCGACGGGTCAAACGCATTCAGCCCCCAGATGCGTAAGTCGGCATGTTCCGGGTGCTGGTGAAGAAAACGTTGCGCCTGGTCCAACGAGGTAAAATGGGTAATCGCGCCCAGGACGGCAGCTTCTTCATCACCATTACGTTGTTGCCAGTAGAATTGCGGATACGTTTGCTGACTGGCCAGCCAGCTCAAGGCATCAAAAGCATCTTTGAGAGGGAAAGGAGTATCAATAACCCGAATGCCGGGTGTCGCTGGAATCTCTTGCGACAAAAGGCGCAGTAGATTTTCCAGCGCCGTAGTGAGTGATTGCACGCGGACCTCTCCCTGTTAAAAGCCTCACATTATACGGGGTACTACAAAAAAAATGCAGTACCCCGGTGTAGGGAGGTTTTAACGGCGTGCCAGCAACAGTCCTAATACCAGCCCAACGGCCGCGCCCACCCCAATTCCTTGCCAGGGTTTTTCGTGGACGTAGTCATCAGCACGATAAACAGCCTGCTTCGCCCGATAGTAATAACTGTCTGAAGCCTGGCTAACCCGTTTTTTCACATCATCCAGCGCTTTTTCTGCACGCGCTTTCAGCTCAACATATTTCTGATCGGCGGGATCGCCAGAGGAGCGGAGCACCTCTTCCAGTGTTTCACTAAGCAGCGTCAGGTCGTCATCGATACGTGTATCACCAAACTGATTAGACATTCTCGTTCTCCATTTGCGTAAAACCTGTCACTAACTATAGACAATGGTTATTGATTACGCCTGAATTACCTCGCGTGCCATCCCAATGTGTGGGATACCATCTTCTTCATAGACCTCCGTCACAGGGATAAAGCCAAAACTTTGGTAGAAGTTTTGCAGATGCGCCTGCGCCCCGAGGTAAACAGGTTTATCAGGCCAGTGACGCGTACATGTTTCGAGTGTTTTACTCATCAGCTGCTGCCCCACTTTTTCGCCACGCAACGCTTCACTGACAATCACCCGACCTATAACGACCGGCTCAAGATCATCATCACTTTTCAGAATCCTCGCATACGCCACCAGTTCATCATTTTTCCAACCGAGAATATGGCGATTATCCCCCGTCAAATCATCACCATCGATATCCTGATAAGGGCAATTCTGCTCAACAACAAAAACCGCGCAACGCAGTTGTAATAAGGCATAAAGCTGGGAAACCGATAATTCAGAGTGATGCAGATCTTGCCATTCAATCATAATGCTCTCCTTTTAGATGTATGCCTTATACTAGCCGGAATATTTTTTGAAACGTGATGAACTCATGGAATTAATTTTTTTAGGTACTTCAGCCGGTGTGCCAACCCGTACGCGCAATGTCACGGCAATATTGCTTAACCTGCAACATCCGACCCAGAGCGGGCTTTGGTTGTTTGACTGCGGTGAAGGCACCCAGCATCAGCTACTGCATACCGCCTTTAACCCTGGAAAACTGGACAAGATTTTTATCAGCCATCTTCATGGCGATCATCTCTTTGGTTTACCCGGCTTGCTGTGCAGTCGTTCTATGTCTGGTATTGTCCAACCCTTAACGATTTATGGTCCGCAAGGTCTCCGTGAATTTGTGGAGACTGCGCTGCGGATTAGCGGCTCATGGACCGATTATCCGCTGGAAATTGTCGAAATTGGCGCTGGCGAAATTTTCGATGATGGCCTGCGCAAAGTAACCGCTTATCCGCTGGTACACCCACTGGAATGTTATGGCTATCGTATTGAAGAACATGATAAACCGGGTGCATTAAATGCCCAGGCATTAAAAGCTGCTGGCGTGCCGCCTGGCCCACTGTTTCAGGAATTAAAAGCGGGCAAAACAATCACGCTGGAAGATGGAAGGCAGATTAACGGCGCAGATTACTTAGCTGCTCCAGTGCCAGGTAAAGCGCTCGCTATTTTCGGCGATACCGGCCCCTGCGATGCCGCACTTGACCTGGCTAAAGGTGTCGATGTCATGGTGCACGAAGCGACGCTGGATATAACCATGGAAGCCAAAGCCAATAGTCGCGGTCATAGCTCTACACGCCAGGCTGCGACACTGGCCCGTGAGGCTGGAGTCGGTAAGCTAATCATTACCCACGTCAGCTCGCGCTATGATGACAAAGGTTGTCAGCACCTGTTACGTGAATGCAGGTCAATTTTCCCGGCGACTGAACTGGCGCATGATTTCACCGTGTTTAACGTTTAACTCTGCTTCCTACTAAAACAGGGCGAAACTTGCCCTGTTATCGCAACCCGCGCCACATATATCCACCCACACGGGCATATTGAGCGATTTTTGATATTTATTCATCTCCGCACGCACTATATTCAGAGCAATAAGTTGCCTCTTTTTATCTTCATTCAGCACAATCTTTGCAACTAAAAGGAGCCTATGATGGTTACAGTTGTCAGCAATTATTGTCAATTATCTCAAACCCAACTCTGTCAGACATTTGCAGAAAAATTTACTGTGACCGAGGAATTACTGCAGTCTTTAAAAAAAACAGCGTTATCCGGAGATGAAGAAAGCATTGAGTTACTGCATAATATTGCGTTAGGTTATGATGAATTTGGAAAAAAAGCTGAAGATATTCTTTACCATATTGTTAGAAACCCAACAAATGATACCCTATCGATTATCAAGCTTATAAAAAATGCCTGTTTAAAATTATATAATTTGGCACATACCGCAACCAAACACCCCCTCAAATCACATAATTCAGATAATCTCCTGTTCAAAAAACTATTCTCCCCTTCGAAATTAATGACAATTATCGGTGAGGACATTCCTCTCATATCAGAAAAACAGTCGCTTTCAAAGGTACTTTTAAATGATAAGAATAATGAACTGAGCGATGGTACAAACTTCTGGGATAAAAATCGTCAATTAACCACGGATGAAATAGATTGCTATCTTCAGAAGATCGCCGCTAATGCAAAAAATACTCAAGTCAATTATCCTACTGGTCTCTACCTCCCCGATTCCAACAGCACTTACCTGGAAATCGCTCTCAATGATAATATTAAGAGCGATCCATCATGGCCGAAAGAAGTCCAGTTATTCCCCATAAATACTGGCGGACACTGGATATTAGTTTCGCTACAAAAAATAGTTAATGAAAAAAATAACACACAACAAATAAAATGCGTCATATTCAACTCATTACGTGCACTAGGCCATGATAAAGAAAATTCACTTAAGCGTGTCATTAATAGTTTCAATTCTAAATTCATGGGGGAAATGCCGAATAATAAGAATATAATAGATCATTTAACTGAACAAGAGATAACATTTTTACATGCCGATCTTCAGCAATACTTAAGCCAAAGTTGCGGTGCATTTGTGTGCATGGCAGCCAAAGAAGTAATTGAACAAAGGGAAAGCAATTCTGACAGCGCTCCCTATACGTTATTAAAAAACTATGCTGACAGATTTAAAAAATATTCAGCAGAAGAGCAGTACGAAATTGATTTTCAACATCGACAGGTAAACAGAAATTGTTATTTAGATAAATATGGCGATGCAAATATCAATGATTATTATAGAGACTTAGAAATAAAACACTCACAACCCCAAAATAGAGCATCAGGCAAAAGAGTAAGTTAACATCATTGTTAGTCAATTCGACCAGTCAGCAAATATGCTGACTGATCGAACATAGTTTGCTAAAAAGTCATCACGGACTGATGCCAGTCACACCATCCGCCAGTTCAACCAGGCGAATAAATTCCGCCCTGTAACCCTGTGGATCTTCCCCTTTTGCCTGCTGAGCCCACTGTTTTATCTGCTGCCATGAGATTTCGTCCAGGTATTCAGAACCGCGTAACTTTTGCCCATATGCAGCTACTGCTGCGCGAAAACGCATATCTTCAGAGGGCGCGTTTATTATTGGCCCCAGCGGGAATTCAACTAACTGACTTTCTTTTCCCTGCGGGTATTTCCAGCGAATTTTTAACCAGGCCAGTTCTTTCGTTTTGTCCGATTTCGCTGATTTGTTATCCGGGGCATAGCGTAACTTATCAATTGATGCTTTTTGCCCGTTCAGCGTTAATTCAAATAACAACGTTATATGTTTGCCTGCGCCAATATCCCCCGCATCAACGTTGTCGTTATTAAAATCTTCCGCCCGAAGTTGGCGCTTTTCATAACCAATCTGACGGTATTCCGTTACCCACGCGGGGTTAAACTCAATTTGCGCTTTGACATCTTTTGCTACGGTAATCAACGTCTGCCGCATTTCACTGTTCAATACTTTCTGCGCTTCAGAGAGGGTATCAATGTAGCTGTAGTTACCGTTGCCAACATCGGCAATTCGCACCATCATTGCCTCGTTGTAATTGTCATCCCCCACGCCAAACGTCGACAGAGTAACACCGGACTCCCGCTGTTTTTTGACCATTGATTCAATCGATTTTGGATCGTCAATACCAACGTTAAAGTCACCGTCAGTGGCCAATAAAATGCGATTGATACCGCCCTTAATAAACCCCTTCGCCGCCTGCTGATAAGCCAGTTCCAGCCCGGCACCGCCATTGGTACTGCCTTCGGCATCCAGCGAATCAATTGCGGCATTAATTTCCGCCTTATGACTCCCGGAGATAGAAGGCAATGCAATACGGGAGTCGCCAGCGTAGGTCACGATAGCAATGTTATCCTGCTCACGAAGTTCTTTGACCAATAATTTCAACGAAGACTGGATAAGTGGCAAACGTTCATCAGAAATCATTGAACCAGAAGTGTCGATAAGAAAGACCAGATTAGAAGCTGGTAACTCTTCACTTTTGCGATCTTTCGCCAGGATATCAACTTTCAGCAATGTTCGCTGTTCATTCCATGGCGCAGGTGCCAATTCGTAGCGCATAGCGAAAGGTATTGGCTTAGAGGCCGGAATAGATTGTTTGTCTTTGATATCCCAATCAGACGGGAAATAATTGACTATCTCCTCCACCCGCACAGCGTCTGGCGGAGGTAACAGCCCTTGATTGAGGAAACGCCGTACATTCGCATAACTGCCAGTGTCAACGTCAAGACTAAACGTCGCCAACGGATTTTGCGCTACCTGCTTAACCGGATTATCATCGAACTGCTGATAGCGAGCGGTTCCTGGATTTGCGACATGTGTAGCTTTTGCTTTAGCCGCTCTTGCAAATGTTGGCGCTTCCTGCAATCGCCCCTGTAAAGCCTGTTTGTCTGAATATTGTTGCACTTCTTGCTGGGCCAAGACTTTCGCGGCGGCGGCGCTTTGCTCAGCCTCTTTTATTGCAGCTTGCTGCGCGGCAAGCACTTGCTGCTCTGTTGGAGTACTGGGTTGTTGTTGCTGACTTTCCTTATTCTCAGGTTCCGGCCCACATCCTGACAAAATCAAACTACTCATAAGCAACATGATTATATTTTTATTTCGCATATAAAATCCTTTTAAATAAACTCAGGCACCAGACATAAAATATACTCTTTGTATAATCCTGCTAATCTTAATAAAATACAATATCGAAACCTATAACAAATAATGATTCAATAACGCAACCCATTAATAATTTGCATATGAAAAAAATAAACTTTGCTTTTATTATATTAATTCTGTTTTCACTCCCTCTGATTATTTTTTACCAACCCTGGGTCAATGCATTACCGCCAACGCCCCGACACACAAGTCCTGAGCAATTAGAAAAAACAGTTCGTTATCTTACACAAACTGTGCATCCCCGTAGTGCCGACAATATTGATAATCTGAAAAGGTCCGCAGAATATATAAAAGAGGTCTTTATCAGTAGCGGTGCCAGCGTTACCGCGCAGGACGTCCCCATTACGGGAGGTCCCTACAAAAACATTGTTGCTGATTATGGTCCTGCCGATGGACCGCTGATTATTATTGGTGCGCACTATGATTCTGTCAGCAGTTATGAAAACGATCAATTGACCTATACGCCGGGCGCGGATGATAACGCCAGCGGCGTGGCAGGATTACTCGAACTGGCACGTTTGTTACAGCAGCAAGCACCGAAAACTGGCGTGCAGCTGGTCGCCTATGCGTCGGAAGAACCGCCCTTCTTTCGTAGCGATGAAATGGGGAGCGCGGTACATGCAGCTTCGCTTGAGCGTCCAGTTAGATTAATGATAGCGCTGGAGATGATTGGCTATTACGACTCTGCGCCTGGTAGTCAGGATTACCCTTACCCGGCAATGTCCTGGCTTTATCCCGATCGGGGAGACTTTATTGCCGTGGTCGGCAGAATGCAGGATATCAACGCCGTTCGTCAGCTAAAAGCGGCATTGTTGTCATCTCAGGATTTATCTGTTTATTCTATGAATGCCCCAGGGTTTATTCCCGGTATTGATTTCTCTGATCACCTTAATTATTGGCAACACGATATTCCCGCCGTAATGATTACCGACACCGCTTTTTATCGTAATAAACAATACCACTTGCCCGGTGATACCGCAGACAGATTGAATTATCAGAAAATGGCTCAGGTAGTGGATGGGGTTATAACTTTGTTATACAACAGTAAATAATAAAAATTTCTCGAGGCGGGTCCAGAAAAAGCGACATGTACATTTTATTTTCCCTCGTCTGTTTTAAGATGCGAAACATGAAATTCAACGGAGGAAAATAAAATGGGAATGATTGGCTATTTTGCAGAAATTGACTCAGAAAAGATTAACCAACTTCTTGAGTCTACTCAAAAACCTTTGATGGATAATATACATGACACGCTTTCAGGATTACGCCGACTGGATATTGATAAACGCTGGGATTTTTTACACTTTGGGCTGACAGGCACCTCTGCTTTTGATCCCGCGAAGAATGATCCGCTGAGTCGTGCCGTGCTTGGTGAACACAGCCTCGAAGATGGCATAGATGGATTCCTGGGATTGACCTGGAATCAGGAGTTAGCCGCGACAATCGACCGACTGGAAGCTCTTGACCGAAATGTGCTGCGTAAACAGTTTTCCATTAAACGACTCAATGAAATGGAGATTTATCCGGGAGTAACCTTTTCAGAAGAGTTAGAGGGGCAACTCTTTGCTTCGATCATGCTCGATATGGAAAAGCTGATTAGCGCGTATCGACGTATGCTGCGGCAAGGGAATCATGCGCTGACGGTTATTGTTGGGTGATGGGGGTCAGGGCACCAAAAAAAACCGCCGAACTTGTCGGCGGCTTTCTGACTTACGAACTGACAGCTTACATCAGCGGCATTGCTAACCGCACAATGCTAATCAGCGGTTGCGGCCATACACCCAGCACCAGTACCAACAGTGCAGAGATCAGCACCACGATACCACCCGCGCTGTACTGCCAGTTTGACGGTGCGTCGCGACCCGGTTGCTCCGGGGCGTGCAGGTATAAGCTCACCGCTACGCGCAGGTAGTAGTAGAGGCCGATTGCCGAACCGACAACCACCGCACCCACCAGCCACCACAAGTGTGCCTGGACACCGACCGCCAGCACATAGAACTTACCGATAAAGCCCAGCGTCATTGGGATACCCGCCAGTGACAGCATCATCACCGTCATCACTGCCGCGAGGATCGGACGATGCCAGAACAGACCGCGGTAAGAGAACAGGGAATCAGCATCCGGGCCACGATACGGGCTGGACATCAGGCTGACCACGCCGAACGCGCCGAGGCTGCTGAACAGATAACCGGCCAGGTAAACCCCTACCGCTTCCATCGACATCTCGCCAGTTTGCAGCGCAATCAGCGCCACCAGCAGATAGCCGAGGTGAGAGATAGATGAGTAACCGAGCAGACGTTTGATATTGGTCTGGCTCAGCGCCATCAGGTTACCGAAGATGATAGAGGCAAAGGCGATAATCGCCAGCACCACGCGAATCGCTTCGCTGTCGCCCACTGGTGCGTAAAGGAACAGACGCATCACCACGCCGAAGATAGCGATTTTGCTCGCCGTCGCCAGGAAAGTGGAAACCGGCGCAGGCGCGCCCTGGTATACGTCTGGCGTCCACAGGTGGAACGGCACCAGAGAGAGTTTGAAGCCAAGGCCAACAATCATCAGGCCGAAACCTGCCAGCAACAGCGGCTCGTTGAGCATACCGTCGCCGAGGTTTTTACCCAGCGCGACAAACGACAGGTCGCCAGACTGCGCATACACCAGCGCCATACCGAACAGCAGGAAAGAAGACGCTGCGGCAGAAAGGATAGTGTATTTGATACTGGCTTCCAGCGAACGTTTCTGGCGGAAAGCGTAACCGACCAGGCCAAACAGCGGCAAAGAGATCAGTTCAATACCGAGGAACAGAGACGCCAGATGGTTGGCATTCGCCAGCAGGATCCCGCCCAGCGCGGCAATTAACACCAACAGGTAGAACTCGTCCTTGTTGTCGTTATAGCCTTCAAGCCACGGGTAGGCGAAAGTACAGGTGGCGAGGCTCGCCAACAATACCAGCCCGGTGTAAAGCATGGCGAAACCATCAACGCGCATCAGCGGCGTAACGTCCATAGCGCCCGCCTGGCCGACAAACCAGAGCGAAACCAGCGCCGCGTTAAGCCCAATAACCGAGATCGTAGCGTTGAGGAAATGATTGCGTCGCCACGCAATGGAGAGCATCACAACCACCACCGTCAAGCCGACGATCAGCAACGGTAGCAGTGCGATCAGGTTTTGTGGAGTTATTGTCATGGCGATTTACGGCCTTGTAGTAGTAACGGAATTAACAAACCACTGCTGGATATTGCCAATCGCGGAGTGCGAGGTATCCAGAATCGGCTGCGGATAGAAGCCCAGCAGTACCAGCAGCACCACCAGCAACAGGATCATAAACAGCTCACGCAGCGACATCCCTGGCAGTTCCTGGCTGGCAATCTGGCTTTTCGCTTTACCGAAGTAAGCGCGATGCAACATCGCCAGCGAATAAACAGATGCAAAGACCAGCCCAAAGGTAGAGATAACGGTAATCACCGGGACAACCTGGAAGCTGCCGAACAGAATCATAAATTCGCCGACGAAGTTACCGGTGCCCGGCATCCCAAGCGTTGCCACCGCAAAGAACAGTGACAGTGCTGGCAGCCATTTCATTTTGCTCCACAGACCGCCCATCATGCGCATATCGCGGGTATGGATACGCTCATAAAGCTGACCGCAGAGAATAAACAGACCCGCCGCCGACAAGCCGTGAGCAATCATCTGAATGACCGCGCCCTGGTAGGCTAACTGGCTGCCGGTGTAGATAGCAATCAGCACGAAGCCCATGTGGGAAACCGAGGTGTAGGCGATCAGACGTTTGATATCGGTCTGGGCGAAGGCCATCCACGCACCGTAGAAGATGCCGATAACACCCAGCCACATAGCGATTGGTGCAAACTCTGCCGACGCGTTCGGGAACAGCGGCAGGGAGAAACGCAGCAAACCGTAAGCGGCAGTTTTCAGCAAGATCCCCGCGAGGTCAACGGAACCGGCGGTCGGAGCCTGGGAGTGCGCATCCGGCAGCCAGCCATGCAGCGGAACCACCGGCATTTTCACCGCAAATGCGATGAAGAAGCCCAGCATCAGCAAATATTCCACGCCGTTAGACATTGGCGTATTCAGCAGCTCTTCATAGTTGAAGGTCCAGACGCCAGTCGCATTGTAGTGAACAAAAACCAGCGCCAGGATGGCGATCAGCATCACCAGACCACTCGCCTGGGTGTAAATGAAGAACTTGGTTGCCGCCGTGATACGCGTTTTACCGTCAGAGGCTTTATGCCCCCACAGTGCGATCAGGAAGTACATCGGCACCAGCATCATTTCCCAGAAGAAGAAGAACAGGAACATGTCGATGGCAAGGAACACGCCGATAACGCCGCCCAGGATCCACATCAGGTTGAGGTGGAAGAAGCCCTGATATTTTTCGATCTCTTTCCACGAACAGAGTACCGCCAGCACACCGAGCAGACCGGTCAGCACGACCATCAGCAGCGATAGCCCGTCAATGGCGAGATGGATAGAGATACCAAAACGCGGGATCCACGGCATGTCGAATTCAGACTGCCACTGCGGAATTCCGGCGGATTGCGTCAGTGAATAACCGCCCTGCAACCACAGTTGCAGCGACAGCGCCAGCGTCAATCCCATGGTGATCAGCGCGATCCAGCGCGGCACCTTGACGCCAAAGCGTTCGGTCTGCCAGCACAGGAAGCCGCCGATAAAGGGAATTAATATTAGCCAGGGTAGTAACATGGCGATCTTTATTCCTTGTAAAAGTCCCGTCAGGACCGGATTTTCAACGAATTCTCACGACAGAAAATTCTCTTCGGATTGTGGTTGTAGTGTCGGATGCGCCGCGAAGGCGGCTTATCCGACCTACGTTCTTATATGCCCAGGGGCAAGCCCACAATCCTTAACTCAACGCAGTACCATCAACAGTGCCAGCACCACGACCGCACCGATGCTCATGGATGCCACATACCAGCGCAGATAACCGTTCTCGCTTAACAGCAGACCTTTACCTGCAAAGCGGGAAAGGACAGCCGGGATGTTCATCATTGAGTTCAGCGGATCGCGTTTCAGCAACCAGGCAATACCCAGGAACGGCTTGACGAACACTTTGTCGTACAGCCAGTCAAAGCCCCAGGCGTTGTACCACCAGGTACCCAGCAGACGGCCCGGCGCACTGTTGGCGATGGAGGTCACCAGAGTACGTTTACCCAGCCACAGCCAGGCTGCCAGCAGAATACCAACCACCGCGACCACGCCAGAGGTAATTTCCAGGGTCAACATGCTGCCGTGCGCCAGTTCCGTAGTTTGCGGAAGCACGCCCTGCAGCGGCGGTACAATCAGTGCGCCAACGAAGGTGGAAAGGATCAGCAGCACAATCAGCGGCAGGCTGTGAGTAATCCCTTTCACGGCGTGAGCGTGAATTTGTTCTTTCCCGTGGAAGACGATGAAAATCATACGGAAGGTGTAGAGAGAGGTCATAAACGCACCGACCAGACCTGCCACCATCAGATTGATATGACCATTCGCCATCGCACCAGCGAGGATCTCATCCTTACTGAAGAAGCCCGCAGTAACCAGCGGCAGTGCCGACAGTGCTGCACCACCCACCAGGAAGCAGAGATAAACCAGCGGAATAGATTTACGCAGACCGCCCATCTTGAAGATGTTCTGTTCGTGATGGCAGGCCAGAATGACGGAACCGGATGCCAGGAACAGCAGCGCTTTAAAGAACGCGTGGGTCATCAAGTGGAAAATCGCCGCATCCCATGCCTGTACGCCAAGCGCAAGGAACATGTAGCCAATCTGGCTCATGGTGGAGTAAGCGAGAACACGTTTGATGTCGGTCTGTACCAGCGCGGCAAAACCGGCCAGCAGCAGCGTAACTGCCCCGACAATACCCACCAGATGCAGAACTTCTGGTGTCATCAGGAACAGGCCGTGGGTACGGGCGATCAGGTAGACACCCGCGGTTACCATCGTTGCGGCGTGGATCAGCGCGGAGACAGGTGTCGGGCCAGCCATCGCGTCGGCAAGCCATGTCTGCAACGGTAGCTGCGCAGATTTACCAACCGCACCGCCCAGCAGCATCAGCGTCGCCCACATCAGCATGTTATTGCCGTCAGCAAAGTGCGCGGGTGCCAGTTCCACCATTTCACGGAAGTTCAGGGTGCCCAGTTCGTTGTAGAGAATGAACAGCGCGAAAGCGAGGAACACGTCACCCACACGGGTCACGACAAACGCTTTCATTGCCGCTGCGCCATTCTTCGGATCGGTGTAATAGAAACCGATCAACAGATAGGAGCACAGGCCCACGCCTTCCCAGCCGAGGTACATCAGCAGCAGGTTGTCGGCAAGAACCAGAACCACCATGCTGGCGATGAACAGGTTGGTGTAGGCGAAGAAGCGAGAGTAGCCCTCTTCACCACGCATATACCAGGAGGCGTACATGTGAATAAGGAAACCGACACCGGTGACCACCGAGAGCATGGTCAGCGACAGGCCGTCCAGCACCAGATTGAAACCGATGTTAAAGTCGCCTACCGACATCCATGTCCACAGCGGCTGGCTGTATGCCTGCTCGCCGTTAGCGAAGAAGTCAACGCCGATAAAGGCGGTTACCAGCGCCGCCAGGCCCACAGAGCCTACGCCCACGATCGCCGAGACATTTTCAGACCAGCGCCCACGGGAGAACGCCAGCAAGACGAAGCCAATCAATGGCAAAATAATGGTTAAGGCAAGCATGTTCATCCGCGCATCTCACTTACTGAATCGATGTTCAGGTTCTGGCGACGACGGTGAAGTTGCAGCAGCAGCGCAAGGCCGATACTCGCTTCCGCCGCCGCGAGGCTGATGGCGAGAATGTACATCACCTGACCGTCGGTCTGACCCCAGTAGCTTCCGGCGACCACAAAGGCCAGCGCAGAGGCGTTAATCATGATTTCCAGACCAATCAGCATAAAGAGCAGATTGCGACGGATAACCAGACCGGTTAAGCCAAGAACGAATAAGATTGCCGCGAGGATCAGTCCATGTTGTAAGGGGATCATGCGTGCTCCTCCGTTTTTCTTTTCGCGCTGTCGTCTTTACGATTGCTCAGCACTTCACCCGCACGCTCTTCACGACCGACGTGGAAGGCCACAACCAGACCAGCCAGCAGCAGCATAGAAGCCAGTTCCACCGCCAGTACGTAAGGCCCGAACAGCGTAATACCCACTGCTTTAGCACTGATTGGCGTACCGTCGATACCCTGATCGTTAACACCGAGAATGGCGTAAACAATCACCACCAGCATGATGGCTGACAAAATTGCCGGACCAATCCACACCTGCGGTTTCAGCCACTGGCGTTCCTGTTCGATTTCCGAACCGCCCAGGTTGAGCATCATCACCACGAACACGAACAGCACCATAATGGCACCCGCGTAGACGATAATTTCCAGCGCACCGGCGAAGTAAGCGCCCAGTGAGAAGAACACCCCGGAAATCGCCAGCAGCGAAATAATCAGGTACAGCAATGCGTATACCGGATTGGTATGGGTGATCACTCGCAAGGTCGCAAGTATGGCTATCAGGCCACAGATATAAAAAGCGAACTCCATTGCCCCTCTCCTTACGGTAACAGGCTCTTGACGTCGATAGGCTTGGCTTCGTTCTCTGCTTCGCCCTTATCTTTGCCGTCGATTGCCATACCTGCCATCCGGTAGAAGTTATATTCCGGGTATTTGCCCGGACCGGAGATCAGCAGATCCTCTTTCTCATAAACCAGATCCTGGCGCTTGTATTCCCCCATTTCGAAATCCGGGGTTAACTGAATCGCCGTGGTCGGACAGGCTTCTTCGCACAGACCACAGAAAATGCAGCGTGAGAAGTTGATGCGGAAAAATTCCGGATACCAGCGACCGTCTTTGGTTTCTGCTTTTTGCAGCGAGATACAGCCGACCGGGCAGGCGACCGCGCAGAGGTTACAGGCTACGCAACGCTCTTCGCCATCCGGGTCGCGGGTCAGAACGATGCGACCACGATAACGGGGCGGCAGATAGACCGGCTCTTCCGGGTACATTCGCGTTTCGCGTTTGGCGAACGCGTGCAGGCCGATCATCCAGATACTACGAACCTGGGTGCCGAAACCTACTAACAATTCTTTTAAGGTCATGGTCTTAGTGCCCCTTATTGCGCCTGCCAGAGAATGACAGCCGCCGTTACCAGCAAGTTGATCAGCGTCAGCGGCAGGCAGATTTTCCAGCCGAAGGACATTACCTGGTCATAACGCGGACGCGGTAACGACGCACGAATCAAAATGAACATCATCATAAAGAACGCGGTTTTCAGCGCGAACCAGATGAATGGCGGTAAGAACGGGCCTTGCCAGCCACCGAAGAACAGCGTCACCATCAATGCGGAGATGGTCACAATCCCGATGTATTCGCCCACGAAGAACAGACCGAACTTCATGCCGGAATATTCAATGTGGTAACCATCCGCCAGTTCCTGCTCGGCTTCCGGCTGGTCAAACGGGTGACGGTGACACACCGCCACGCCCGCGATGGCAAAGGTAATAAAACCAAAGAATTGCGGGATGACGTTCCACACGTGCGCCTGGCTGTTAACGATGTCGGTCATGTTGAATGAACCGGCCTGCGCCACCACGCCCATCAGGGAAAGCCCGAGGAACACTTCGTAGCTCAGGGTCTGCGCAGAAGCACGCATCGCACCCAGCAGCGAGTATTTGTTGTTACTTGACCAGCCCGCAAACAGCACCGCGTAAACCGCCAGACCTGCCATCATCAGGAAGAACAAAATCCCGATGTTCAGGTCGGCAACTACCCAACCCGGACTGACTGGCACAATCGCAAAGGCCAGCAGCAGCGAGGTAAAGGCAATCATCGGTGCCAGGGTAAAGATGACGCGATCCGAGAATTTCGGGATCCAGTCTTCTTTAAAGAACATTTTGATCATGTCCGCGACCAGCTGGAGCGAACCGCCCCAGCCAACACGGTTAGGTCCGTAACGGTTCTGGAACAGACCCAGCAGGCGACGTTCGCCAAAGCTCATGAATGCCCCGCAGGTGACAACTACCAGCAGGATCACCACCGCTTTGAGGATGGTCAGCAGGATCTCAATCAGTTCCGGTGATATCCAACTCATTGTTGTGCCTCCTTGAGATCCTCAAGATGCGCGCCAGCCAGCACCGGAGCAATACCGGACATGCCCATCGGCAAGCCCACCTGCCCTGCCGTCAGTCCTTCGGCGATTTCAACCGGCAGCGTGACCGTGTTGCCATCGTAACTAAAGGAGACGCGTGTACCCGCGTTCACTCCCAACTTCGCGGCATCCGCTGGGTTGAGTTTGATGTACGGTTGCGGCATACGGCTATGGAAGACCGGGGCACGCTGTGACAATTCATCGCTGCCAAACAGGTGGTAGTACGGCGCGATACGCCATTTCCCTTCCTGCGGCTGGAAGCGTGCCGGTACGCTGGTGAAGTAATCCAGACCGTTTTCGCTGGTTTCAAACAGACGCACGCCCGGATCGCCAAAGCGCAGTTTGCCGCCCACTTCGTCCTGGAATTTGTTCCACGCCTGCGGGGAGTTCCAGCCCGGCGCCCAGGCAAACGGCACTTGCGAACGGTGCGCGGTCGGCTGGTTGTTACCCTCCATCGAGAAGGTGAACATGGTGTCAATATCCTGCGGCTGACGCGGCTCATGAACGCTGATGTTGGCGCGCATGGCGGTACGACCACTGTAACGGTGCGGCTCACGGGCCAGTTTCTGACCACGAATACGGAATGTCGCATCCGGCGCAGCATCTTTGATACCTGCCAGTTCCGGGATTTTCGCCACAACAGCGTCAATCACATGGTCGAGCTGCGTCCAGTCCACTTCACGGCTCAGTAGGGTGCTGTGCAGCGAGTGCAGCCAGCGCCAGCTTTCCAGCATCACAGTTTTGCTGTCGTAATAAGCCGGATCGTAAACCTGGAAGAAACGTTGGGCACGGCCTTCATTGTTGATCACCGTACCGTCGCTTTCAGCAAAGCTGGCGGCAGAAAGCACCAGATGGGCGTTTTCCATGATCGCCGTGCGTTGATGGTCAACCACCATCACCAGCGGCGCTTTCGCCAGCGCAGCATTCACGCGGGTAGCGGAAGCGTGACGATGCAGATCGTTTTCCAGCACCACCACCGCGTCGGCGCGTCCGGTTTCCAGTTCGGTTAACGCTTCTTCAAGCGATCCACCGCCCATAATGCCCAGCCCCATGCTGTTGACGGAACGGGCAATCATGGTGATACCGACGTCAGCGCCGCGACCTTTCAGGGCTTTCGCCACGTTAGCCGCTGCCTGAATCACTTCAGCGCTACCAGCGTTCGTCCCGGAGATAATTAACGGTTTCTTCGCACCTGCCAGTGCCTGCACGATGACGTCGATTTTGCTTTGCAGTTCAGGCTCGATACCGTCAACCGCTGGCGCGGAGTTATCCAGAGCATGGGCAATGGCAAAACCTAAACGCGCCTGATCTTCAACCGGTGCGCGGTAAGTCCACGCCGCGATATCATCCAGACGGGTGTCATCAACGTTAGTCACAAACAGCGGATGCTTTGCACGTTGGCCAATGTTGAGGATTGCCGCAATCTGCCAGTCAGCCACTTTCTGTGCTGCCGCCATTTCGCGTGCTTTACCTTTCACCGCCTGACGCACTGCCAGCGCAACGCGCGCGCCGGTCTGGGTAACGTCTTCGCCCAGCACCAGTACCGCATCGTAAGATTCGATTTCGCGTAAGGCCGGAGTATAAATGCCGCCTTCGCGCAGAACTTTCAGCGCCAGTTGCAGACGTTCCTGCTCACCGTGAGCGATACCGGTATAGAAGTTTTCTTCGCCCACCAGCTCACGTAGCGCAAAGTTGCTTTCCACGCTGGCACGCGGAGAACCGATGCCGATGACTTTCTTCGACTGACGCAGAATATCTGCTGCGCCCTGCATTGCCTGCTCGGCGTTGAGGGTAATGAAATCATCGCCACGACGCTGTACTGGCTGACGCGGACGATCTTTCAGGTTGACGTAGCCGTAACCGAAACGACCTCGGTCGCAGAGGAAGTAGTGGTTTATCGTACCGTTGTAACGGTTTTCGATACGACGCAGTTCGCCATAACGCTCGCCGGGGCTGATGTTACAGCCGATGGAACATTGCTGGCAGATGCTCGGCGCAAACTGCATATCCCATTTACGGTTATAACGCTCGGAGTGCGTTTTGTCGGTGAATACGCCGGTCGGGCAAATTTCGACCAGGTTACCGGAGAATTCGCTTCCCAGGGTGCCGTCTTCCGGGCGACCGAAGTAGACGTTGTCATGTGCACCGTAAACGCCCAGATCTGTACCGTCAGCGTAATCTTTGTAGTAACGCACGCAGCGGTAGCAGGCGATGCAGCGGTTCATTTCGTGAGAGATGAACGGCCCCAGATCCTGATTGCGGTGGGTACGTTTGGTGAAACGGTAGCGACGGAAGCTGTGTCCTGTCATCACGGTCATATCCTGAAGATGGCAGTTACCGCCCTCTTCACATACCGGACAATCGTGCGGGTGGTTGGTCATCAACCACTCGACCACGCTTTCACGGAACTGTTTCGCTTCTTCGTCGTCAATGGAAATAAAGGTGCCATCGGAAGCCGGTGTCATACAGGACATCACCAGGCGACCACGCGTGTCTTCCGCGTTTTGGTATTGCTTCACCGCACACTGGCGGCAAGCACCGACGCTTCCCAGCGCCGGATGCCAGCAAAAGTAAGGAATATCAAGGCCCAGAGACAGACAAGCTTCCAGCAGGTTGTCCGCTCCGTTGACCTCGTATTCTTTGCCGTCTACATGAATTGTAGCCATTAGCATGCTTCCAGTTTTCTCAGTCAGAGACTGAGCGTTAATCGAAATTCGGTTACCAGCGCTCTTTCAGCAGGTTCGGCTGAATCCCATTAATCAAATGGGTATTGCTGAACGGCTGTTTGATTCCCGCCTCAAATTCTTCGCGGAAATATTTGATGGCGCTCTGTAACGGCTCCACTGCACCAGGTGCGTGGGCACAGAAAGTTTTACCCGGCCCCAAGAATCGACACAGTTGCTCAAGTGTTTCGATATCGCCCGGCTGACCTTCGCCACGCTCCAGCGCGCGCAGAATTTTCACGCTCCACGGCAAACCGTCGCGGCACGGCGTACACCAGCCGCAGGACTCACGGGCGAAAAATTCTTCCAGGTTTCGTACCAGCGACACCATGTTGATCTCGTGATCAACCGCCATCGCCAGCGCCGTACCCAGACGGCTGCCCGCTTTACCGATACTTTCGAATTCCATCGGCAGGTCAAGGTGCGCTTCGGTCAGGAAGTCAGTGCCCGCACCACCTGGCTGCCAGGCTTTGAATTTCAGGCCGTCACGCATACCACCGGCGTAATCTTCGAGGATCTCGCGTGCGGTAGTGCCGAACGGCAGTTCCCACAGGCCCGGATTTTTCACCCGACCGGAGAAGCCCATCAGCTTGGTGCCAGCATCTTTGCTTTTCGAGATGTTCTGATACCACTCCACGCCGTTAGCGAGGATCGCCGGAACGTTACACAGGGTTTCGACGTTGTTGACACAGGTCGGTTTGCCCCAAACGCCAGAGGTTGCCGGGAAGGGGGGCTTCGAGCGTGGGTTAGCGCGACGCCCTTCCAGGGAGTTGATTAACGCTGTTTCTTCCCCGCAGATGTAGCGCCCTGCCCCGGTATGGACGAACAGTTCGAAATCGAAACCTGTTCCCATAATGTTTTTGCCAAGCAGCCCTGCTTCGGTGGCTTCGGCAATGGCACGGCGCAGATTCACTGCCGCCTCGATATATTCGCCACGCAAGAAGATGTAGCCACGATAAGCTTTCAGCGCAAATGCGGAAATGAGCATACCTTCCACCAGCAGGTGCGGCAGTTGCTCCATCAGCAGGCGGTCTTTATAAGTGCCCGGCTCCATTTCATCGGCGTTACACAGCAGGTAACGGATGTTCATGGATTCGTCTTTCGGCATCAGGCTCCACTTCAGACCAGTCGAAAAGCCCGCACCGCCGCGCCCTTTCAGACCAGAGTCTTTTACCTGATTAACGATTTCGTCCGGAGACAGCCCGGTCAGCGCCTTACGCGCGCCTTCGTAACCGTTTTTGCTGCGATATTCGTCCAGCCACACAGGCTGTTTGTCATCACGCAGACGCCAGGTCAGCGGATGCGTTTCGGGAGTACGGATAATGTTTTTCATTTATACCGCTCCAGCAGTTCAGGGATCGCTTCCGGGGTCAGATGCGCGTGAGTGTCCTCATCGATCATCATGTTTGGCCCTTTATCACAGTTCCCCAGGCAGCAAGTTGGCAGCAGCGTAAAGCGACCGTCAAACGTCGTTTGCCCTGGTTTGATGTTCAGTTTTTTCTCCAGTGCCGCCTGAATGCCCTGGTAACCGTTAATGTGACAGACCACGCTGTCGCAATAACGGATCACATGGCGACCAACCGGCTGGCGGAAGATCTGGCTGTAGAAAGTAGCCACGCCTTCGACATCACTTGCGGGAATACCCAGAACGTCAGCGATCGCGTGGATCGCGCCGTCTGGCACCCATCCACGCTGTTTCTGAACGATTTTCAGCGCTTCAATGGACGCCGCACGCGGGTCTTCGTAGTGGTGCATCTCGTGCTCAATCGCTTCACGCTCAGCCGCACTCAGCTCAAAAGCCTCGGTTTGTGGTTGTTGATTCTCGTGCATAATTAGCGGTCCACATCTGACATAACAAAATCGATACTGCCCAGATAAACAATCAGGTCAGACACCAGGCTGCCGCGGATCGCCGCCGGAATTTGCTGCAAATGCGCATAACTCGGCGTACGGATACGGGTGCGATAACTCATGGTGCTGCCGTCGCTGGTCAGGTAGTAACTGTTGATCCCTTTGGTCGCCTCAATCATCTGGAAAGATTCATTGGCAGGCATCACCGGCCCCCACGACACTTGCAGGAAGTGGGTGATCAGGGTTTCGATATGTTGCAACGTGCGCTCTTTCGGCGGCGGCGTGGTCAGCGGGTGATCCGCTTTGAACGGGCCTTCCGGCATGTTGTTGAGGCACTGCTCAAGAATGCGCAGACTCTGACGCAATTCTTCCACTTTCAGCATTACGCGGGTGTAGCAGTCAGAAACACCACCACCAACCGGGATTTCAAAGTCGAAGTTTTCATAGCCAGAATAAGGACGCGCCTTACGCACATCGAAGTCGATCCCGGTAGCGCGCAGGCCCGCGCCAGTGGTGCCCCACTCCAGCGCCTCTTTCGCGCCGTAGGCGGCTACGCCCTGGGAACGGCCTTTCAAAATGGTGTTTTGCAGCGCCGCTTTCTCATAAGACGCCAGACGTTTCGGCATCCAGTCGAGGAACTCACGCAGCAGGCGATCCCAGCCACGCGGCAGGTCGTGCGCTACACCGCCAATACGGAACCACGCCGGGTGCATACGAAAACCAGTGATCGCTTCCACCAGATCGTAGATTTTCTGACGATCGGTAAAGGCGAAGAACACTGGCGTCATCGCACCGACGTCCTGAATAAAGGTCGAGATGTACAGCAGATGGCTGTTAATGCGGAACAGTTCGGAGAGCATTACGCGGATCACGTTAACGCGATCTGGTACGGTGATCCCGGCCAGTTTCTCTACCGCCAGCACGTAAGGCATTTCGTTAACGCAGCCGCCGAGATATTCGATACGGTCGGTATACGGAATGTAGCTGTGCCATGACTGGCGTTCGCCCATTTTCTCCGCACCACGATGGTGATAGCCGATGTCTGGTACGCAGTCGACAATCTCTTCGCCATCGAGTTGCAAAACGATACGGAAAGCACCGTGTGCCGACGGGTGGTTCGGACCGAGGTTGAGGAACATGAAGTCTTCATTTTCGGTGCCGCGCTTCATCCCCCACTCTTCCGGTTTGAAGGTCAGGGCTTCCATCTCCAGATCCTGTTTGGCTTTGGTCAGCTCAAACGGCGAGAATTCGGTAGCGCGCGCCGGGTAATCTTTACGCAGCGGGTGACCTTTCCAGGTTTGCGGCATCATGATGCGGCGCAAATTGGGGTGACCATCGAAAGTAATGCCAAACAGATCCCAGGTTTCACGCTCATACCAGTTAGCGTTCGGGAACAGCTTGGTGAAGGTCGGTACGTGCAGGTCGTTTTCTGCCAGCGCCACCTTCAGCATGATGTCGCGGTTACGATCAATAGAAATCAGATGGTAGAAAACGGAAAAATCCGCGGCAGGTAACCCTTCGCGGTGTGTGCGCAGACGTTCGTCCATGCCGTGTAAGTCAAACAGCATGACGTAAGGTTTCGGCAGTTTCTTTAAGAAATCACCCACTTCCAGTAATTGTTCACGCTTGATCCACACAACGGGAACCCCGGTGCGAGTCGCCTGAACAGTAAAGGCATCCGGCCCAAAACGGTTGCGCAGTTCGCCAATCACCGGATCATCAAGATGATCGCGGGTCTGCCAGGCGGGTTCTTGCGCGGTTAAGTCGGTCATATTGTTCACCATTGCAAATGGTCCGTGGTGACTGTCGGCGCAGTAAGCTTCGCGAAATAGATTTAGGAATAAGCGAAGAAAAATCCCTTTGCCGACAGGCGCAAATTAAATCTCGTCAGGTGTACGCAGGTTGGTAACGGCAATGCGTTCACCGCGCTTGCGTTCGCGCTCTGATTGCATGTTGGCGCGATAAACGCCCTGATCGCCAACCACCCAGGAGAGCGGACGACGTTCTTTACCGATAGATTCCTGCAACAGCATCAGTGCCTGCATGTACGCTTCAGGACGTGGCGGGCAGCCCGGGATATACACATCAACCGGGATGAATTTATCAACGCCCTGCACAACGGAATAAATATCGTACATACCGCCAGAGTTGGCACAGGCACCCATTGAGATAACCCATTTTGGTTCCAGCATCTGGTCATACAGACGCTGAATAACCGGTGCCATTTTGGTAAAGCAGGTTCCTGCAACCACCATCAGGTCAGCCTGACGCGGCGAAGCACGCAATACTTCTGCGCCAAAACGTGCCACGTCATGCACCGCGGTAAACGAAGTCACCATCTCAACGTAACAGCAGGAAAGACCGAAGTTATACGGCCAAATTGAGTTTTTACGACCCCAGTTAACCATGTCATTGAGCTTGCCCATAAACACGTTTTTGTTAACTTCTTGCTCCAGAGGGTCGGTTACGATCTCCTGCTTTTGCAGGGGGTAACGGTCGTTCTCACCGTTGGGATCTATGCGGGTGAGCGTATAATCCATCTTAATGCCTCGCGGTTAGCGTTGACGATTAGCGATACTGTTCGTTTCCGGGTTCATACGCTCGCGGCGTGAACGCGCGGGCGTCCAGTCCAGCGCGCCAATACGCACCAGATAAACCAGACCTGCCAGTAACACAAAAATAAAAATTGCAGCTTCCACAAAGCCTACCCAGCCGCTTTCGCGGATAGAGGTTGACCATGCGAACAGATACAGCGCTTCAACGTCGAAGATAACGAAGAACATGGCCACCAGATAAAACTTGGCGGACAGGCGTAAGCGGGCGGAGCCGACCGAGTCGATACCGGATTCAAACGGAACGTTTTTCGACCTCGCGCGTGCGCGACCGCCTAAAAACCAACCGCCTACCAGCATCAGGCAACACAGGCCAATGGCAACGATAAGAAAGATAGCGAATGCCCAGTGATGAGCGATGACTTCAGTGGATGTTGACATACTCATTGCTTACTCATCAAAAGTAGCGCCAGATTCACTGCTCTTCACGGCAGATGGACGCCACATCGATTCATGGGGAGGAATAAAAAAAACCTTACAATCACTGTAGAAACTCTTTTATACAGCTAATTGATGTGGTCTTTTACTCCTTTCTATAACCTTTTGTCAACTTTAACAAAAGTTTCTTCACATTAGTTTACATAATATCAACACCATTAGCATTTAATGCCCTTTCACCCCAGATCCTTGACGACTCCAGGATAATTAGATGTTGTTGAATCGTGTCCGTTGTGAAGCAATGGAAAAAATACGGGTCTATTTTGACAGGAATTTGTGTCGATTCCTCCCCCCAAAAGAGAGTATTTTCTTGATCTGTGACACGCTTTTGTCATTCCATAACAAAAACGCAGCAACAAATTTACGTATTTTTTAACATCATTGTAGCAGGTGATTTTTTTCAGGCGATTATTTGTGCGTTCGGGACGTGAATCTCTGGTGATTGAAAAATGAACAGTTTTGTGCGTTCTGCACGATACGAGGAAGGCTTTTTACTAAAAAAAAGCCGCTGGGGTTTAAAACACCCCCAGCGGCTCGTTTTTACACTATTGTCTTAGAAATTATCTATGGTCCGTCGATTACTCGATATCCCTTTCAATTAACAACGAGTCATCGCCTTCCGGAGCAGACATTGGGCTGTATTGCCACGGATTATGGTAGCTCTCCATCGCCTGATAAATCACCTGAGCCAGCTCATTATTACTGGACGGGTCATAGCACAACAAATATTCGGTATCGGGTAGCGGCGGTAAGCCATCTACCCCACTCAGCACACGCAGATCAGGACTCATCATCTCGACCGGCCTTGCTGTCACACCAAGACCGGCTTTCACTGCCGCACGAACGGCCGGAAGCGTCGAGGCGACATAAGCCAGTCGCCATGGAATATCTGCTTTATTAAGCGTCGCCAGCACCATATCGCGAAACGGGCTAGGATCATCCAGCAATACAAGAGGGATCGGCTCGCCTTTTTGCAATACGTATTCCGCTGCGCAGTACCAGTGTGTTGGCGAGGTACGCAGGTTCAATGCCTTAAACGTTGAAGGACGATGGGTGGTTACCATCAAATCCACTTCCTGGGATTCCAGCATTTCTGCCATGTAGGCATTACGTTTAACGCGGACATCCAGCGCTAGTTTCGGATAAACCGAACTCACGCGATTTAACAGGAAAGGTAAGATCGTATCGGCAGATTCATCTGAAGCACCGATAGTTAACACGCCCTGAAGATTACTGAACATTAATGATGAGCAGGCCTCATCATTAAAACGCAGGATTTTCCTGGCGTAACCAAGAAGTTGAATGCCATGTTCAGTTAACAGTTTGTTGCGACCGTGACGAGCGAACAGTTCTTTCCCAACGAGTTGTTCCAGACGCTGCATTTGCTGACTTACGGCGGACTGAGTACGACACACAGCGGCAGCTGCGGCAGCAAAAGTGTTCAGATCGGCAACAGCAACAAATGTTCTCAGCAGATCGAGGTCGAGGTTAATTATCGGACGATTTGCACTTATCATATATTATCACTTACTGGCGGCTCGTACTGAGCTGGTTAATGCTGTGCACACACAAACAAGCAATTCCATTTGTAATGTGCCTCCCTGGCAGTTTCATCCGGAACCCGGACGAAAGTAAAAATGCATATGAGTTGCACTAAAAAAGCGACTCACATTGTTCCGTTATAATGCCTGAAGTAGATCACAGAATATATCTTCAGGAATCGCATATCTATTAAGTTACTCACTCTTTTGTATTTATGACATGCGCGTGTTTGTATAAATGTAAATGTGAGTCCTTGTTCCACTCTCGTGCAGCATCGCTGGTCATACGCGAACACGTACAAACAGCAATGGTGAGGCGGCATCAAGAGCAGGGATCCGTCATTTATGCGAGCATTTTACCCCAAAAACCTTTTATTTATAAGGGTCATTGCGAATTATCTGATGCAAAGTTATGTTATGTTAGGCAAAGTAATCTTCTATTATTAATAAGCACAACAAAACCTTTTTGAATATTAAATAATAATTAATTAGCATCACCCTCATTCATTAATCCCGCTTAACAATAGTTTCACACCTTGCACCCATTACGACACCTCGGAAATCATCACGCTGTTAAACTCTCCGTAATGCGGAAATATCATCATCACGATTCATTAGTGAATTCTTAAACGAGGCATTTTCAAACAATTATCTTACAGATAAAAAAACCACACTCACAATTAAGAATCAGAACAATTCACTACATAACATTAATTACTAAGCATATACACCTCATTATTTTGCCATTATTAAGTTATTAACAGCACAATCGAGTCTTCCCCTCTGGCAAAATCTTATTCTGCAGACCTTCAAAACGCCGTCCTGGGGGAGTACATTGTTCTAAGCTGACTTCCACGGCAGGGAGTGGCGATAACAGCAAAAAAGGTCAAGATTCATGTCCCCCATTGAAAAATCCAGCAAATTAGAGAATGTCTGTTACGACATCCGTGGTCCGGTGCTGAAAGAAGCAAAACGCCTGGAAGAAGAAGGTAACAAGGTACTGAAACTGAACATCGGCAACCCTGCCCCGTTCGGTTTTGACGCGCCAGATGAAATCCTCGTTGACGTGATTCGCAACCTGCCTACCGCTCAAGGGTATTGCGATTCCAAAGGGCTTTACTCCGCGCGTAAAGCCATCATGCAGCACTACCAGGCTCGTGGCATGCGTGATGTTACCGTGGAAGATATTTACATCGGCAATGGTGTATCGGAGCTTATCGTTCAGGCAATGCAGGCATTGCTGAACAGCGGGGACGAAATGTTGGTTCCTGCACCTGATTACCCACTATGGACCGCAGCGGTTTCGCTCTCCAGCGGTAAAGCGGTGCATTATCTTTGCGATGAATCCTCTGACTGGTTCCCGGACCTTGATGATATTCGCGCTAAAATTACGCCTCGTACGCGTGGAATCGTTATTATCAACCCAAATAACCCAACCGGCGCAGTTTATTCCAAAGAGCTTTTAATGGAGATTGTGGAGATTGCGCGTCAGCATAATCTCATTATCTTCGCCGATGAAATTTACGACAAAATTCTCTATGACGACGCCGAGCATCACTCAATTGCCGCGATGGCACCAGACCTGCTAACCATAACCTTTAACGGACTGTCGAAAACGTACCGCGTTGCGGGCTTCCGTCAGGGTTGGATGGTGCTGAACGGGCCGAAAAAACACGCTAAAGGTTACATCGAAGGTCTGGAAATGCTGGCTTCGATGCGCCTGTGTGCTAACGTTCCGGCGCAACACGCCATTCAAACCGCGCTGGGCGGTTATCAGAGCATCAGTGAATTTATTACTCCCGGCGGGCGTCTTTATGAGCAGCGTAACCGCGCGTGGGAATTGATCAACGACATTCCGGGCGTTTCCTGCGTGAAACCGCGCGGTGCGCTGTATATGTTCCCGAAAATCGACGCTAAACGCTTTAACATTCACGACGACCAGAAAATGGTGCTGGATTTCCTGTTGCAGGAAAAAGTCCTGCTGGTTCAAGGGACAGCATTCAACTGGCCGTGGCCGGATCACTTCCGCATTGTCACACTACCACGTGTTGATGATATCGAGCTGTCTTTGAGTAAGTTCGCGCGTTTCCTTTCTGGTTATCATCAGCTGTAATCTTAATTTCACTGCCGGAGATTGCATCCGGCAGTGTTATCCCGCCACAATGACCTGATGATGTCATCATACGTAAGGTCACTATGAAACAGAGCCATTTTTTTGCCCATCTCTCCCGCCTGAAACTCATTAACCGCTGGCCGCTAATGCGCAACGTGCGGACGGAAAATGTGTCCGAACACAGTTTGCAGGTAGCGATGGTCGCCCATGCGCTGGCAGCTATCAAAAATCGTAAATTTGGCGGTAATGTCAACGCCGAACGTATCGCTTTACTGGCGATGTACCACGATGCCTCAGAAGTGCTTACCGGCGATCTCCCTACCCCGGTGAAATACTTCAATTCGCAAATCGCTCAGGAATACAAGGCTATTGAAAAAATCGCTCAGCAAAAACTGGTCGATATGGTTCCGGAAGAGCTGCAGGATATTTTTGCGCCGTTAATTGACGAGCATGCATACAGCGATGAAGAGAAATCTCTGGTGAAACAGGCAGATGCACTGTGTGCATATCTGAAATGTCTGGAAGAACTCGCGGCGGGAAATAATGAATTCTTGCTGGCAAAAACGCGACTGGAAGCGACGCTTGAAGCGCGCCGCAGCCAGGAGATGGACTACTTCATGGAAGTCTTTGTTCCCAGCTTCCATCTTTCGCTCGATGAGATTAGCCAGGATTCACCGCTGTAAGCAGCCGGAGTCTGCGTCGCATCAGGCAATAAGCGCCGGATGCGACATCAGGCTCTTGTCAAAACGGAAACAGCATCGGGATCATCACCACACAAACCGCCATCACGATAATGGTGAACGGTACCCCCAACTTCACAAAGTCACTGAAGCTGTAATTTCCCGGGCCTAAAACCAGTGTGTTAACAGGTGAAGAAACCGGTGTCATAAAGGCGGCGGATGCTGCCATCGCCACGACCATCGCAAATGGATAAGGCGACACACCCATCGTTTTGGCAGCAGCCAGCGCAATCGGAGCCATCAACACTGCCGTTGCGGTATTAGAGATAAATAGCCCAATAACCGCCGACAAGACAAACAAACAACCCAGCATCATATGTGGCCCGTAACCGCCGCCAATGTCCATCAGCCCTTTCACCGCCAGCGCGACACCTCCCGTTTTCTGTAATGCCACAGCAAACGGCATCATCCCAACGATCATAATAATGCTCGGCCAGTGAATGGATTTATAGGCGCTTTCAGCATCGATACAACGGAATTTCCCCATCAGCAGGCAGGCGATGATAGCGGCAACAGGATTAGGGATTTCATCGGTAAGCATTAACGCTACCATCAACACCAGGCAAAAAATGGCATGAGGTGCCTGACTGTGTGCTGGCGATGCTTCACTCACCTCTTCGGGTAAGTTCAGCGCCACAAAGTCACGCCCCTGTTTTGCCAGCATACCGATCAGTTTCCAGTTACCTACAACCAGGATGATATCGCCCAGCAGCAGAGGCTCATCCGCCAGCGAACCTTCCATCGCCTCGCCATTGCGCTTTAGCCCCACCACATTCAGTCCGTAGCGGGTACGAAAACCAATTTCGCGCACCGATTTACCAATAAGTTCTGACTCAGGAATTAATGAAATCTCTGCCATGCCCACATCAAGTGCCTGGTCAGAAAAATACTCGCCGCGTAGTACCATCGGCTCCAGCAACTGCTCACTACAAAATTGCCGGAGATCGACATCAGCCGCAGACATATCAATAAGCAAAACGTCACGCGCGCGAAATTCAGAAACCCCGTTAACATTCACGATAACGCGACGAAAACGCCGCCAGCGTTCAACACCGATGACGTTAGCGCCATAACGCTCACGTAATTTGAGATCGTCCAGCCGTTGACCAATCATTGGCGAACCGGGGCGAATAGCCAGACGACGCGCACGCCCGGTCAGTCGATATTCACGAATAAGATCGCGAAAGGTTCGACGCGTCCAGCCTTCGCGCTGTGGGGTCTGGGTATCCCCTTTCAGCATGAAACGCATCACTAACATATACAAAATACCCAGCACCAGCACGACCAGGCCAATAGGTGTTACGCTAAAGAAACTAAAACCATGATAGCCTTCACGCAGCAATTCACTGTTGACTACCAGGTTCGGCGGCGTCGCCACCAGCGTCATCATGCCGCTTATCAGCCCGGCAAAACTTAACGGCATCATCAGGCGCGACGGCGACGTTTGCATACGCATGGCAACGCTTAACACTACGGGAATAAAGATAGCGACAACGCCGGTTGAACTCATAAACGCGCCAAGCCCCGCGACGGTCAGCATCAACAAAACCAACATTTTGATTTCACTGTTGCCTGCCACTTTGACCAGCCATGTCCCCATTACGGTGGCAACACCGGTACGGACCAAACCATCGCCAATAATGAACAAGGCGGCAATCAGGACAACGTTAGGATCGGAAAAGCCGGAAAATACTTCGGGGACCGTCAGCGTTCCGCTTAATGCAAACGCGACAATAACAAACAAAGCGACCGCATCCATACGCACTCTGCCCGTCGCAAACAAGACGATGGCAACGGCCAGTAATGAAAGAACCCAAATCAATTCACCGTTCACAACTTATCCTTGTTAATTGAGGGGGATGACTTGATTCTGCCATAAAAAAGCCCCGACGAGACGGGGCTAAATCATGATCAGGTGTTTCACTGAATAATAACATCACCATTTGGCTGTTTGATCACAGTAATTTGCTCCAGACTGTGGAGGACCAAATCGACCTCATTCAGGCGCGGGGTATCTGTCGGAGCGTTAACTGCAATCACATGGCAACCCGCGGCCAGGCCGGAAAGCACGCCAGCGGGAGCATCTTCCACCACCACACACTCTTGCGGCGCAAGCCCCAACAACTGCGCGCCTAAGAGATACGCATCAGGCTCTGGTTTTCCGCGCTTCACCCGCTCAGCGGTCACAAACACCTCTGGCGCGGGAAGTCCGGCTATTTTGTGGCGCGCTCGCGCTACGGGCATGGAGCCAGACGTCACAATGGCCCATGGAATCCCCACTTTATTCAGATGATTGAGTAAAGCGACTGCCCCCGGAAGTGCGGTAATACCTTCGGTTTCCGTGGCCTCGATTTGCTCCAGACGCGTAAATTCGGCAGCAATGTCTGCCTCGGATTTGCCCACCATAAAATGGCGCAAAGAGGTGATGGCCTGTTTACCGTGAATGAAAGCCAGCACCTCTTCCGGCGCTAACCCATGACGTCTGGCCCAGTTGCTCCACGCCCGTTCTACCGCAGGCAGGGAGTCCACCAGCGTTCCATCAAGATCAAACAGAAAACCTTTGCACCGCACGCGGGCCTCCTCAGGCGTTGATAATTTGATTAATTTCGTTGGCGCTCAGATGGTACTGACGCGGGCAGGCATGCCACACATTAAGCATACGCTGATATTTTTCCCACATTGGCGTCTGGGCGTTAAAACCGTGAGTCCCGGCGTCAAAATGGGTATAGCGCCCCTCCACGTTAACCATAAAACGCACATAACCGAGATAACGAGCTTCGGTGGCGGCGTCAAAGCCAAGGAAGGTGACACGACGTTCATCGATGGACTGCTGGTCCTGCAAATTAGACCAGGAAACATGCAACGCATGATACATCTCCATAATGTCGATGATAGTGCGGCAGGTTTCTTCTTTCAGCTCGCCAAACTCGCGATCCAGTTCACGCATCTGTAATCCATAACCACGCTCAATGATTGTTTGCAGGCGACGGTAACGTTCAGCATTTGCCGGATCAAGCATAGTCATCATTTTGTACTGGTTAGACAAAATAAGACGTTGCGCGTTGGTCATTTCCATTGTTGACTCCTGTATCACTCTACTACGGTGAAAAAAAAGAAGGCTGAGTATGCCTTCTTTTATATGCGTAATCAGGGGTCAATTACAAATCATCAAGGAAAGTTTTATCCAGTTGTTTGAAGGCGCGCTTAAGCGTGTCAGCTAATGCCTGGTAATCAGGCTTACCTTCAACGGGTGCCAACACCTGTCCAGACTCCTGCAATTTACCGCGAACTTCATAAAACCAGTTAAGGATTGCAGGAGGTAATGGCGTTACAGAACGCTTGCCCAGCCACCATAGTCCTTGCATGGGTAAACTTAAGGCGAACAGCGCAGTGGCAACTGCCGGGCCCAGCTGACCGCCCAGGGCAATCTGCCAGCAGAGAGTAAATACGGCGATTGGCGGCATAAAACGGATCGCATAGCGCGTCATCTTGATAACGCGATTTTCGACAAAGACCGGGGCAAGGCGTTTTTCCAGCGGCCACGTCTTTGAGTAATGCTGTCCCCGGCGAAACAAGCTAAAAAAATTAACAGAACGATTATCCGGCGTTGACATGCTTCACCTCAACTTCACATATAAATATTCAAAAATTTGTGCAAATTCACAACTCAGCGGGACAACGTTCAAAACATTTTGTCTTCCATACCCACTATCAGGTATCCTTTAGCAGCCTGAAGGCCTAAGTAGTACATATTCATTGAGTCGTCAAATTCATATACATTATGCCATTGGCTGAAAATTACGCAAAATGGCATAGACTCAAGATATTTCTTCCATCATGCAAAAAAAATTTGCAGTGCATGATGTTAATCATAAATGTCAGTGTCATCATGCGCTACGCTCTATGGCTCCCTGACGTTTTTTTAGCCACGTATCAATTATAGGTACTTCCATGTCGAGTAAGTTAGTACTGGTTCTGAACTGCGGTAGTTCTTCACTGAAATTTGCAATCATCGATGCAGTGAATGGTGAAGAGTACCTTTCTGGTTTAGCCGAATGTTTCCACCTGCCCGAAGCACGTATCAAATGGAAAATGGACGGCAATAAACAGGAAGCGGCTTTAGGTGCAGGCGCCGCTCACAGCGAAGCGCTCAACTTTATCGTTAATACTATTCTGGCACAAAAACCAGAACTGTCTGCGCAGCTGACCGCTATCGGTCACCGTATCGTACACGGCGGCGAAAAGTATACCAGCTCCGTAGTGATCGATGAGTCTGTTATTCAGGGTATCAAAGATGCAGCTTCTTTTGCACCGCTGCACAACCCGGCTCACCTGATCGGTATCGAAGAAGCACTGAAATCTTTCCCTCAGCTGAAAGACAAAAACGTTGCTGTATTTGACACCGCGTTCCACCAGACTATGCCGGAAGAGTCTTACCTCTACGCCCTGCCGTACAACCTGTACAAAGAGCATGGCATCCGTCGTTACGGCGCGCACGGCACCAGCCACTTCTATGTAACCCAGGAAGCGGCAAAAATGCTGAACAAACCGGTAGAAGAGCTGAACATCATCACCTGCCACCTGGGTAACGGTGGTTCCGTTTCTGCTATCCGCAACGGTAAATGCGTTGACACCTCTATGGGTCTGACCCCGCTGGAAGGTCTGGTAATGGGTACTCGCTCTGGCGATATCGATCCTGCGATCATCTTCCACCTGCACGACACTCTGGGCATGAGCGTTGACGCAATCAACAAAATGCTGACCAAAGAGTCTGGCCTGCTGGGTCTGACCGAAGTCACCAGCGACTGCCGTTATGTTGAAGACAACTACGCGACAAAAGAAGACGCGAAGCGCGCAATGGACGTTTACTGCCACCGTCTGGCGAAATACATCGGTGCCTACACCGCGCTGATGGATGGTCGTCTGGACGCTGTTGTATTCACCGGTGGTATCGGTGAAAATGCCGCGATGGTTCGTGAACTGTCTCTGGGCAAACTGGGCGTGCTGGGCTTTGAAGTTGATCATGAGCGCAACCTGGCTGCACGTTTCGGCAAATCTGGTTTCATCAACAAAGAAGGCACCCGCCCTGCTGTTGTGATCCCGACCAACGAAGAGCTGGTTATCGCGCAAGACGCCTGCCGCTTGACCGCCTGATTCCACACCGCCAGCTCAGCTGGCGGTGCTGTTTTGTAACCCGCCAAACCGGCGGTAACGAAAGAGGATAAACCGTGTCCCGTATTATTATGCTGATCCCTACCGGAACCAGCGTCGGTCTGACCAGCGTCAGCCTTGGCGTGATCCGTGCAATGGAACGCAAAGGCGTTCGTCTGAGCGTTTTCAAACCTATCGCTCAGCCGCGTACCGGTGGCGATGCGCCCGATCAGACCACGACTATCGTGCGTGCGAACTCTTCCACCACGACAGCCGCTGAACCGCTGAAAATGAGCTACGTTGAAGGTCTGCTTTCCAGCAATCAGAAAGATGTGCTGATGGAAGAGATCGTCGCGAACTACCACGCTAACACCAAAGACGCTGAAGTCGTTCTGGTTGAAGGTCTGGTCCCGACACGTAAGCATCAGTTTGCCCAGTCTCTGAACTACGAAATCGCTAAAACGCTGAACGCGGAAATCGTCTTCGTTATGTCTCAGGGCACTGACACCCCGGAACAGCTGAAAGAGCGTATCGAACTGACTCGCAACAGCTTCGGTGGTGCAAAAAACACCAACATCACTGGCGTTATCGTTAACAAACTGAACGCACCGGTTGATGAACAGGGTCGTACTCGCCCGGATCTGTCCGAGATTTTCGACGACTCTTCCAAAGCAAAAGTAAACAATGTTGATCCGGCGAAGCTGCAAGAATCCAGCCCGCTGCCGGTTCTCGGCGCGGTGCCGTGGAGCTTTGATCTGATCGCGACCCGTGCGATCGATATGGCTCGCCACCTGAACGCCACCATCATCAACGAAGGCGACATCAATACTCGCCGCGTTAAATCCGTCACTTTCTGCGCACGCAGCATTCCGCACATGCTGGAGCACTTCCGTGCCGGTTCTCTGCTGGTAACTTCCGCAGACCGTCCTGACGTACTGGTTGCAGCTTGCCTGGCTGCCATGAACGGCGTAGAAATCGGTGCCCTGCTGCTGACTGGCGGCTACGAAATGGACGCGCGCATTTCCAAACTGTGCGAGCGTGCTTTCGCTACCGGCCTGCCGGTATTTATGGTGAACACTAACACCTGGCAGACTTCTCTGAGCCTGCAGAGCTTCAACCTCGAAGTTCCGGTTGACGATCACGAGCGTATCGAGAAAGTTCAGGAATACGTTGCTAACTACATCAACGCTGACTGGATTGACTCTCTGACTGCCACCTCTGAGCGCAGCCGTCGTCTGTCTCCGCCAGCCTTTCGTTATCAGCTGACCGAACTGGCGCGCAAAGCGGGCAAACGTATCGTGCTGCCGGAAGGCGACGAACCGCGTACCGTTAAAGCAGCCGCTATCTGTGCTGAACGTGGTATCGCAACTTGCGTACTGCTGGGTAACCCGGCTGAGATCAACCGCGTTGCAGCATCTCAGGGCGTAGAACTGGGTGCTGGCATTGAAATTGTCGATCCAGAAGTGGTTCGCGAAAGCTATGTTGGCCGCCTGGTTGAACTGCGTAAGAACAAAGGCATGACCGAAACCGTTGCCCGCGAACAGCTGGAAGACAACGTGGTTCTCGGTACGCTGATGCTGGAACAGGATGAAGTTGACGGTCTGGTTTCCGGTGCTGTTCACACCACCGCAAACACCATTCGTCCGCCGCTGCAGCTGATCAAAACTGCACCGGGTAGCTCCCTGGTATCTTCCGTGTTCTTTATGCTGCTGCCGGAACAGGTTTACGTTTACGGTGACTGTGCGATCAACCCGGATCCGACCGCAGAACAGCTGGCAGAAATCGCGATTCAGTCCGCTGATTCCGCCGCTGCCTTCGGCATCGAACCGCGCGTTGCAATGCTCTCCTACTCCACCGGTACTTCTGGTGCAGGTAGCGACGTAGAGAAAGTTCGCGAAGCAACTCGTCTGGCGCAGGAAAAACGTCCTGACCTGATGATCGACGGTCCGCTGCAGTACGACGCTGCGGTAATGGCTGACGTTGCGAAATCCAAAGCGCCGAATTCTCCGGTTGCTGGTCGCGCTACCGTGTTCATCTTCCCGGATCTGAACACCGGTAACACCACTTACAAAGCGGTACAACGTTCTGCCGATCTGATCTCCATCGGGCCGATGCTGCAGGGTATGCGCAAGCCGGTTAACGATCTGTCCCGTGGCGCACTGGTTGACGATATCGTCTACACCATCGCGCTGACTGCTATTCAGTCTGCACAGCAGCAGTAATCTCGTCATCATCCGCAGCTTTGCGCTGCGGATACCTGAACCGGAAATAGTCACTATTTCCGGTTTTTTATTCTCTTAATTTGCATTAATCCTTTCTGATTATCTTGCTTAACTGCGCTGCATCAATGAATTGCGCCATCTCACTTTGCATACTTACCACTTTGTTTTGTGCAAGGGAATATCTGCGCTATGTCCGCAATCACTGAATCCAAACCAACCAGAAGATGGGCAATGCCCGATACGCTGGTGATTATCTTTTTTGTTGCTATTTTAACCAGCCTTGCCACCTGGGTAGTTCCGGTGGGGATGTTTGACAGTCAGGAAGTGCAGTATCAGGTTGATGGTCAAACAAAAACACGCAAAGTCGTAGATCCGCACTCATTTCGCATTCTGACTAACGAGGCGGGCGAACCTGAGTATCACCGCGTGCAACTGTTCTCGACGGGCGATGAACGCCCGGGCCTGATGAATTTCCCGTTTGAAGGATTAACCTCAGGATCGAAATACGGGACAGCCGTTGGCATCATCATGTTTATGCTGGTGATTGGCGGCGCGTTTGGCATCGTGATGCGTACAGGAACCATTGATAACGGCATCCTGGCACTTATTCGGCATACACGCGGGAATGAAATTCTCTTTATCCCTGCCTTGTTTATTCTCTTTTCACTTGGCGGCGCGGTATTTGGTATGGGGGAAGAGGCCGTCGCCTTTGCCATTATCATCGCACCGCTAATGGTCCGGCTGGGCTATGACAGTATTACCACCGTCCTGGTGACTTATATCGCCACGCAAATCGGTTTTGCCAGTTCGTGGATGAACCCGTTTTGTGTGGTTGTTGCTCAGGGGATCGCTGGTGTTCCGGTGCTTTCTGGCTCCGGTTTGCGCATCGTGGTATGGGTAATCTCTACTCTGATTGGTCTGGTCTTCACTATGGTGTACGCCTCGCGGGTGAAAAAGAATCCGCTGTTGTCACGCGTTCATGAGTCCGATCGTTTCTTCCGCGAAAAACAGGCGGATGTAGAACAGCGTCCATTTACCTTTGGTGACTGGCTGGTATTGATTGTTTTAACCGCCGTCATGATCTGGGTAATTTGGGGCGTTATCGTCAATGCCTGGTTTATTCCAGAAATAGCCAGCCAGTTCTTCACGATGGGGCTAGTTATTGGCATCATCGGCGTTGTTTTCCGCCTAAACGGTATGACGGTTAATACCATGGCTTCATCCTTCACCGAAGGGGCGCGAATGATGATCGCCCCTGCCCTACTGGTGGGTTTCGCCAAAGGGATTTTGTTGCTGGTCGGTAACGGTGAAGCAGGTGATGCCAGTGTGTTAAATACCATTCTAAACAGCATTGCCAATGCCATTAGCGGTCTGGATAACGCAGTTGCAGCCTGGTTTATGTTGCTCTTCCAGGCGATATTTAATTTCTTCGTGACATCCGGTTCTGGTCAGGCGGCGTTAACCATGCCGTTACTGGCACCGCTTGGCGATCTGGTCGGTGTTAACCGTCAGGTTACCGTGCTGGCGTTCCAGTTTGGTGATGGCTTCAGTCACATCATTTACCCGACCTCAGCTTCGTTAATGGCAACGCTCGGTGTTTGTCGGGTGGACTTCCGTAACTGGCTGAAGGTGGGCGCGACACTGCTTGGACTGCTGTTTATTATGTCCAGCGTCGTGGTTATCGGTGCTCAGTTGATGGGCTACCACTAAAAATGTTAAGAGCCGCAATTGCGGCTCTTTTTTCATTCTGCCGTTTCAGTCTCTACGGCTTCATTTTTGGCATTGCGCTTCATCCACAACGCCAGCGCTTTCAGCGAGTCTGGAGTGAACTCATCGCAGCGTGCGGTGATTTCTTCCGGCGTCAGCCAGCAAACTTCACTGACTTCATCTTCCTGTAGGGCGAAGGGACCGTGCGAGACACAACTGAATAACGCGCCCCAGACACGGCAATTTTTATCTTCGAAATAGAACTGCCCATGCTCGGCAAAGGGGACACCGGCAATGCCCAACTCTTCTTCCGCTTCGCGACGCGCGGACTCCAGCAATTGCTCATCGGCCTGGACCACACCGCCTGCGGTCGCATCTAACATGCCGGGTAAAAAGTCTTTTGTCTCGGTACGACGCTGGACCAGAATTTTGCCCATGCCATCATGCACGACGATGTAAGTTGCACGATGACGCAGACACTGTGCCCGCATTTGTTCCCGGCTGGCTTGTGCAATGACTTCATTCTCTTCATTGACAATATCCACCCATTCAGTACTTGCCAAACGACGCTGTTCCATTATCAGGAAACCTTCTTTTTCTGGCGCTCTTACGGCGCATTTTGAGTTGTGGGTAAATTACGGATTAATCGCGACCTGCGCAATGATACTTTGATCATTGAGTGCGATTACACTCAGTACGTCATTATCCAGCATGCCATAACTCGCCGGATTACCGCCTTTCGGAATACTCACCGAGCCGGGGTTGAAGTGGAATATCTCCCCCCGCTGTTCTGCCACTGGCAGATGGGTATGACCGTAAACCAGCACATCGTTCTGGTTTAAAGCAGGCAGATTTTCCGGGCCAAATAGATGACCATGCGTCAAAAACAGACGTTGTTTTTCCAGTAATACCTGTTGCCACGGCGCGGTTATCGGGAAATGCAGCAGCATTTGGTCCACTTCGCTGTCGCAGTTGCCGCGCACAGCGATAACTTTATGTGCCACTTCATTAAGCCGTTCAGCGACTTTGGCTGGCGCGTAACCCTCCGGTAAAGCATTACGCGGGCCGTGATTCAACACGTCGCCAAGGATCACCAGCCACTGGGCACCGCTTTGGGCAAACAACTCCAGAACACGTTCCGTCGCCGGTAACGACCCATGAATGTCCGATGCAAACATCAGTTTCATCACTCACTCCTCGTCGAAAAAACGTAAGCTATGATACTGGATTCTGTCGTTGCTATCAGCCAGATTGCTTCGCCGAAAGAGCAATAAAACGCTGGACAGACGCTCGCTGCCACTGGAATGTCGCATAATCCACCAGGCGTTCTGGCACCTCATCGCCATGTAGTACCAGGCGGTTAATCATTAGTGCCAGATCCGTATCGGCAATGCACCATTCACCAAATAAATTCGGCTGACCCAGTGCTAACAAATGTTCTGCCATCGCGAACAGTTTCTCTGCACTGGCTTTTCCCTCCGCCGTTAATGGCGCTTTTTTCGCACCCGCAAAGACAACATCCGTCGGACGTTCTTCGCGGATGGGCATCAAATCGCTACGCAGCCAGGCCTGAATCTGTCGTGCACGCGCACGATTTTCTAAATCAAGCGGATAAATGCGTTCCCAGGTCGGTGGCGCAAATCGATCTTCCAGATACTCCGCAATGGCAGAAGATTCACTCAACTCAAAATCATCGATTTGTAATAACGGCACACGGCGTGTCTGACCGTAACCTTGCCACGTCGGCTGCAAATGTTCACCGCTGTCGAGGTCGATGGTCTTGATATGAAACGACAGGCCTTTTTCCTGCAACGCCACCCAGGCGGATAACACATAAGGGGAGAAAAAATGGGCATCTGACCAAAGCGTGATAGCGGGTTTACTCATTATGTCCTCGGCAATAAAGGGGGCTTGCTATCAAACTATAGAGCCTTTTTGTCACTGTCACGTGACGAATACTCACGCAAGTCGTCGCGCTTTCTATACTTGTGGTGTTCAGATGATTAGACAACCGGAGCTGCAATGATCGATCTCTATTTCGCCCCGACGCCAAATGGTCACAAAATTACGTTGTTTCTCGAAGAGGCAGGACTGGATTATCGCTTGATTAAGGTAGACCTGGGGAAAGGTGGCCAGTTTCACCCGGAATTTTTGCGCATTTCGCCTAACAACAAAATTCCGGCAATTGTTGATCATTCCCCAGCCGATGGCGGCGAACCGTTAAGCCTCTTTGAGTCCGGGGCCATATTGTTGTATCTGGCGGAGAAAACGGGACTCTTTTTGAGTCATGAAATGCGTGAACGCGCCACCACATTACAGTGGCTATTCTGGCAGGTAGGCGGGCTGGGGCCGATGCTTGGGCAAAATCATCATTTTAATCACGCTGCACCACAAACCATTCCTTACGCTATTGAACGTTATCAAGTTGAAACTCAGCGTCTGTATCACGTGCTGAACAAGCGGCTGGAAAACTCGCCCTGGCTGGGCGGAGAAAATTACAGCATTGCGGATATTGCCTGCTGGCCGTGGGTTAATGCCTGGACTCGCCAGCGCATTGACCTCGCAATGTATCCTGCAGTTAAGAACTGGCATGAGCGGATCCGTTCGCGCCCTGCCACCGGGCAGGCACTGCTAAAAGCACAACTCAGTGATGAGCGTTCGGATAGTTAACAGAAACAGGTTCTCGTGTATTATTTAATCCTAAGTAAAACAACGGAGAACCTGCAATGGCACAACCTGCCGCTATTATTCGTATAAAGAACCTTCGTTTACGTACGTTTATCGGAATTAAGGAAGAAGAAATTAACAACCGTCAGGATATAGTTATCAACGTGACGATCCACTACCCCGCCGATAAAGCGCGCACCAGCGAAGATATCAACGATGCGCTGAATTATCGCACCGTAACGAAAAACATTATTCAGCACGTAGAGAATAACCGTTTCTCTTTGCTGGAGAAATTAACTCAGGATGTGCTCGATATCGCACGTGAACATCACTGGGTAACGTATGCTGAAGTAGAGATCGATAAACTGCACGCGCTGCGCTACGCTGATTCGGTATCCATGACCTTAAGCTGGCAGCGTTAACCGCCATATCGGGAGGCTGCATGAACATAGTGATCACCGGAGGGACGGGATTAATTGGTCGCCATTTGATTCCGCGTTTGCTGGATCTGGGCCATCAAATCACGGTAGTGACGCGTAACCCGCAGAAAGCCAGTTCCGTTCTCGGCCCCCGGGTGACACTATGGCAAGGGCTTGCCGATCAAAGTAACCTCAACGGCGTTGATGCGGTAATCAACCTGGCCGGAGAACCGATTGCTGATAAACGCTGGACTCACGAGCAAAAAGAGCGTCTCTGCCAAAGCCGCTGGAATATCACGCAAAAACTGGTCGATTTGATTAATGCCAGCGACACGCCGCCGTCGGTACTCATTTCCGGTTCGGCAACGGGCTATTATGGCGACTTAGGTGAAGTGGTGGTTACTGAAGAGGAACCGCCGCATAACGAATTTACCCACAAACTCTGCGCTCGTTGGGAAGAGATTGCCTGTCGGGCGCAAAGCGACAAAACACGTGTGTGCCTGCTGCGTACCGGCGTGGTGCTTGCACCGGACGGCGGGATCCTCGGTAAAATGCTGCCGCCGTTTCGTCTTGGCCTGGGCGGGCCGATTGGCTCCGGTCGGCAGTATCTGGCCTGGATTCATATCGATGATATGGTCAACGGTATTCTCTGGCTGCTGGATAACGAGCTGCGCGGGCCGTTTAATATGGTTTCGCCCTACCCGGTACGCAATGAACAATTTGCCCATGCGCTCGGTCATGCACTGCATCGTCCGGCCATTTTGCGCGTCCCTGCGACCGCCATTCGGCTGTTAATGGGCGAATCTTCAGTACTGGTATTAGGTGGACAACGGGCTTTGCCCAAAAGGCTGGAAGAAGCGGGTTTTGCGTTTCGCTGGTACGATTTAGAAGAGGCGCTGGCGGATGTTGTTCACTGATGTGGTGTACTGCAAACATCCGCCAGTTAATTCCCGGTGTTACAGGATTAGTGGCTTTGCGCGATAAGGTCGTCTGGTGAAAGTCGGGTCAGCGTCAGGATGACTTCGTGGTCAAATCCTTTTTCCAGCATCTCCTGAGCAATACGCAGAGCTTCTTCGTGTTTGCCCTGCATTGCGCCTTCTTCACGTAATCTGTCAGCAATGGTCATCAGTTTCTCCTTTTCTTGTGGTGCTCGTTCCGCTATCTCACCAATAAATGCACGGAAACGCTGGGCATCCCCCGTTTGTAATACGTAATTAAACAGGGCTTTTAGCTGTCTGTCATTAGTGTTCCCTGTAACTAGCAGCGAAACAATTTGATCGACTAATCCCAACAGATCGCGCTGGCGAATATGTTTCTGAATTAACTCCAACAGCGCCATTTTGCGATGTTGCATAATCTCGTCATCCGGCACCACGGTAATATCCACCAGCGGAAATGCTGATGAATATATTTTGCGGGCTATCGCAGGCTCGGCAAATTCATCAAGCCAGCAGAGTGAATAAGGATAAGGGCTTCTGCAACCATGATAAAATAGCATGGGGATCACCAATGGAAGCTCTTTATAGCCCGCATCAAGATGGTTTTGCATCGCCGCAATGGAATAGCGCATCATGCGAAAAGCCATTAATTCTTCCGGCTTACTTTGGTGCTCTATCACCACATAAATATAACCTGCTCCCTCCTGCGTTTTCACAGACCACAAGAGGTCGGAATAATATTGCCGCAGGTCTTCATCAATAAAACTGTTTGGTTCCAGTTTGAGCGTCGTTAAATCACACAGTTTGCGCAGCGGCGCGGGAAGATGAATATCAATAAAATCCCGCGCGGTGTCTGGATGGCGTAAAAAAGATTTAAATACCGCATCATGCGGCGTGGAAGTTGTCGATATTGTCATGGCGTTCCGTCACCCCTCAAATTTAAGATGACGCGACAATAACCACGATTTACACCCAATGCAGCAGGCAGTTTTTATCTTTGGACAGCGAATTCAGAAGTATTTTTAGCGGACTGCAACTTTTACATTTCAGCGGAAGCGGACTCGCAAATTACCCATGAAATACTCCGGCAGCGTTAGCCACCGGAGGGGGAATTATTTCAGCGATCCCTTAAGGAACTGTTGCAGACGAGGGCTTTGCGGGTTGCCAAATAACTGCTCCGGCGCGCCTTCTTCCTCTATTTTCCCCTGATGGAGAAAAATGACGTGAGTAGAAACATGGCGAGCAAAGCCCATTTCGTGAGTCACCACCACCATGGTTTTTCCCTCTTCTGCCAGTTGCTGCATAATACGCAGCACTTCGCCTACCAGTTCAGGATCGAGCGCCGAGGTAGGTTCATCAAACAGTAAAACTTCCGGTTCCATCGCCAGCGCCCGCGCGATGGAAACACGCTGTTGCTGACCACCGGACAGATGCACCGGGTATTTCCCCTGCGCACGTTCGTCTATCCCGACTTTCGCCAGATACTTCACCGCCCGCTCGCGCGCTTCCTGCTTGCTCAGGCCTAACACCTGAATCGGCGCTTCCATGACGTTTTCCAGCACCGTCATATGGCTCCAGAGATTGAAGTGCTGGAATACCATCGTCAGGCGTGTGCGCAGTAAGCGCAGCTGATTTTTATCGGCGACTTTAAGTTGACCGTCTTTATCGCGCACCAGATTGATCGTCTGGCCGTTAACGACGATCGATCCTTCACTCGGTTTTTCGAGGAAGTTAATGCAGCGCAGAAAGGTACTTTTCCCCGATCCCGACGAACCGATGATACTTATGACATCACCGGCATTCGCTTGCAGTGAGACCCCTTTCAGCACTTCGTGTTCGCCGTAGCGTTTGTGCAAATCGATAACGTTTAATTTATTCTCGGACATCGTATTCTCAGTGCGTTGAAGAAGGTTTCACATGCTGCAACCAGCGTTTTTCCGCTTTGCGGAACAGACTGATCAGGACATAAGAGATGATTAAATAGAGCACCGCGGCGATACCGAAGGCGGTAAAAGGTTGATACGTGGCAGCGTTAATATCACGGGCTATTTTCAGCAGATCCGGCACCGTGGCCGTAAACGCCAGCGCAGTAGAGTGCAGCATCAGGATTACTTCATTACTGTAGGCCGGTAACGCAATACGCAGCGCTGAAGGCAAAATAATGCAGCGATACATTTTAAAGGTCGAAAAGCCATAGGCTCTGGCGGCTTCAATTTCTCCGTGCGGTACCGAACGGATTGCTCCGGCAAAAATCTCGGTGGTGTAAGCACAGGTGTTAAGCGTCAGCGCCAGCACAGTACAATTCAGGCCACTGCGGAAAAAGGCGTTAAGGAACTCGGTACCCTTAACAATCTCCAGCGTGTACATGCCGGAATAGAACACCAACAATTGAACATACAGCGGTGTACCGCGAAAAATATAGGTAAATAACCAGATTGGAAACTGGATGTATTTATTGCTGGAGACGCGACCAATCGCCAGAAACAGCGCCAGAACTCCACCTATCACAACCGACAAAATCAGCAGCCACAGGGTGATCGCCACGCCAGTAAAGCGATAACCGTCGGTCCACAGCAGTGGTTTCCAGTATTCATGTAAGATTTCGATCACAGCTCAGCCCTCTTCACACCCACGGAGTAGCGGCGCTCAAGGAACAGCAGCACACCATTGGAAACGGTGGTGAAAACCAGATAAATCACGCCACAGACGATGGCGAAATAGAACGGTTCCCAGGTACTTTTGCCTGCCAGTTGCGTGGCTTTGACCACATCTTCCAGGCCGAGTAACGAAACCAAAGCGGTAGATTTGAGAATCACCTGCCAGTTGTTGCCAATGCCTGGCAGGGCGTAACGCATCATCGCCGGAAACATGATCCGCCGAAACACTTGCCCACGAGTAAAACCGAACGCCGTCGCCGCCTCTATATGCCCTTTCGGCACAGCCATAAACGCGCCACGGAACGTTTCGGTAAAATAAGCACCGTAGATAAAACCGAGAGTAATAATACCAGCGACCATCGGATCGATATCAATCTGCCCGACGCCCATCGCCTCCGTCACCGTGTTTAGTGCAATCTGCAAACCGTAGAAAATCAGCAGCATCAACACCAAGTCCGGCACGCCACGAATCAGCGTGGTGTAGCCTTCGAAAATAAGGCCCGAAAGCCGATTTTGCGAGAGCTTACCGCCAGCGCCAATTAAACCGATGATTACAGCGAGCACTACAGAGCTGATCGCCAGCTCCAGCGTGACGAGCGCACCCTGTAAAATAACACCTGAAAACCCATACAACATGCAGCCTGTCCTGTCGTGTGTGGTGAATTACCGCCTCTTGTCTCCCTCCGGTTACCCGAAGGGAGCGGGCTTTCTTTCACCGATGGCGATTAACCACCATAAACATCAAAATCGAAGTACTTTTTCGCTAATTTCTCGTAAGTACCGTCAGCGCGCATTTCGGCAAAGGCTTTGTTCAGTGCCTCGCGCAATTCGTTATCTTCTTTACGCAGACCCATGCCGGTACCTACGCCAAACAGTTTTTCATCTTTAACAGACGGGCCACCGAATTTGTAATCTTTACCAACGGGTTGTTTGAGGAAACCTTCGCTGGCGGCGACCTCATCCTGGAATGCGGCATCAATACGTCCGGCAGTCAGGTCAGAATAAATGTTGTCCTGCCCCTGATAAGAGACGATTTCAATGCCTTTTGGTGCCCAGTGTTCGTTACCGAACGTCTCCTGGGTGGTGCCCTGCAATACGCCTACGCGCTTGCCTTTCAGCGACTCGACTGTCGGCTGAATGTCGGAATTTTTCGCCACTACCAGACGAGAGTCGGCAGCGTACAGTTTGTCGGTGAAGGCAATTTCCTGCTGACGTTTTTCCGTAATGGAAAGCGATGACATGATGGCGTCAATCTTCTTCGCTTTTAAGGACGGGATTAACGCATCCAGCGGGTTTTCGACAAACGTACATTGCGTATTGATGCGTTTGCACAATTCCTTCGCCAGATCGATGTCGAAGCCAACCAGTTCACCTTGTGAATTTTTTGATTCAAATGGCGCATAGGTCGGATCGGTACCGATGCGGATGTTTTGCGGAATCGCAGCAAACGCCGCCGTTGCGCTGGAGAAGGCCAGAACCAGAGAGAGCGATAGCACCAGTTTTTTCATAATGTCCTCAACTGACAGTCTTTTTATAGGGAATATTTACAGGTTTGTTACACTTATCGTGCCATAAAATTGACCATCAAGGCAAAATATCCCGCCCCGTTAGATGTATTATTTTTCATTAAAAATGCTTAAGTATGCATTTTAATGCACCACGATAGTGCAACAAACCTGGCGTGCACCATGATCATTCCATCAGGTACAGCTTCCCTGCGACGTATCAGTCACCGTAGACATTAAAGTCGAAATACTTTTTCGCCATCTTGTCGTAGGTGCCGTCCTGACGCAGCTCGCCAAGCGCCTTATTAAACGCAGCCGTCAGTTCAGCATCATCTTTACGTAGCCCGACACCGGTGCCGTCACCGAAGTATTTTTTGTCTTTCACTGATGAGCCAGCAAAAGCGAACTCTTTACCGGCTGGTTGCTTGAGGAAACCTTCGCTGGCCGCCACTTCATCCTGCAGTGCGGCATCCAGGCGTCCTGCAGCCAGATCGGAATAGACCAAATCCTGGTTGGCATAGGCCACCACATCCACGCCTTTGCTACGCCAGGTCTCGTTAGCGTAAGCTTCCTGGGTTGATCCCTGCAGCACACCCACATGTTTACCTTTCAGTGAATCCAGCGTTGGCTGAATCGGTGAACCTTTGGCAGCAATCAGACGAGAGTCTGCGGCGTACAGTTTGTCGGAGAAGGCAATCTCCTGCTGACGTTTATCGGTAATGGAGAGCGACGAAATAATGGCGTCGATCTTTTTCGCTTTCAGTGAGGGGATCAGCGCGTCAAAGTCACTGGCAACCCAGGTACATTTCACCTGCATCCGTTTGCACATCTCGTTACCGAGATCGATATCAAAGCCAACAAAGTCACCTTTGGCATCTTTCGATGAGAACGGTGCATAGGTGGTATCGGTTCCGATACGTACCGTCTCCGGCAGCGCCGCATAGCTGGAAGCCGCTGCGGAGATACCGACTAACAAAGACAGAGCGAGAATCGACTTCTTCATACATAACCCTCAAGTGAAATGGCTTTTTTATGTTGTGTATTGTGTTGTGTGTTTGCAGGCTTGTTCATGCAGGTCTTATGCCATCTTACCGACAGCAGCAACATTCAATGTAAAATATGTTAATAAGACGTTGCATTATTGTCCTGAAGTTGAAGATAGCAGGTATGGCGGTTGGATCGCAGCGTTTAGATTGAATGGCAGGAACAAAATGTTGAGGATTTGATCGCGGTTGCAAAATTGCCCTGAAACAGGGCAACAGTGGAGTTATGCGCCCTGCCAGCGGGCAAAGAGATCTTCGGGTAGATTTATCGCAAACTGGTCAAGAACACGGTTAACCGTCTGATTTATCACATCATCAAGGGATTGTGGGCGATGATAAAATGCCGGAACGGGAGGCATAATTACCGCACCGATTTCCGCCGCCTGAGTCATTAAACGCAGGTGGCCTAAGTGCAGCGGTGTTTCACGTACGCAGAGCACCAGCGGACGACGCTCTTTCAGCACCACGTCTGCTGCACGGGTCAGTAAGCCATCCGTATAGCTATGCACAATGCCGGACAGGGTTTTGATTGAACAGGGTAAAATCACCATCCCCAACGTCTGGAAAGAACCAGAAGAGATGCTGGCGGCAATATCGCGCGCATCGTGCGTGACATCGGCTAATGCCTGCACATCACGCAGGGAGAAATCCGTTTCAAGGGATAAGGTCTGGCGCGCCGCCTGGCTCATTACCAGATGCGTTTCGATATCTGTGACATCGCGCAGAACCTGTAATAATCGTACGCCATAAATCGCGCCGCTGGCACCGCTGATGCCCACAATGAGTCGTTTCATAAATAGTTGCCCTGTCAGACTTGCAGGCAGACTTTGCAGGATTTCGGCGGGAGTTGCAAGTCAGGGTGCCAGACCGGCACCCTGAGCGAAGGCATCATCCTTCGTTATGCATTTCGAGATTTTCCACTTCGTTCTGACGTTGCACGGCTTTGGCGTCGTCATTACGTAAAGTATCAAGGAAATCGAGGTAGCCCTGATCAACATCTTTGGTGACGTAAACGCCGTTGAACACCGAGCATTCAAACTGCTGGATATCCGGATTTTCAGCGCGAACGGCTTCGATCAAATCGTTGAGGTCCTGGAAAATCAACCCGTCAGCACCGATGATCTGGCGAATTTCATCTACTTCGCGACCGTGAGCGATAAGCTCCGTGGCGCTCGGCATATCGATACCGTAAACGTTCGGGAAGCGAATTTCCGGTGCCGCTGAGGCGAGATACACTTTCTTCGCTCCGGCTTCGCGTGCCATCTCGATAATCTGCTCAGAAGTGGTGCCACGGACGATGGAGTCGTCGACCAGCAGGACGTTTTTATCGCGGAACTCGGCGCGGTTGGCGTTCAGTTTACGGCGCACGGACTTACGACGCAGCTGCTGGCCAGGCATGATGAAGGTGCGGCCAACATAGCGGTTTTTAACGAAGCCCTGGCGGTACGGTTTGCCCAGAATACGCGCGATTTCCAGCGCGATATCACACGAGGTTTCCGGAATGGGGATCACCACGTCGATATCCAGATCTTCCCATTCACGAGCAATTTTCTCGCCCAGCTTGGTGCCCATATTCACACGCGCGCTGTAAACGGAAATTTTGTCGATGAACGAGTCCGGACGGGCAAAGTAAACATACTCGAACAGGCACGGATTGCTGACTGGGTTGTCAGCGCACTGACGGGTAAACAACTGCCCCTCTTCAGTGATGTAGATCGCTTCACCCGGCGCGACATCACGCAGGAACTCAAAGCCCAGGGTATCGAGCGCAACGCTTTCGGAAGCGACCATATATTCTGTGCGATTGTCGTCGATATCACGTTTTCCCAGTACCAGCGGACGAATACCGTTAGGATCGCGGAAAGCCACCATACCGTGGCCGATAATCATCGCCACACAGGCATACGCACCGCGGATTAAGCGGTTTGTAGCGGCGATGGCGGCGAAGATGTTGTCGGCTTCCAGCGGGTAGTGGCGGAAGTTGTCCAGCTCGCTGGCGAAGATATTAAGCAGAATTTCCGAGTCGGAAGTGGTGTTGATGTGGCGGCGTTTTTCTTCAAACAGTTTTTTACGCAACTCATGAGCGTTGGTCAGATTGCCGTTGTGGGCAAGCGTGATGCCATACGGGGAGTTAACGTAAAACGGCTGCGCTTCAGAGGCGCTGGAGCTACCAGCCGTGGGGTAACGCACATGACCAATGCCCATATTGCCCTGCAAACGCTGCATATGGCGAGCTTCAAATACATCGCTCACCAGCCCGTTCGCTTTACGCAAACGGAAGCAGTTATTGGCATCAATGGTGATGATGCCGGCGGCATCCTGACCGCGATGCTGAAGCACCGTTAAGGCATCATAAATCGACTGGTTAACCGGCATAACACCGGCGATACCGACAATACCGCACATACGTCTTTTTCCTCGTTAAGCCACATCTCAGAGCACTTACGCTCTGGGCAAGAAACTTGACGAGCTTTGCAGATAATCAAAAAACCATCTGATGATAAAACTGAACTGCGGGATCAGCTGTGATTTGCTCCAGTCTTCGCTTTTCGACACCCCGGTAAAGGAGTCGAGAAAGAAGAGAATGGCAGCAACAATCAACACACCGCGCAACGCACCGAAACAGACGCCCAGCACCCGGTCGGTGCCCGTCAGGTGGGTTTTCTCAACCAACTGACCTATCACGAAGTTCACGATAGCACCAACGATCAGTGTCGTGATAAACAGTACCGCGATGGCAATCCCATTTCGAACCAGTTCGTCTTCAAAGCCCGTAAACCAGACTGACAGGTAAGTGTAGTAATGACTGGCGACAAAGAAAGCACAACCCCATGTCACCAGCGATAACGTTTCACGAACAAAGCCGCGGATCAGGCTAACCAGAGAGGAAAAAGCAATCACCGCGATTATGGCGTAATCAATCCAGACCATATGTGTCCCACGATTTTACGCCCTGTCATCCTGTTCGGGGCGCATTCTAACAGAAAAAGAAAACGTTTGCGTAGGGATTTCCTTCCCGCGCATCAATAAAAATGGCGCTGAAAAAATATTCAACGCCATCGACTTTTCATGCCTTTGCGGCATCGGGCAATCATTGTCGGATGCGGCGTAAACGCCTTATCCGACCTACGGTTCTACTCCTGCACAGACCTCGTCGCATCAGGCAAAACCGTATTAATTCGGTGTATAGCCCATCACCACGCCACTTAAGCCAGAAAGCTGCTTGAGTTCACCCAGCGAACCTTTCAGCTTATCTTTCGAGGCATCTGGCCCAACCAGAATACGGGTAATTTTACCCTGCACCGGCGTGGATGGCGACGTATAAACCCGATAACCCGCGCCGCGCAGCTTACCGACAATCTCATTCACTTTATCGGCATTTTTCAGCGCGCCCAGCTGGACGACATACGCTTTACCCGTCGGGGCGGCTTTTTCTTCCACGATCGGTTTCGGTTCTGGCTTCGGCGCAGGTGCTGCTTCAACCTTCGGTTTAGGCGGTTCCACCGGTTTCGGCTTCGGTGGGGCGACCGGTGCAGGTTCCGGTTCAAACTCGGTGTTATTAGCTGCAAGAGTGGCCGGATCGAGCGACGGTGCTGCGGCATCACCTGCCCGTACCTCTTCCGCTGCGCCTTCCGGGGGCTGCGTCGGCAGCGCCTGGGTGGCGGCTGGCATCATATCAGGCTCATCGCGATCGCCCGCTTTTGGCACCAGCGGGATAGCCGCGAACTCATCCTGATAATGTTTTTTCTGCCCGTCCAGCAACCCTGGAAGTACAATCACCCCCAGCGCCACCAGCACGATCGTACCCACTAACCGATTCTGAAACTTACTTGCCACCGCTTCTCCTCGCGTCAATCACTTCCATGACATGTGCGACCGTGTGGAACGAACCACACACCAGCACGGTATCTTCCGCTTTAGCGTCCGCCATTGCGGCATCCCATGCCTGCGCAACGCTATCAAATGATTTGCCGTTACCCAAATGCTCAAGCAGTTGTTCTGCCGTGGCACCGCGCGGCCCTTCCAGTGGCGCACAATACCAGTCATCAACCACGCTTTTCAACCAGGCCAGAGTTCCGGCAATATCTTTATCATGTAGCATACCGATAACCGCCAGCACGCGCCCGTTTTTCGGTAGCGCTTTCATACGCCCGGTGAGATATTCCGCCGCATGTGGATTATGCGCGACATCAAAAATAACGCGTGGCGACTCGCTCACAATCTGGAAACGTCCCGGCAAAATTGCGCTGGCAATCCCGTCGCGAATGGCATTTTCACTGACCTCCAGCCCGCTGGCACGCAGTGCCGCCAGTGCCGTTGCGGCATTCGGTTGCGGGACAAGCGGCAACGGCAGATTTTCCAGCGTGCCGTGAGCATCGCTAAACGTCCAGTCATGATCGGTGACGGAATAGTTCCACTCAACGCCCCGACGTTGTAACAGTGCGCCTTTTTCCTGCGCCACATCAGCAATGGTAGAAGGCATTTCAGGCTCTCCGACAATTGCCGGTTTTTCATTGCGGAAAATCCCTGCTTTCTCACGACCAATGCTTTCGCGATCTGGCCCCAACCAGTCGGTATGATCCAGCGCAATGCTGGTCACCACCGCAACATCAGCATCGACAATATTGGTTGCATCCAGACGTCCGCCCAGCCCTACTTCCAGAATCACCACGTCAAGTTGTGCCTGTTTGAACAGCCACAACGCCGACAGCGTACCGTACTCGAAATAGGTCAGGGAAATATCACCGCGTGCTGATTCAATCTCCGCAAAAGAGGCTGTGTGGGCCGATTCCGGCAATTCCTGGCCCTGCACACGAACGCGCTCGGTATAACGCACCAGATGCGGCGAACTGTAGACGCCCACTTTGTACCCTGCCGCCATCAGAATCGACTCCAGCGTACGGCAGGTGGTGCCTTTGCCATTCGTACCCGCAACGGTAAATACAAATGGCGCTGGTTTCAGAACGCCAAGACGTGCCGCGACCTGGCTTACGCGCTCAAGGCCAAGATCGATAGTTTTACTGTGCAGGTTTTCCAGATAAGAAAGCCACGAAGCCAGAGGCGACGCGGCTTGAGGAGTGCGTTTGATAATCATGGTATCCGCTGATTCGTTACGGTGAGAATAGCAAAAGGGCAGAGCCAGTGGCCCTGCCCTTATCAGTTATCAGGCCTCAGGTTCCTGATCCGGTACCGGTGGCACCACTACGCCTTCACGCGGCGCTTCAGGATTCGGCGCTGGCAAATTCATCAACTTCGCCAGAATGCTCGCCAGTTTCAGGCGCATTTCCGGACGACGGACGATCATGTCAATCGCACCTTTCTCGATCAGGAATTCACTGCGCTGGAATCCTGGCGGCAGTTTTTCGCGAACGGTCTGTTCGATAACACGCGGACCGGCAAAGCCGATTAACGCTTTCGGTTCAGCGATGTTGAGATCGCCCAGCATGGCGAAACTTGCAGAAACACCGCCCATGGTCGGGTCGGTCAGCACGGAGATGTACGGCAAGCCGCGCTCCTGCATTTTTGCCAGCGCCGCAGAGGTTTTCGCCATCTGCATCAGCGACATCAGTGCTTCCTGCATACGTGCGCCACCAGAGGCGGAGAAGCAGATCAGCGGGCAGTTATCTTCCAGCGCCTGCTCAACGGCACGTACGAAACGTGCACCTACCACAGACCCCATGGAACCGCCCATAAAGGCGAACTCGAATGCCGCAGCGACAACCGGCATTCCATACAGGGTGCCTTTCATCACCACCAGCGCATCTTTTTCGCCGGTTTCTTTCTGCGCAGATGCCAGACGGTCTTTATATTTCTTGGAGTCACGAAACTTCAGCACATCTTTCGGCTCAAGCTCGCTACCCAGCTCCACAAGGCTTCCTTCATCTAACAGGCTATGCAGGCGATTACGCGCTGTCATACGCATGTGATGGTCACACTTCGGACAGACCTCAAGATTACGTTCCAGCTCAGCGCGGTATAAAACCTGACCGCAGCTATCACACTTAGTCCACACCCCTTCAGGAATGCTCGCCTTGCGGGTGGGAGTAATGTTGCTTTTAATTCGTTCAATCCAGCTCATTAGGGACCTTTCTGTCTGAACCTGGTTCGATGCCAGTTTTATCTTTGGGGACGCATAATGCCATTTTTGCCCCCAACAGACCATGAATGTTGCACATTAAAACATAACAGCCCGAAACTTTGGATAAAAAAGTGGTCGAACCGCGGAGTTACTTTTTATTTTGCGGCGCGTGCCGCAGCGCGTTTGTGACGGATAATTTCGATGACGCCCGGCAAAATGGAAACCACAATAATCCCGACGATCAGCAGCTTAAGGTTATCCTGAACCATCGGAATTGTACCGAAGAAATAGCCTGCGTAGGTAAAAAGCAGTACCCACAACAGTGCGCCGATCACGTTATAGGCAGCGAAATGACGGTACGACATGTGGCCCATCCCTGCGACAAAGGGGGCAAACGTTCTGACGATTGGCACAAAACGGGCGAGAATAATGGTTTTGCCGCCGTGTTTTTCATAAAACTGATGAGTTTTGTCGAGATAGCTACGACGAAAAATTTTCGAGTTCGGATTACTGAATAACTTTTCACCGAACAACCGTCCTATGGTGTAGTTGACCGCATCACCAACAATCGCGGCAATTAACATCAGTACCACCATCATATGAACATTGAGATCGTTGGTTTCAAGCGAGGCCAGTGCCCCTGCAACAAACAGCAGCGAATCTCCCGGTAAGAACGGCGTTACCACCAGACCGGTTTCACAGAACAAAATCAAAAACAGGATGGCATAAACCCAGACGCCGTACTCTGCGACCAGTTCTGCCAGATGCACGTCAATGTGCAGGATAAAATCGATGAGGAAATAAATCAGGTCCATATTAGCCTATGCCTTGTACTCGTCATCTTTCAGGCTGTAACTACGTTGGCTACAGCCTGAAATTTTCCGAGCATTATTCTCGTTAGTCCGCCAGAAATAGCGGGCCCATTGGCGGTTTTGGAAGATCAAACCGGTCAGGGTAATCCACCGCGACCAGATACAGCCCTTCCGCTTTTGCCGTTGCTGCCGCCAGCGTTCTGTCCTTTGCTGCCAGCAGTTCTGCTATCCAGCTCTCCGGCTGGTTGTTGGCACCGACTTCCATCAGGCTGCCGACAATATTCCTCACCATATGATGTACAAAGGCATTTGCTTTGATATCTACCACCACATAAGGACCGTGACGCGTGACGTTAATATGCATAACATTGCGCCACGGGGTTCGGGACTGGCACTGCACCGCACGGAACGAGGTGAAATCATTCTCGCCCAGCAGGCATTGCGCGGCCCGATGCATCCGTTCAGCGTCCAGCGGTTCGTAAAAATGGGTTACCCCTTTACTCAGCACTGCCGGACGCAGCCGATGATTGTAGATGATGTAGCGATAACGGCGAGCCGTGGCGCTAAATCGGGCATGAAAATCATCAGGTACAGCTTTAACCCAACGCACGGCGATGTCACCAGGTAAATTCGCATTTACGCCCAACGTCCACGCAGCGTCTTTACGCTGCGCGGTAGTTTCGAAATGCACAACCTGCCCTGTACCGTGTACGCCTGCGTCGGTACGCCCGGCACAAAAGACGGTGATCGGTTCGTTCGCCACCTGAGAGAGTGCCTTTTCCAGTTTCTCCTGCACACTGCGTACTTCGTTCTGCCGTTGCCAGCCGTAATACTTACTGCCGTCGTACTCAATGCCCAGCGCAATTTTGTAAACTGGCGGTTGTTGCTGGTCGGACATTAGTACAGATACTCCTGCACCAGTTTCTCGGCGATTTTTACTGCCATCAGCGCGCCGCCAAAGCGAACATTATCGGCCACTGACCAGAACTGGACTTGCTCCGGCATACCGTAGTCATTGCGTACGCAGCCAACGGAAAGATGCGGCGTACCAGAAGCATCCCCCACCTGCGTCGGGAATTCGTTCTCTTCAGAGAGCACAATATCTTCGCCCTGGGCAAACGCATCACGCGCTTCTTCTGCCGCCAGCGGACGCAGAGCTTCAAAGTTGACCATCTGAGCATGACCGTAAAATACCGGTGCCTGAACAACACTTGCCGAAATCATCAGCCCTTCGTCTTGCAGAATTTTGCGTACTTCGTCAACGATACGACGTTCTTCACGCACGCTACCTTCGCTATCCGGCAGTAACGGCAGCATGTTGAACGCCAGCTGACGACCGAAGAAATCCTCTTCATCAATCGGAATACCGTTCAACAGTTTCGCACTCTGCCCTGCTAACGCATCGACCGCTTTTTTACCCTGGGCGGAGGCAGAAATCAGGCTGGTGACGCTGATACGTGACAAACCGCCCTGATCGATTAACGGTTTCAGTGCTGCCAACAGCTGGCTGGTCAGGCTGTCCGGTACGGCGATGACATTTCGGTTGCGGTAATCGGTCAGTACAAACGGGTTAACTTCCGGCACCACCAGCGGTACGTCAGGTTCGAGAGCAAACAATCCGCTGCTGTCGATCACCAGGCAACCTGAGTTGGTCGCTTCTTCAACCCAGGCAGCGGTAGCTTCTTTGCCTGCGACAAAAAACGCCAGTTGCGCCTGCGTCCAGTCGAATTCAGCGGCATCCTGCACGGTGATTGTCTTACCACCAAAGCGCAGTTGTTCGCCTGCGCTTTCGTTACGTGCCAGTGCATAAATTTCCCCAACCGGGAACTGACGTTCAGCCAGCGTTTCAAGCAGGGCTTCGCCCACAGCGCCAGTTGCGCCCAGGACGGCAATGTTCCAGCCTTCAGACATGGTGGTTTACTCCAGAAATAGCAAAGCTCTCTGCCAATGTTACAGCAGAGAGCATGAAGAAGAGATTAACGTGCCGGATGATGAACGGCGTTAAAACCCAGTTTACACAGCAATGATGCCGCACTGGCGTCATCACAAATCACATACAGAGATGACCATTCACGGCGCTCAAGATAGTTTTTGCGCAGTTTATCGAACTCACCCGGTATCCCGGCGACTTTACGCAGCGGTGCGTCATCGCGGCGCACATCATACACCAAATGCACCAGCCTTTTCAGCGTCGGTTGATCGAGCGGACCATGCAGTGTAATACGGCCAAACTCTGGCGCGGGTAGCAACGTATCAAGCGCAACGTGTTGCTCATGCCCAATAAACTTGCTATACGCTTCAAATACTTGCGTAGTGCCACGGGCTTTACCTTCGAGGGTGTAGCCCGCAATATGCGGCGTGCCGATATCCACTTTTTTCAGCAATTCTACGTTGAGTTCCGGTTCGCCTTCCCAGACATCCAGCACTACGCTTAACTTCTGACCTTCATTCAGACAGGTCAACAGGGCAGTATTATCGACGACTGCGCCACGGCAGGCGTTAATCAAGATCGCTCCCGGCTTCAGGTTACGAATCAGTTTTTCGTCCGCCAGATGCAGCGTTTTGTACGGTCCGTCTTTAAAGAGTGGCGTATGGAATGTCAGGATATCCGCATGCTGGACTAATTCATCCAACGAACGGAAATCGCCCTCATCCCCACGATCGGCACGCGGCGGATCGCAAAGCAAGGTTTTGATCCCCAGCGCTTCCAGTCGCGCCTGTAAACGCCGACCAACGTTACCAACGCCCACGATCCCCACGGTACGCTCATGCAGTGAAAATCCATCGCGTTCAGCAAGCATCAGCAGTGAGGAGAAAACATATTCCACCACCGCAATCGCATTACAGCCAGGTGCTGCGGAAAAACCAATTCCCGCCTGCTTTAACCATGCTTCATCGACATGGTCGGTTCCCGCTGTGGCTGTGCCAACAAATTTAATGGGTTTTCCTGCCAGCAAAGATTCATTCACTTTCGTGACCGAACGCACCATCAGCGCATCCGCATCTGCCAGTTGAGCTACTGGGATTGGACGCCCCGGAACCGCAGTCACCTCACCCAAACGGCTAAATAAGTCGCGGGCATAAGGCATATTTTCATCAACAAGGATTTTCACGTTTGTGTTACCTGTATGAGACGAGAGTTAACCGGACAAGTGTGCCATAATCTCGCGGCCAGGCATACTTGCGATGATTTCAGGTATAAGGATACGTAATGATACAACCTATTTCCGGCCCTCCTCCTGGGCAACCACCAGGTCAGGGAGATAACCTGCCGTCTGGCGCGGGCAATCAGCCTTTATCCAGTCAGCAACGTACTTCGCTGGAAAGCTTAATGACGAAAGTGACTTCGCTGACGCAACAGCAAAGAGCAGAACTGTGGGCGGGTATCAGGCATGATATTGGCCTGTCGGGAGATTCGCCGCTGCTTTCGCGTCACTTTCCCGCCGCTGAGCATAATCTGGCGCAACGTTTGCTGACCGCGCAAAAAAGCCATTCTGCCCGCCAGCTTTTAGCCCAATTGGGTGAGTATTTACGCCTGGGGAATAATCGTCAGGCGGTCACGGATTATATTCGTCATAACTTTGGTCAGACGCCACTGAATCAGCTCTCACCGGAGCAATTAAAAACCATTCTCACCCTGTTGCAGGAAGGGAAGATGGTTATCCCGCAACCGCAGCAGCGCGAGGCGACCGACCGTCCGTTATTACCGGCGGAGCACAATACGCTCAAACAGCTGGTTACCAAACTTGCGGCGGCAACGGGAGAACCCAGCAAGCAGATCTGGCAATCGATGCTGGAACTTTCCGGGGTGAAAGATGGTGAGTTAATTCCAGCGAAACTGTTTAACCATCTGGTGACCTGGCTGCAGGCGCGTCAGACGCTAAGCCAGCAAAATACGCCGACGCTGGAATCACTACAGATGGCGCTGAAACAACCTTTAGATGCCAGTGAACTAGCGGCGTTATCGGCATATATCCAGCAAAAATATGGCCTTTCTGCACAATCATCGCTTTCTTCAGCCCAGGCTGAGGATATCCTTAATCAGCTTTATCAACGGCGGGTTAAAGGGATTGATCCGCGTGATATGCAACCGCTGCTTAATCCTTTTCCACCGATGATGGACACGTTGCAAAACATGGCAACGCGTCCCGCGCTGTGGATACTATTAGTCGCGATTATCCTGATGCTGGTCTGGCTGGTTCGTTAACCCCGACGAAACGACAGTATCGTGACAATAATTCCCAGCACCGCAGAGATCGCCCCTGCAAGAAATACCGAAGAGTAACCAAACGTGGTCGCCAGCATTCCCGCCAGCGGCCCGGAGACGCCGAGGGCGATATCCTGAAACGCGGCGTATCCGCCCAGTGCGGTGCCACGAACTTGTGACGGTACACGTTTAACCACCTCCACGCCCAGCGCTGGAAAGATAAGCGAACATCCAGCTCCGGTTAAGGCCGCGCCCGCTAATGCGACCCACGCACCTGGCGCCTGCCAGAGCAGCAACAAGCCCACTGTTTCTACAAGCAGAGAAACAATCGCCACTTTCACGCCGCCAAAACGGTCCGGCATCCAGCCAAACATTACGCGCATCACGACAAATGCCCCGCCAAACGCGGTAAGAGTAAAGCCCGCCATCGCCCATCCTTTGCTGGCAAAGTAGAGCGAAACGAAAGTTCCGATAACCGCAAAACCAACACCTTGTAGCGCCAGACCTAACCCTGGTTTCCAGATAAGCCCGACAACGCTCCACAGCGATGGACGTTCTCCCGCCAGGGCCGGTACTTTGCGCACTGTGCCGTTACAGGCCCACGCCAGTATGGGTAATGCCATTGTGGTGAGCGCCAGGGCAGCAAAACCGTAATGGCTATGAATCAACAGGCCAAGCGGCGCACCAACAGCGAGGGCACCGTAAATCGCCATTCCGTTCCATGACATCACTTTGCCGGAATGTTTTGGTCCAACGATGCCCAATCCCCAGGTCAGAGCGCCCGTCAGTAACTGGCTTTCACCAAAGCCAAGAATCAAACGTCCGACGACCAACAGAGTAAATTTGAACGGTGCGGAGATGGGCAAAATCGCCGCCAACAGCAGTGCGCCCCCCGCCAGACCACAAGCTAACATCCCCTGAAGCGCCGAACGTTTTGCGCCATATTGATCGGCCAGTCGCCCGGCGTAGCCACGCGTCAGTACCGTAGCCAGAAACTGAACGCCGACGGCAACCCCGACCATGGTGTTGCCATAGCCCAGTTCATGATGAACAAACAGCGGGATAACCGGCAACGGCAGCCCTACGGTCAAGTAGGTTAGAAAAACCGCAAAAGCGATGCGGAAGAGCGAAAAATTGGCAGAAGATCGTGTTTCTGTTTGGCTTACAGCAGTCATGCATTACTCCAGAATGCAGCGCAAGGCGAGGATTCTCCCCGTCTTATCTCTCTGGTTTTCAGGGTTACGGTGCGTTGGCAGGATTTAACGCGTACGTTTTTTCAGAAGGAAATCAACAAAGCGGGAAGTTTGCCTGGAACAGGCGGCGATTGTCAATGATGTGAAAAAGGGAACCATCGGGCTCCCTTTTGCGTTACTGTCGGATGCGGCATTGGTGCGTATCGTCGGATGCGAGGCTGTCGCGTTTTACCCGACCTATTAATCTTTCAGCTTACGCATTACCAGCGTGGCGTTGGTGCCGCCGAAGCCGAAGCTGTTAGACATAACGGTAGTCAGTTCGCGATCGGTCGTTTCGGTCACGATGTTCAGACCCGCAGCCTGCTCGTCCAGCTCTTCAATGTTGATGCTCGGTGCGATAAAGCCGTGTTCCAGCATCAGCAGAGAGTAGATAGCTTCCTGCACACCCGCAGCGCCCAGAGAGTGACCGGTCATGGCTTTGGTTGCAGAAATCGCCGGGCTCTTATCACCGAATACTTCACGGATAGCCGCCAGCTCTTTCACGTCGCCAACCGGAGTTGAAGTACCGTGAGAGTTCAGGTAGTCGATTGGCGTATCAACACCGTGCATCGCCATCTGCATGCAGCGAACTGCGCCTTCGCCAGACGGAGCAACCATGTCTGCACCATCAGACGTTGCGCCGTAACCAACGATTTCAGCATAGATGTGAGCCCCACGCGCCAGCGCGTGTTCCAGCTCTTCAACTACTACCATACCGCCGCCGCCAGCGATAACGAAACCGTCACGGTGAGCGTCGTAAGTACGGGAGGCTTTTTCCGGGGTGTCGTTGTATTTAGTAGACAGCGCACCCATCGCGTCGAATTCGCAAGCCATTTCCCAGCACAGCTCTTCGCCGCCTCCAGCAAACACGATGTCCTGTTTGCCCAGTTGGATCTGCTCTACTGCGTTACCGATACAGTGTGCGGAAGTCGCACACGCGGAGCTGATGGAGTAGTTAACGCCGTGAATTTTAAACGGCGTGGCGAGGCAGGCAGAAACGCCAGATGCCATCGCTTTGGTGACCACATACGGGCCAACCGCTTTCAGGCCGCGCGGGCTACGCATAGCGTCAGCGCCGAACACCTGGAAACGCGGGGAACCGCCGCCAGAACCTGCAATCAGGCCAACGCGCGGGTTATTCTGATAAGCTTCCGGGGAGAGGCCAGCATCTGCAATTGCCTGCTCCATAGAAAGGAATGCATAAATGGATGCGTCGCTCATAAAGCGCACAACTTTGCGGTCAATGAGGCCAGTGGTATCCAGTTTTACGTTGCCCCAGACGTGGCTACGCATGCCGGAATCCTTCAGCTCCTGAGAGAAAGTGATCCCTGAACGTCCTTCACGCAGAGATGCCAGGACTTCCTGCTGGTTATTACCGATGCTGGAAACAATGCCCAGGCCAGTAATCACTGCACGTTTCATTCAATACCTCTGTAAGTCGCACATAGAGTAAGTTTCGAATGCACAATAGCGTACACTTGTACGCCGAACAAGTCCGATCAGCCAATTAATAGAGAAATTTGCGCAGCCTGACACACATCGCTAAGATCGAGCCACCGCCTGTAAGACGAGTAACTTACGTGAAACACTACGCCATACAACCTGCCAACCTCGAATTTAATGCTGAGGGTACACCTGTTTCCCGAGATTTTGACGATGTCTATTTTTCCAACGATAACGGACTGGAAGAGACACGCTATGTTTTTCTTGGGGGTAACCAATTAGAGGCACGCTTTCCTGAACATCCGCATCCTCTGTTTGTGGTAGCAGAGAGCGGCTTCGGCACCGGATTAAACTTCCTGACGCTATGGCAGGCATTTGATCAGTTTCGCGAAGCTCATCCGCAAGCGCAATTACAACGCTTACATTTCATTAGTTTTGAGAAATTTCCCCTCACTCGTGCGGATTTAGGATTAGCGCATCAACACTGGCCAGAACTGGCACCGTGGGCAGAAAAACTTCAGGCGCAGTGGCCTTTGCCCTTGCCCGGTTGCCATCGTTTATTGCTCGATGAAGGCCGCGTGACGCTGGATTTATGGTTTGGCGATATTAACGAACTGACTAGCCAACTGGACGATTCGCTAAATCAAAAAGTAGACGCCTGGTTTCTGGACGGCTTTGCACCAGCGAAGAACCCGGATATGTGGACGCAAAATCTGTTTAACGCCATGGCAAGGCTGGCGCGTCCGGGTGGCACTCTGGCGACATTTACGTCTGCCGGTTTTGTCCGCCGGGGTTTGCAGGAAGCCGGATTCACCATGCAAAAGCGCAAAGGGTTTGGGCGTAAACGGGAGATGCTTTGTGGGGTAATGGAACAGACATTACCCCTCCCCTGCTCCACGCCGTGGTTTAACCGTACGGGTAGTCACAAACGGGAAGCGGCGATTATTGGCGGTGGTATCGCCAGCGCATTGTTGTCGCTGGCGCTATTACGTCGTGGATGGCAGGTTACACTTTATTGTGCAGATGAGGCCCCCGCGCTCGGTGCTTCCGGCAATCGCCAGGGGGCGCTGTATCCGCTCTTAAGTAAACATGATGAAGCACTAAACCGGTTTTTCTCCAATGCGTTTACTTTTGCTCGTCGGCTTTACGATTTATTGCCTGTTAAATTTGATCATGACTGGTGCGGCGTCACGCAGTTAGGCTGGGATGAAAAAAGCCAGCATAAAATCGCACAAATGCTGTCGATGGATTTACCCGCAGAACTGGCTGTGGCCGTTGATGCTAAGGCGGTTGAACAAATTACGGGCGTTGCGACAAATTGCAGCGGTATTACTTATCCGCAAGGTGGTTGGCTGTGTCCGGCAGAGCTGACCCGTAATGTGCTTAAGCTGGCACAACAGCAGGGTTTGCAGATTCATTATCAATATCAGTTAAAGGATTTATCCCGTCAGGATGACTGTTGGTTGTTGAATTTTGCAGGTGATCAGCAAGCAACACACAGTGTAGTGGTACTGGCGAACGGGCATCAAATCAGCGGTTTCAGCCAAACGTCGTCTCTGCCGATGTATTCCGTTGCCGGTCAGGTCAGCCATATTCCAACAACGCCGGAACTGGTGAAGCTGAAGCAGGTGCTGTGCTATGACGGTTATCTCACGCCACAAAATCCGGCGAATCAGCACCATTGTATTGGTGCCAGTTATCATCGCGGCAGCGAAGATACGGCGTACAGTGATGAAGATCAGCAGCAGAATCGCCAGCGGTTGATTGATTGTTTCCCACAGGCGCAGTGGGCAAAAGAGGTTGATGTCAGTGATAAAGACGCTCGCTGCGGTGTGCGTTGTGCCACTCGTGATCATCTGCCAATGGTAGGCAATGTCCCTGATTATGAGGCAACGCTCGCAGAATATGCCTCTCTGGCGGAACAGAAAGACAACGCGGTCAGCGCGCCGATTTATGACGATCTTTTTATGCTTGCGGCTTTAGGTTCGCGTGGTTTGTGTTCTGCCCCGCTGTGTGCCGAGATTCTGGCAGCGCAGATGAGCGACGAACCGATTCCGATGGATAGCAATACGCTGGCGGCGTTAAATCCAAATCGGTTATGGGTGCGGAAGTTGTTGAAGGGTAAAGCGATTAAGGCGGGGTAATCTGCTTTGGCAGCGTTTGTCGGATGCGGCGTGAACGCCTTATCCGACCTACGTGAAATCTGTAGGCCTGATAAGACGCAGTAAGCGTCGCATCAGGCATTATGCACTCAATGTCGGATGCGGCGTGAACGCCTTATCCGACCTACGTGAAACCTGTAGGCCTGATAAGACGCGGTAAGCGTCGCATCAGGCATTATGCACTCAATGTCGGATGCGGCGTGAACGCCTTATCCGACCTACGTGAAACCTGTAGGCCTGATAAGACGCGATAAGCGTCGCATCAGGCATGACGCTCCAGACGCCAACAACTTACTGCTGTGAAGCCTGTTGAAACAGATTTTCCCACATATCGGTCACCAGCGCCTGGTCTCGCGGCGACAACTCACCGGCACCAATGGCTTTTTCCAGACTCTGGCTAACGGTCGTATGTACCGCCTGGGCGGAGTGGTCATCACCACTTTCCAGTTCTGCGATGGCTAATGTCAGGTGGCCACGCAAATACCCACTGGCAAACAACTCATCATCACTGGCATGGTCAACCATACCGTCGATTAATGCCAGAATGCGTGATTCAAACTCCGCGATCATCTTCTTTCCTCATTGTAAAACGTGGCGCAGGCTTCAGTTGAGCGCTTCCGGCCACGGGAACTGTTCCGCCGTAAGCTCCGGCGTGTGATAATAATTTTGTAGTGCTTTAATGAAGCGTGCCGGACGCTCGGGAATACCGTTTGCCAGATAATCCATCACCTGTGCATGTACCCGCCGTTGAAATACCACGCGGTCCGGTTCGAAATCCCCTTCCAGATTGTCGCAACTGACATTAAACGGATATCCCGCCGCCACACAGAACAACCAGTCCAGCGCCTGCGGCTTCACTTCAACATCTTCAAACTGGCCTTGCGTTTGGGCATCGCGTCCGTCCGGACAATACCAGTAGCCGAAATCAACCAGCTCACGGCGCGCTTTCCCGGCAATACACCAGTGCGAAATCTCATGAATTGCGCTGGCATAAAAGCCGTGAGCAAAGACGATTCGGTTATACGGTACTTCAGCATCAGCAGGAAGATAGATCGGTTCGTCGTCGCCTTTAATCAGACGGGTATTAAATTCATCGGCAAAGCAGCTATTAAAAATTTCAATCAACTGCTCATAGTGGTGTGTACTATTCATTAGTTCATCCCCAACCAGTGGAGGATCTCCTGTCCGTGGCTATCATAAAGTAATTTGGCACTCATCACCGCCGAGACGATAACAATCATCGGGCGAATCAGCTTTTGTCCTTTGCTCAACACCAGTCTTGACCCCATGCGCGCGCCGAGGAACTGCCCCACCAGCATCACGAATCCTGTTGCCCAAATCACTTTGCCGCCGAGAATAAACAGCAGTAAACCGCCGATATTAGACGTTGCGTTGAGTAATTTGGCGTGGGCCGTGGCTTTGGCGAGGTTAAAGCCGCACAGCGTAACGAAGGCTAACGCGTAAAACGATCCGGCAGCCGGGCCAAAGAATCCATCGTAAAAACCAACGCAGCCCCCTGCTACCAGCGCAAATGGCAGTCCATACATCCGACGCTGGCGATCTTCTTCTCCCAGTTTGGGCATCAGTAAGAAATAAAGACCAATACAAATCACCAGAATGGGCAAAATCTGCCGCAAGACATCAGCCTGAACGTACTGCACCAGCAAAGCGCCGCTCATTGAGCCGATAAAGGTCATGGCGATATTGAGTTTCTGATCGCTTAAGCTAACCACTTTGCGGCGAATAAAGTAGATAGTGGCAGAAATAGAGCCACCGCAGGCTTGCAGTTTATTGGTTGCCAGCGCGTTAGCCGGAGACATCCCCGCCGCCATTAATGCCGGAATGGTGAGTAGCCCACCACCACCGGCAATAGAGTCGATAAATCCCGCCAGTATGGCGACAAAAAAGAGGAGTCCCAGCAACAGCGGGGAAACCATAAACAGGCTATTAAACGTTTCCATTAGATCACGTGCTCATCCAGTAGCGCCTGGCAGGAAGGCGGCAACGGAGGCGGTGTCTTCTTCTCAGGCTTTGTTGTTCCCGGTTTTGGAGGTTCAAACCAGCTTTGCAGTTCTGCCCCGCAACCATCGCCCGGTGGCGGTAAAGGTTGATCTTCACACTCCAGACTATCGGCAGGACAACGTAATCGTACATGCATATGGGCGCGATGCTGGAACCAGGGTCGCACTTTGCGCAACCAGTCGCGATCGGTGCCCGCATCAAGGCAAAGTTGTTGTTTAATCGCCGGATTAACAAAAATGCGCGTGACGTCTTTGTCCTGCGCGGCGAGTTTAATCAAGCTGAAAATTTCGGGCTTCCACAGCGTGGGGACAACGTGTTTACCGTCGCGGGAAACCAAATCTAATGCTTGCGGGCGCAAGAGTTGCGCGGAGGTCCAGCGTTTTTTCGGCAGTTGCAGGAAGATGTCCACATCCAGTCCGGTCTGATGACTGGCGTGACCACCATTGAAACGCCCACCAGCAGGCATTCCCATATCGCCAATCAGCACCGTGCCCATACCCAGATTGCTCACCTGGCTACTCAGACGCTGGATAAACATCACCAGGTCCGGGTGCCCGAAATAGCGACGCTGATCGGTACGCATGACCTGATAATGTTCGGACTGTATCGGCAGCGTGTCAGCACCAACGATACAGCCATTTGAAAAACTGCCTATCGATTGTGCACTACCCGGCACAGGTTGGGTTATTTTTTGCCACGGCGTCGCTGCCAGGCTGGCGCTGCTGGCAAGCAGGGCCAGCAGCGCAATCGCAGTTTTGTTCATTTTTACCAGCGTGGAATATCAGTCTTCACATCAGCATTTTGCGCCCGTTGCCGTAACAGGTGATCCATTAAAACGATCGCCAGCATCGCTTCCGCGATCGGCACCGCGCGGATCCCAACACAAGGATCGTGACGGCCTTTGGTGATCATCTCAACTTCTTCGCCAAAGCGGTTAATGGTGCGTCCAGGCACAGTAATGCTGGAGGTTGGTTTCAGCGCCATATGGGCGATAATTTGCTGCCCGCTGCTGATGCCACCAAGAATGCCGCCCGCATGGTTGCTCTGGAAACCGTCTTTGGTGATTTCGTCGCGGTTCTGGCTGCCGCGCAGCGCCACCACGTCAAAGCCGTCGCCAATTTCCACGCCTTTCACCGCGTTGATGCTCATCAGCGCGTGGGCGATGTCGGCATCCAGGCGATCAAAGACCGGCTCGCCAAGTCCGGCAGGGACGCCACTGGCCACCACGGTGACTTTCGCGCCAATAGAGTCGCCCTCTTTTTTCAGCGCGCGCATCAGTTCATCTAAGGCTTCGATTTTGTCCGGATCCGGGCAGAAGAATGGATTTTGCTCGACCTGAGACCAGTCTTTGATTTCCAGCGGAATGTCGCCCATTTGGGTCAGGCAGCCGCGAATTTCAATACCAAATTTCTCAGCGAGATATTTTTTGGCAATCGCCCCTGCTGCAACGCGCATGGCGGTTTCGCGAGCGGAAGAACGACCGCCGCCGCGATAATCGCGCAGGCCATATTTTTGTTCGTAGGTGTAATCGGCATGGCCTGGACGGAAAACGTCTTTAATTGCGCTGTAATCCTGAGAACGCTGGTCAGTGTTTTCGATCAACAAACCAATGCTGGTGCCGGTAGTAACGCCTTCAAAAACACCGGAGAGAATTTTGACCTGATCCGGCTCACGACGCTGGGTGGTATAGCGCGATGTCCCAGGGCGACGACGGTCGAGATCGTGTTGCAGGTCCGCTTCCGTCAGCGGAATACCTGGCGGAACACCATCGACGATGCAGCCGAGCGCCAGCCCGTGCGATTCGCCGAAGGTGGTTACGCGAAAGAGTTGTCCAATTGTGTTTCCAGCCATCACGGCTCCGTTATTGTTGTGTTTGCGTGTTTACTTAATCTTTATAAATCGCGAAATGTTCACGGGCCGCCAGCAGCTGCTCTTTGGTGAGCATAAACACACCATCGCCGCCGTTATCAAACTCCAGCCAGGTGAACGGAACATCTGGATATTGTTCCATAAGATGTACCATGCTGTTGCCGACTTCACAAATCAGCACACCATCATCAGCAAGGTAATCTGCCGCATTACCGAGAATACGACGCGTCAGTTTCAGGCCGTCAGTACCAGATGCCAGACCCAGTTCCGGCTCGTGACGGTATTCATTTGGCAGGTCGGACATATCTTCCGCATCAACGTACGGCGGGTTAGTGACGATCAGGTCGTACTGCACTTTCGGCAAGTCCCGGAACAGATCGGAACGAATCGGAATGACGTTGTGGATCAGACCATGTTCTTCGATGTTCTGTTCAGCAACCGCCAGCGCGTCAGGAGAGATGTCTACCGCGTCGACTTCTGCTTCCGGGAAGGCATAAGCGCAGGCAATCGCAATACAGCCGCTTCCGGTGCACATATCTAAAATGTGTTGCGGTTGCTTGCTGATGAGTCCGGCAAATTTATTGTTGATAAGTTCACCAATCGGCGAGCGCGGCACCAGCACACGTTCATCGACGTAAAATTCATGGCCGCAGAACCAGGCTTTGTTGGTCAGGTAGGCCACCGGAATGCGTTCGTTGACGCGGCGGATCACGCGTTCAACAATACGATGTTTTTCGCTGGAAGTCAGACGCGCGGTGCGCATATCTTCCGGAATATCCAGCGGCAGGTAGAGCGATGGCAGCACCAGTTGTACGGCTTCATCCCACGGGTTATCGGTGCCGTGGCCGTACCAGATATTTGCCGCGCTGAAGCGGCTCACCGACCAGCGCAACATGTCCTGAATGGTTTGCAGCTCATTTACTGCTTCATCAACGAAAATTTTATCCACGTATTCCTCCAGGGCATGGTCGCATTAATTTCGGCGGCTAGTTTGCCATGAAGATGACGATAAATCAGCATTCACGCGCGGTGAGTGAGGAAAAATACGTTTAAAACGATCGATTAGACGACGAGTCGGGTAAACTGTAGGAAAATTAGAAATGAGAGATGTAAATGAAAAAGAAATCATCACTTAGCGAGGAGGACCAGGCGCTGTTCCGCCAGTTGATGGCGGGGACCCGCCAGATAAAGCAGGACACCATCGTCCATCGGCCGCTGCGTAAAAAAATTAGCGAAGTACCGGTCAAGCGGTTAATTCAGGAACAGGCCGATGCCAGCCATTATTTCTCCGATGAGTTTCAACCGTTATTGAATACCGAAGGTCCGGTGAAATATGTCCGTCCGGATGTCAGCCACTTTGAAGCGAAGAAACTGCGCCGCGGCGATTATTCGCCGGAGTTGTTTTTAGATTTACACGGTTTGACGCAGTTGCAAGCTAAGCAGGAACTTGGGGCTCTGATTGCCGCCTGCCGTCGTGAACATGTGTTTTGCGCCTGCGTGATGCATGGTCATGGTAAGCATATTTTGAAGCAGCAAACGCCGCTGTGGCTGGCGCAACATCCCCATGTGATGGCGTTTCACCAGGCACCGAAAGAGTACGGCGGTGATGCAGCTTTATTAGTGTTGATTGAAGTGGAAGAGTGGTTGCCGCCTGAGTTGCCCTGACATCATTATCAACATGTACTTTCACCGACCAGCTAACTGGTCGGTGAAATAATGCTACAACATATTCAATACATACTGAAAGCGACACGTGGAGTCTATTGCCTGCCTGTTACTGGTATCAACACGCACTAACATATCGTGCAGTTGCCGGTCGGTAATAGGGTGCTGTGTTGGCGCGACTGTTACTCTGGCGTCATCGCACCCTTCAGCCGTAAACGTGATTTGCTGACTGACAAAGCGGCAATACGCACCGCGCTCATCTATTTTACTGCCATCACAAAGCTGACCATCTTTCATCAGGTAGGTAGATAAGTTTTTTTCAATAACTGAACCTGTCGATTGCAGATTCAAAAGTTGACTGTGTTCAACCCGGCTGTCACTCCAGGAGATATCATAGTTTGTTAATGGCTCACCCGGACACGTTGTTGTATAGCTTGTCGGCCCCCTATAGTATTCCACCTTATGTGAAAGAACTAAATTTACAGAACTGTTGGCCGTAAAACCCACCAACCACGGACACGTCTCTGCCGAGCCATCAACTTCTATGGTTAGGTTTAAATATGAGCAACTCCAGTCAACATTTGGATCAATGTTGAGAACCCCTGGGCACTTATAGGCATCAGTATAAGTACCCGAACGGGCCGTGATTTTGGGTGCGGGCACGTTTCCGGGTCCGGTCCATGACCTATTCGGGATAGCCTCAAAAGCAACACCCGCAGGTCTATCCTGATAATACTCCCCATGATAAACCCCATTGGTCGTCAACAAATCAAGATAGAAGTATAACTTTGCGGTAGCCGTAACAGTTCCGTAATAGATTATCACGTTATTGTAGGTTGTCCCCAGTTTCGCCAGGGCTCCCTGGCTAAAGCACAGCGCCAGCATGACGTAAAACAGAAATCGTAATTTTTTCATATTATATATACTCGAAGGTCGCCGTCAGGTTGGCGGTAAAATCGCCCATCGTCACTTCCCGACCGCTTTTCGCCTGTAACCAGGCCCTGAAATTAATGTCATTACTGCCATCGCTAAGCGTGAATTTCGCCCCGGTTGGGTCGTTAATCGCCACCCGTACACCGTCCGTCGTTTCCATCCCAATCCCGACGCCCTGTGCGGTTGATGTGGTATCCAGCGCCAGGAAACCAGGCTGTTCACTGTCTTCCGTACCGGTAAGAGTCACCTGGACCTGATAACTCGCAGGCCCCTTACAATCTTTCAGCTTAAACACCACCGGAACGTGCGCAGACTCCCCCGCAGCCATAAGATCCCGACGACTGATAGTCGGAAAATGGACTTCGGCCAGATTTCCGCTCTCAACCACCAGCGTACAAGAGCGGCTAATTAAATTGCCGTAAAAATGCAGGTTGTTGTCCACGGCCAGGGCATGCGTGCTGCCGATCAACAGCAGGCCCGCTAACAGCCCATAGCCGAGCGAATAAATACGTTCTGTCTTCATTGATAATCCACCCGCAATGTTGCATAGGCTGAAAACGTGGTATCACTCAGCACCGCATCGGCTGACTTCACTGGCACGGCTTCCAGCTTCGGCTTTTGGGTAAAATCGGTGGCGTTAATAGTAAGCGGAGTATTCAGCTTAAAAGGCTGACCATCGTGCTGAAGTTCAATACCAAAGCCGGGAACGTCTGTTTCGATAGCCGAGTCATTGTAGGCGGTCTGCGTACCCGTCCAGGTGAGTGTCATATTCCACTCGGGATCGCGCGTGTCAGAGTCACAGCTCAGGCCATATACCACTTCCTTGCGGCCATAGTCTCCGTTGATACTGTCGATGATGAGATCGCGAAATTCCACTTCGAGGGTCTTTCCATCGCTGATAGCACAGGCAGGCGGTGCCACCAGCGTACCGTGGAAGGTGATGTCATCGTCAGCCGCCAGCGCAACGCCACCGCAGGTGCAGAGTAAAAGTAACAAGCGTTTTTTCATTGGTAATCCACCACCATCGTCATACTGGCGTTAAATTCCGCTGGCGTAAGCTGCACTCCGCTCTGTTTTACCGGCACCGCTGTGAGGTTGGGCAACTGGTTAACATTAAAATCAGACCAGTTACCTTCACCCACTCTGAACAGAGAGTTATCGGCACCATTTTCAATGCGAATGCCCAGGCCGGGTATTTCGGTCGCAATAACAGTTTCCCCGTTAATCACGGTAGTGGTGCCTTTAAGCTGCATCCGCAGATCATCAACACCTGAAGCCCTGCTACTACAGTTCAGGGTATAAAGCGGCTGCGTGGTGCGGTAATTCGTGCCATTGATTTTGCTAATGTAGACTTCGCCAAATTGCACATTGCTCCCCTTAACGGAACAGGGCGGTGGCCCATCCACCAGAACGCGCAACGTCAATAACACCGGTTTACTTTCCGCTGCCACGGCAAGATTCCCCATCAGCCAGCCGCTCAGGAGAAAAATGCCCGTTCCCACCAGAAACGTGTATTTCATAAGACTCTCCCGGCATCAGCCTTTGCGGCTTTGCTCTGCATCCACCTGGCAATTATTGCCAGTGCATTTAAAGTTCAGCGACATTCGCGCGCCGTAGTCGTTGACGTAAGTCAGCACCGGCACAGTGTCCATCTTCACATTCAACGGTGCGGACGATTTCGGCGGCATGACCAGCGGCGTAAACCCAGCCGCCGGATTACCATTTTTCTGTGTGCTGGCATTGCTGATAATCACGTAATAGGGCGTGGGGTTATTGACGGTGAACGCCTGACCATTGCGGGTTAACGTCACCTTGTGCTGCCACGGGTCTCTCATGTTAATTTTTGCCAGTGCCTTGGGTCGCCAGAACAATTTGATACGCGTTTGCAGGGCAATTTGCAGCGTATTAGGTTTGTTCGATTTTGGCGGGATTTCACGCACGTTAAAGTAGAACATGCTCTCACGATCGGCCGGTAACTTGTTGATATCCGGCATTCCCTGGACTTTTACCTGACCATTCATCATCGCATCAATACGCTGTACCGGCGGCAGTACCGTAAGTGGCGAACTGATTTTGTTACCCTTTTCGTCCTCCATCCAGCTTTGTGCCAGGTAGGGCTGCTTCGGGTCGTTATTGCGCAACGTGACGCTAATAGATTTGTCGCCTTCATTGAAGACCAGGCGTGTACGGTCGGGCGTCACCGATGCGTGGGTGGTAAAACTGGCGGCCGCCACCAGCAGCGCCAACGCAGGGGCAGCGCGTGTTGCAGAGCGAGTCAATGTATACATGGATCAATCCTTAATCACGTTATTGGTTTGCTGAAATAGCCATGGGTTCCGCGCCAGGTGTGACCTGCTGCGTTTGTTCCTGAATCATCGGTTTAATCTCTGCCGGAGCCGCAGGCAACACAGCGCCTTGTTGCTTGCACGGCAGTAACAGGCCATTGAACAGGTCGGCAGGTAGCGGGTCTGGCAGAGAAATCTCACAGTGGGGTTCGCCATTCCATGAGACACGCATGTGTTCGCCCGCTTTTACCCCGGCCAGATAGACGTTGCCGTCATCATCAACCAGGCCGACCTGCTGGTCATGTTCGTTTTTCACTTCCGCACCAAATGGCGGATAACTGCCATCACTCATGCGCAGGACAGCCATCGCCTTTTGCCCACTGATGACCGCAAATTGACGGTAGCCAATGGCGCCTTCGGTAAGCGTCGCCTGCACGACAGACTGCGTGGCTTCGGCGTTTTCTGGCAGTCTGGTGAGGTCAATCGTGGCCTGGTTACGGTAGTAGTTATTGACGTCGGCAACGACGGCTTTGCCAAACATATTGGTGTACACCGCGGCACCATTTCCTTCGACCGGTACGTCCGCGACACCGTCAGCGTCAATCAGCAGTCGCGTACCGCCCATATTTTGAGTACGGTGCAACGCGCCACCGTGAGCCGTGAGCGTGGCGCCGCCCTGTAGCGACAACCCGGCAGAGGTGTACTGCCCTTCATGGTAGTTGGCACTGAGGTCCACATGGGCCATTGAACCGTCACGGCTGTAATAACCATCCACGCTGGAGTGATTTTCACTGTTGCCCACGTTTATCTGATAATGACTGGCGTCATCGATACGGCTGAAATACCCTACCTGGCTGCTGTCTGAACCGCTACCGTAGTTGCCGTTGTAACTCACAACGCTGCTATCGCCCCACGGCATACTTAAGGAGATGTAGACGCCTTTGTCAGCGCTATCGTCATACTCGTAGCGATAACCGGTCAGAGAGATACTCATGTTCCGAATGCCGCCCATATTGAAATAGTGGGAGAGCATTACGTTGTAGTTGGTCTGTTCCTCACGATCCCAATAGGTGTGGCGCGTATAGTTCAGGTAAACAGAAACACCGGCATCCCTGAAGTTCTGGTTATAGGTGGCGGTGTACATCTCTTTATCATTGCCAGAGCGAACCATTGCGCTGTCATTTGCGTCCAGATACTCGCTCATGGTCATATAGTTCTCTTCCGAGAAGCGGTATCCGGCGAAGGTGACGCGGCTGTTGAGTTCATCAAAGTCTTTGGAGTAACTGACTCTGAAAGAGTTACCGTCGAGCGTGCTTTTTCCGTAAGCGGTCGAATCGTCAAGTCGGGTATGCGAGTGGGTGATATCAAAGGCCATCGCACCGAAAACGGAAAGATCGCGACCAATCCCAAGCGCGGCTGACTGGTAATTTTCATCGCCAAGCGCCCCGCCATACAGTGACCAGCCGTTTGCTATCCCCCAGGACGCTTCGCCACCGGAAAAGAACCCGCCTTGCACATGGTGCCCCCACTCCTGTGGTCGCCCCATCATAATTTTGTAGCGCACCTGGCCCGGGCGAGTCAGGAACGGCATGGAGGCAGTGCTGATGTCATACTCCTGCACCTGACCGTTCACCTCTTCAATGCGCACATGCAGCGTACCAGAGCTAAAATCGGCGAGATCCTGGATACGGAATGGCCCGGCTGGCACCTGGGTTTCATAGATTACGCGCCCGGCCTGGCTAACGGTGACTTTCGCCGCCGTATGGGCCACGCCGGAAATATCCGGGGCATAGCCGCGCAGGTTCGGCGGCAGCATTTGATCGTCAGTACTGATACTACCGCCGATGTAGTTAAAGCCATCGAAAATATCGGAATCGAGGTAATCTTCACCGAGTGCCAGTTTGGCTTTCAGGCTCGGTAACGCGCGCCAGGCATAGTAACGGCTCCAGTCCCAGTTTCTTTCGGTGCTGTCTTCCGTCTCTTCATCATTACTGCGGGTATGCTGATAATCGCTCTGCCAGTCGGCTCGCAAGCGCCACGGCCCGAGGTTAACGCCAACCGTACCGTTGCCGCTGATATCGTTGCTGTCATCACCGCCATTTTCTTCGTGTCGGGTTTGGGCGTTGATGCTGTAATCGGCAATTAAACCTGAGATGCCATCATCCCAGCGCGAGGGAGGGTCCCAGTCGACATCGCTGTATTCAAGATAAGCCTGCGGCAAGCTGATAAGGAGTGCGGACTGGCTTAAATCAGCGCGCATTTCCAGACCGTCAAATTGGCCTGGCTTGAGGCATTTACCGTCGTGAACCCATTGCAAATTTTTCGCAATGTCTTCTTTGAAACCAAGCAGTGCCACCAGGTCTGGCGACAGGCAGGCGTAAGTCTTATTGGCATCATTTTCTGTTGCATACCAGTAAATATCATATTCACCGGGTAATGGCTGTTTATTCACCTCAACCTGTAAACTGTATTTACCCGGTTCAACATAACCCTGGCTTGAAAATCGCTTCAAATCGATTTTCGTGTCGCCTTTTAATTCCAGAAAACGGGAATCAAACTGAATATCTTCATCAGCCCAGGCATTGATATGGCATCCAGAGATGGCCACGGCAACGCACCAGGGAAGCGCCCGTAAGCGGAAAAGGGAATGGTCAGGCATACACGTATTCATCCGTGATTATTATAATAAGTCCAAAAACTCGCCAAAATCCCCCATAGCGAGATGCTATGGGGGTGAATTACCTTAGAGATAGGTAATCTGGAAAGTGGTATTCGCTTCAAAACCACCCAGGTCAGGCGTACCCGTCGCACCGACTAACCAGGCTTTGAAGTTCAGAGTCTGTTTAGGTTTGCCTTTATTGGTTGCTGAGTCATTTACGATCGCCTGTTTAATGCCAGCACCGCTTTTATAGGAAGTACCTTGCTTATCACCAATCGCCAGGCTTACATTGTTAAACGCAGCACCTGTATCGGTATTAAAAATGGTGTAGTAATTCTCGTTTCCCGTAGAAACGTTACCGGTGAACGTCGTTTCCATGTTCGTTTGGGTATCAAATACGCAGTCCTGCAAACGAATCTGAAAATCTTTCGGCGTGGTGGTCCCGTTGTTTTTCAGTACTTCGGCACCGATGTTACCTAAATCCACTTCCAGTTTGTGATCGTCTGGAACGATAGAGCACGGGGAGTCTTCAATGGTGCCGTAGAAACGTGCAGTACCGTTGTTGCCTGCAGCAAATGCTGACGCGGAGACAACTGCGCCCATCACCATTGCGGCAGCAATGGCTGTTTTGGCAAACTTACTCATTATTTGTCCTTAAATCATTAAAATGTATAATACAAGCAACTGACATAATATTATTGTATATATTATGTCTGACGCTTTTAGTTAACCATTGAACATCATATGTCCCAAATAATCATAGAATGTAAACAGATATTCTCTGGTGTGTCGTTATGTTGGTCTTATCTTTAAAAATAATCAATGTAGTAATACTTAAAGACTTTATGTAGATTTAATTAATCAATACACAACCAGAATATCTCTCTCGATTTTCAATATAAATACATGCGCGCCATCAAAAAAAAGAAAAATTTCATAACTGATATGAATGAATTGGATATAAAAACCACTAAAAGAATTTATAATGATTTTGCATTTATTTATTGCTAAGATTCATTCTTGATTAAATTAATTAATTTATATTCAAGATACAAAACCATTATTCCACTGTGTTATTACAATATTCAATAACAAGAAAGATAATAAAATTCGTGATATGTAAAATATATTCACAATTAGGACAGAAAAAATTTGCCCGGTATACACGTACGCAACCGGGCATATGAGCTTTTAAATTGCTTTTGCCATCTTCAGATTACACGGGCTCATCTGCCAGTTGAATTGGCCGTTTCCACTTTCATCAAGTGTTACGCTGGCAATCGCTGAAGTGGTAAACATAGGCGGCGTTTCGCCCGGACATAACTCGGCAACCAGATACCCGACTAATGGTAAGTGGGAGATAACCAGTACCGATTCGACACCTTCGTTGGTCAGTGCCTGGAGATACGCACTGACCAGACCAACATCGCCACAGGGCGTTAGCTCAGGCAGAACTTCTACGCTGGAAGGCAGGTCCATACAATCCGCCACTTCTTCCAGTGTTTGCTCGGCTCGCAGGAACGGGCTCACCAGAACACGTTCGATTTCCACTTTTTGACCTTTCAGCCAGTTCGCCATCAGGCGAGATTCGTCACAACCATTAGTGGTCAGAGGACGAACCGAATCACTGGCGGCATCGAGGGCTGCGTCGCCGTGACGCATGATAAAAACTTGCATATTGCACCGCTTTTGTTAACCAGATTCGCCCGTCGTGTTTCATCTGAAACCAGAGAAACACGACGGTGGCCGGCATTGTGCCTTATCCATTCACCGAATGAAACGCTGTTTTTTACCTCAATGGCGTAAGTATAGTCAATATGCGTTTACATTTTAACCAACACTCCGCCATTCAGCGCGGATTCATATAACTTTGACCTTCTTATTGCAGGTCAGTTGCAGTTGTTTTCCAAAAACTTTCCCCACGCTCGCTCATCTCAACTAAACGATCGCAAGGGGTAAAACGAGAACCGTACCGCGCGGTCAGACGTTGCATTATTGCAACCACTTCTGCCGCACCGAGAGCGTCGATATAGCGAAATGGGCCACCGAGAAACGGCGGAAACCCAATTCCAAATACCGCGCCGATATCCCCGTCACGCACGCTACGGATAACCTGCTCGTCCAGACAACGTACAGCTTCATTCAGCATCATCATCACACACCGTTCAGCAACCTGCGGTGCGGAGAGTCGCCCCTGCCCTTGCGCGCCAATCAGCGGATAAATAGCAGGATCGACCTGTTTTTTGCTTTTACGCCCTTTCTGACCATAAAGATAGAAACCCCGACCATTTTTTCTGCCTTTGCGATCGTCATTCAAAATTGAAGAAACAACATTTGCAGGCGCGCTAAAACGTTCTCCATAAGCGGCTTCCAGTACAGGAATAATTTTAGTCCCGGTGTCGATTCCTACCTCATCCAAAAGTTGGATTGGTCCCACCGGAAAACCAAACTTGACCAGTGCGGCATCGATATGCTCAACCCGTTCACCTTCAGTCAACATGCGGATAGCTTCATTGATGTAAGGCGCTAAAATGCGATTGACATAAAACCCGGCTTTGTCACGCACAACAATTGGTGTTTTTCCCTGTTTTTTCGCCAGTTTTACCGTTGTAGCGATGGTTTGCGCCGAGGTCCCCGTATGAGGAATGATCTCCACCAGCGGCATTTTTTCTACCGGGCTGAAGAAATGAAGACCGATAACCAGCTCCGGTCGCGAGGCGTGAGCGGCAATATCACTAATTGGTAAAGATGACGTATTCGAAGCGAAGATGGTATGAGTGGCGCAATTTTCCTCTACTTCCGCCACCATCTTTTGTTTTAATTCGAGATTTTCAAACACCGCTTCAATAATTAAGTCACGATGGGCAAAGCCGCGATAATCCGTTGTTCCCGAAATTAATGCCAGCTGTTTGTCACGTTCGCTGGCTTTGAGATGTCGGCGGCGCACTTTGCCCTCCAACTGATCCCAGCTGTACTTCAATGCATGATTTATGCCCTGCGGGTTGATATCTTTAATTCTGACCGGCAAGCCCGCTTTACAAGCAGTAACATAAGCAATACCGCCCCCCATCAAGCCACCACCTAAAATCCCTACGCTATTTAACGGCGCGGGCGGCGCATCACTGCCCGGATCTTTCTTCACTTCGGTACTGGCAAAAAAGATACTACGCAGAGCCTGCGATTGTGGTGTCATCGCCAGTTCACCAAAGGCACGGGCTTCCGCGTCATAGCCGCTGCTGGTGCCTTGCGCTAATCCGGTTTCGATGACTTCAAGAATGCGTTTTGTCGCCGGATAGTTCCCCTGAGTTTTCTGCTCTGTTTTCTTGCCGACCATTTTGAACAACAGTGCACGACCTAGCGGCCCCGCCAGAATGCGCTCGCGTACAGGTAGCGGGCGGGAAGATAGTCGATCATGCTTTGCCAACTCAACGGCGGATTCCAGTAAAATAGAGTGCGGAACGACATCATCCACCAGCCCCAGTTTTAAAGCCTGCTTTGCCCGTAGTTGCTTGCCTGTGAGGATCATCTCTAATGCTGTGCTGACACCTATCAGGCGCGGCAAACGCTGAGTACCGCCTGAACCTGGCAATAATCCAAGCTGAACTTCCGGCAAGCCAAGCACCGTTTTAGGATCGTCACTGCAGACGCGGCCATGACACGCCAGTGCCAGTTCCAGCCCGCCCCCCAGGCAAGCGCCATGAATAGCCGCGATAACCGGAACAGGCAGAGCATGAATCTCCGCCATTAACTGTTGCCCCTGCCGCGCCAGCTCTTCCGCTTCTTGCGCCGTTTTGCAGTTGCCGATCATGTTGATGTCTGCTCCGGCGATAAAGTTGTCCGGTTTCGCTGAGATAAATACAACTCCACGTAATTCTTTGTTTTCGCGAAGTTGCTTAATAATGGTGCGCACCTGCGAGGCAAACTCCGCCTTCAGGGTATTCATTTTCTCACCGGGAACGTCGATGGTGATGACTGCAATGTTGTCCAGACGAACATTAAGAGTAAAAGCTGATGCCATTTCCATTATTCCGCCTCCAGAACCATTGCCGCGCCAAGCCCACCCGCAGCACAGGCGGTCACTAAACCAAATCCACCACCGCGACGGCGAAGCTCATGCAATGTCTGGGTAATCATCCGCGCTCCAGTCGCTGCGAAGGGATGCCCGTACGCAATGGAACCACCAAGCACGTTAAATTTACTATCGTCCACTTCACCAGTAGCATGGGAACGCCCCAGTACGTCGCGCGCAAAACGTTCGCTGCCAAGCAACTGAATATTAGCCAGCGTCTGGGCGGCAAAGGCTTCGTGCATGTCAATCAATGTCAGATCGGCCATCGTCAATCCAGCGCGTTCCAGCGCCAGCGGCGTTGACCAGGCCGGGCCGAGCAACATGTCCTGCCAGACATCAATAGCGGTAAATGCGTAGCTACGCAGATATCCCAGCGGCACCAGGCCCAATTCTTTCGCCCGCGATTCAGTCATCAGGATCACCGCCGCTGCGCCATCGGTCAGCGGTGTACTGTTTGCTGCCGTTACCGTCCCGTGTTTGCGATCAAACGCCGGACGCAGCTTTGCGTAATCAGCAAGCGTGGAATTGCCGCGAATATTGTTGTCTTCCGCGAGCGGTTGTTTATAAGGAGGAACGTAGGCGGTCATTACCTCTTCTTTGAGTTTACCTTCTGACCATGCCTGAGCAGCACGCTGATGTGAACGGTGCGCCAGCGCATCTTGCTGTTCGCGAGTAATACCGTAGGTTTTCGCCATTTGTTCGGCGGTGTCGCCCATCCGCAAGCCTGTGGAATACTCCGCCACCGCAGGCGGTACGGGCATTAAGTCACGCAAACGCAGGCGAGAAAAAAGTTTCAGTCGTTGGCTCATCGTGCGGGCTTTGTTGACATCCACCAACACGCGCGCCAGTTTTTTACTAACACCAATGGGCAATACGGAAGAGGAATCTGCCCCGCCGGCAATCCCCGCACGAATAGTTCCCGCCATCAGGCTTTCGGCGACGTTTGCAACCGCCTGAAAACTGGTAGCACAAGCGCGGCTGACGCTGTAAGCATCGGTATGGACATTCATTCCGGTGCCAAGAACAATTTCACGCGCAATGTTGGGGGCTTCAGGCATTTGTACGACCTGACCAAAAACCAGTTGTTCAATCACTTCGGCGGGGATCTCGCTGCGTGCCAGCAATTCGCCTACGACCATCTTCCCCAAATCAACAGCGGGAATGCCATGAAAAGCCGTCGCCTGACGGGCAAAAGGCGTACGTAAGCCGCTAACAATGGCGATACGATCGCCCTGGCGGGTAATCAGCGGTAAAACCTGACCCATAACACTCCCCTGTAAAAAAATAAATAAAGTGGTCTGACCTGATCATAGTCTTAACCATTTTTTTACATTTAGCCAAGTGGAGAAAAGGGAAAGTGGGAGCTATGACACAGAGAGAAAAGAGGAAGAGAAAATAAAAACGCCCCCGCCAGGAACTGACAGGGGCGTATATACCCGAGAGGAATTAACGCAGACCCAGCTGGAAGATCAACATTTCAGCTTCGCAGGCAAAAGTGAAATCGATATCCAGGCGCACACCGTCAGACTCTTCAGTGAAAGTCGGGGTGATTTTGCAAGGTTCGGATTCAACGCTACGGGCTTTTTCAGTCAGCGCCGCCAGCGTTTGTTCTGCTTCTGCGCGGTTTGCAAACACGCGGCTGTAAGACGCGGTGCAGTCGGAGTTGTCCATAATGGTGCCAACATCCATACAGCAGCAAACCGGGGTTTCATCAGCACTACATTTACTCATCGTTGATTTCCTCTGTATGTGCACCTAAGGTGCCAGATAAACGTTGGGGATATTTTACGCTTCCGGAAAGTGCTGCTCCAGTTGTTAATTCTGCAAAATCGGATAAGTGACCGAAATCACACTTAAAAATGATCTAAAACAAAATTCACCCGAATCCATGAGTGCGCCACCTCCAAATTTTGCCAGCTGGATCGCGTTTCTTAGATCATATTTGAAAAAATATAGAAACATACTTGCAACATTCCATCTGGTCCGACCTATACTCTCGCCACTGGTCTGATTTCTAAGATGTACCTCAGACCCTACACTTCGCGCTCCTGTTACAGTACGTAACATAGTTTGTATAAAAATAAATCATTGAGGTTATGGTCATGAGCCAGAAAACCCTGTTTACAAAGTCTGCTATCGCAGTCGCAGTGGCACTTATCTCCACCCAGGCCTGGTCGGCAGGCTTTCAGTTAAACGAATTTTCTTCCTCTGGCCTGGGCCGGGCTTATTCAGGGGAAGGCGCTATTGCCGATGATGCAGGTAACGTCAGCCGTAACCCCGCGTTGATTACCATGTTTGACCGCCCGACATTTTCTGCGGGTGCGGTTTATATAGATCCGGACGTAAATATCAGCGGAACGTCTCCGTCTGGTCGTAGCCTGAAAGCCGATAATATCGCGCCTACGGCATGGGTTCCGAACATGCACTTTGTTGCGCCGATTAACGACCAATTTGGTTGGGGCGCTTCTATTACCTCTAACTATGGCCTGGCAACAGAGTTTAACGATACTTATGCAGGCGGCTCTGTCGGGGGTACAACCGACCTTGAAACCATGAACCTGAACTTAAGCGGTGCATATCGCTTAAATAATGCATGGAGCTTTGGTCTCGGTTTCAACGCCGTCTACGCTCGCGCGAAAATTGAACGTTTTGCAGGCGATCTGGGGCAACTGGTGGCTGGTCAGATTAAGCAATCTCCTGCTTGGCAGACTCCTCAGGGGCAAGCATTAGCAGCTACCGCCAACGGCATCGACAGTAATACCAAAATCGCTCACCTGAACGGTAACCAGTGGGGCTTTGGCTGGAACGCCGGGATCCTGTACGAACTGGATAAAAACAACCGCTACGCATTGACCTACCGCTCTGAAGTGAAAATTGACTTCAAGGGTAACTACAGCAGCGATCTTAACCCGGCTTTTAATAACTACGGTTTGCCAATTCCTACCGCGACAGGTGGCGCAACGCAGTCGGGTTATCTGACGCTGAACCTGCCTGAAATGTGGGAAGTGTCGGGTTATAACCGTGTTGATCCGCAGTGGGCAATTCACTATAGCCTGGCTTACACCAGCTGGAGTCAGTTCCAGCAACTGAAAGCGACCTCAACGAGTGGCGACACGCTGTTCCAGAAACATGAAGGCTTTAAAGATGCTTACCGCATCGCGTTGGGTACCACTTATTACTACGATGATAACTGGACCTTCCGTACCGGTATCGCCTTCGATGACAGCCCAGTTCCGGCACAGAATCGTTCTATCTCCATTCCGGACCAGGACCGTTTCTGGCTGAGTGCAGGTACGACTTACGCATTTAATAAAGATGCTTCAGTCGACGTTGGTGTTTCTTATATGCACGGCCAGAGCGTGAAAATTAACGAAGGGCCATATCAGTTCGAGTCTGAAGGTAAAGCCTGGCTGTTCGGTACGAACTTTAACTACGCGTTCTGATAACGCGTTAGCTTAGTTAAAGTCACCTGCTATGCAGGTGACTTTAACTCCCTCTCTTCACCGAAAGTAGTTTCCTCATTGCTTGCCTCCTGAGATAAGACAATTTTGCAAACAGCCTGATGGCAGCTTGCCCTTGCAAATCTGTAAGCGTTATCCACAGACAGACCTGAAGGGAAAGACATATTATCAGGCGTTCTGCTCGTCCTTCTCAATGAGTTTACTTTTCTGAATTTCCAGGATACTCAAACCACCCTGGCTATTATGCGCTCATACACTCAAATTAAAGATAGGTTCTAAATAAATGAGCGTTTTTGATAGTCTATTTTATCAGGTAATATATATTTGCAACAAATCAATCAACGTGGAATAAAATCATGCTACCATCTGTTTCAATCAACAATACCTGCCCTACTTACACAGAATCCACCAATGAAAATAACAATAATGAAGTTAATGGATTAGTACAAGAGTTCAAAAACCTTTTTAATGGCAAGGAAGGAATAAGTACCTGTATTAAACATCTACTTGAGCTTATAAAAAATGCCATACGAGGAACCGGTGAACTTGATAGAATAATTATCAATAATTCCTCAGTTACTTATATTGATATTGGCTCCAATGATACAGACTATATTACTATTGGTATCGACAACCAAGAACCAATAAAATTATCTGCGAACTATAAAGACAAAGAACTCGTCCGTACTATCATTAATGACAACATAGTTGAGAAGACTCATGATGATATAAATAATGCTGAATATACTGATGATGGTATTATTGGTATTCATAATCAAGAACCAACAAAATCACCTGCAAACGATGAAAACAAAAAAGTCGGTCAAACCATCATCAGTGAAAATGTAGTAGAGAATACTCATGATATCCATAACAAGGAAATGATCTGCAGCGCAATAAAAGAAATATATGATGGAAATCCTGGTTTTATCTTCGATAAAATATCGCACAAACTCAGACATACGGTAACGAAATTTGATGAGAGCGGGAAAAGCGAACCAACGGACTTATTTACCTGGTACGGTAAAGATAAAAAAGGCGACTCTCTTGCTATTGTAATTAAAAATAAAAACGGAAATGATTACTTATCTCTCGGTTACTACGATCAGGACGACTACCACATTCAAAGAGGAATTCGTATTAATGGTGATAGTCTCACCCAATATTGTAGTGAAAACGCCAGGAAAGCTTCAGCGTGGTTTGAAAGCAGTAAAGCTATCATGGCAGAGTCATTTGCAACAGGTTCCGATCATCAGGTTGTAAACGAGCTCAACGGGGAAAGACTGAGAGAACCTAACGAAGTTTTTAAACGTTTAGGTCGAGCAATAAGATACAATTTTCAAGTGGACGATGCAAAATTTAGACGCGATAATGTAAAAGAAATAATTTCTACTTTATTCGCTAACGAAGTTGACGTTGACAACTCTCAAAATGAATATAAACAGTTTAAGGAAATCGAAGATAAAGTTGAAAAAAGACTTCAAAATCGCCAGATGAAATATCAAAGTGAAATTAAACAACTCTCTGCGTTGGGTGTTAATTTTGATGATAATTAAAATTATTTGTCCAGTTTTTTGATTTTTCAACGTCTGAATATCGGAAACAGTCAGTGACGAACATCAGTATTTTTACATAATTCGTCCGGGTCATTGTCGGTTTGTCTCCTTTTACTTGTGGTAATTGAGGGATAACAACAAAAAAGGTGAGTTTTGCGACTCACCTTTTTATTTGTTTCTTATTCAGAATCGATATCTTTTAACTCATCCTGAATCGCTTGCGCGTTCGGGTTTTCCTGCGGTTTGAGTTCGCCGCCATTGGCGATGAAATCATGACGCTGGAAGTACGCTTCGCGCACCATAATGTATGGGTCGGACGACTGACGCAGCAGGCCGTCGGAATCCAGCAGTTGCGCACGGGTTTCGATACCTTCAAGCGTCCATTTACCCACGGACATCGGCCAGGTCAGCCAGGAAAGTACCGGGTAAAGACCATCCGCCATATCACCGCCGTCATCACGCAGCGTGAAGCTTCCGTAGAACGGTAATTGTACGTACGGCCCATACCCCACGCCATAATGACCAAGCGTACTACCGAAGCGGTGAGGTTCAGTCCGTTGCAGTTTCGGGTTCGCCATCCCCGCAACATCAATAAAGCCGCCCATCCCCAAAATAGTGTTCAGGAAAAAGCGGGTAAAGTGGACCATCCCCTGATAAGGGTCGCCCTGCAAGAAGTAGTTAACCATCACCGCAGGTTCTTCAAGGTTGCCGGTAAAGTTGCTCAAACCGTTACGCGCCGGTTGCGGAACATAATCACGCCAGGCGACTGCGACCGGTCGAACAATATACGGGTCTAATACATTGAAGTTGAAGTTGTACATGGTGCGGTTGAACCCTTCTAATGGGTCAGAACGCCCTTGCTGATCTGTACCGGAACTCGCACACCCCACCAGAAGCGTAGTTCCAAGAGCAAGCGCCGACAGGCGAAGCTTCATAAATGTCTCCCTGTTTTTTTATGGCTTATGCAGTTTGCCATCCATGACGGAACGATACCGTATCCGCCTGTTTAGGTGTGGGCGATTGTAACAGCACGTCAACTGATGTCCAGACGCCCTGATTTGCTGATTTGATCATAGCCTGGTAATCGCCGCCCTGTAGGCTACTTGATTCTATAGAAACAGAAAAAGGCAAACGCAGCCTTTTCTACATTTTCAGAGTAACTCCCGCCAGTTGCGAGCAAAAAAGCCGCTACGCTTTAGCTATACGTGCTAATTCAAGAGAAGAGACCATGGACAACGACAAAATTGATCAACACAGCGACGAAATTGAAGTTGAGAGCGAAGAAAAAGAACGCGGCAAAAAAATAGAAATAGATGAAGACCGACTCCCCTCCCGGGCGATGGCAATTCATGAACATATCCGCCAGGATGGTGAAAAAGAGCTGGAACGCGACGCAATGGCGCTACTGTGGTCAGCCATTGCGGCGGGTCTGTCGATGGGCGCTTCACTACTGGCAAAAGGGATATTTCATGTCGAACTGGAAGGCGTGCCGGGCAGTTTCTTGCTGGAGAATCTCGGTTATACCTTTGGCTTTATTATCGTCATTATGGCCCGCCAGCAATTATTTACCGAAAACACCGTGACTGCGGTACTACCCGTCATGCAAAAACCGACAATGAGCAACGTCGGCTTACTTATGCGGTTATGGGGCGTCGTGCTGCTGGGGAATATTCTCGGGACAGGTATTGCGGCGTGGGCATTTGAATATATGCCTATCTTTAATGAAGAAACTCGCGATGCATTTGTAAAAATCGGCATGGATGTGATGAAGAACACCCCCAGTGAGATGTTTGCCAACGCGATCATTTCCGGCTGGCTGATCGCCACTATGGTATGGATGTTTCCTGCAGCGGGTGCGGCAAAGATTGTAGTGATTATATTAATGACCTGGCTTATCGCCCTCGGAGACACCACCCACATCGTTGTCGGTTCTGTAGAAATCCTCTATCTGGTATTTAACGGCACGCTGCACTGGAGCGATTTCATCTGGCCCTTCGCGCTACCTACTCTGGCAGGAAACATCTGCGGCGGCACCTTTATCTTCGCGTTAATGAGTCATGCACAGATCCGTAACGACATGAGCAACAAGCGCAAAGCAGAAGCACGCCAAAAAGCAGAACGTGCGGAAAACATTAAGAAAAATGATAAAAACCCGGCATAAATGGCGAGGGTTTAAGCAATCGAGCGGCAGTGTACTTACCCCGCTGAGCATTAGCGGGTATACTCATGCCGCATTGTCCTCTTAGTTAAATGGATATAACGAGCCCCTCCTAAGGGCTAATTGCAGGTTCGATTCCTGCAGGGGACACCATTTATCAGTTCGCTCCCATCCGTACCAGTCCGCAAAATCCCCTGAATATCAAGCCTTCCGTAGATTCGCAGTTCGTCATGGTTCGCGTCAGATCGTTGACAGCCGCACTCCATGACGGGTAAAAAGTGGATAAAATAATTTTACCCACCGGATTTTTACCCATGCTCACCGTTAAGCAGATTGAAGCAGCAAAGCCGAAAGAAAAACCATATCGCCTTCTCGATGGTAATGGCCTGTACCTTTATGTCCCTGTATCCGGGAAAAAGGTATGGCAGCTTCGCTACAAGATTGACGGTAAGGAAAAAATACTGACCGTAGGAAAATATCCGCTTATGACTTTGCAGGAGGCAAGGGATAAGGCATGGACCGCGAGGAAAGACATCTCGGTTGGCATCGATCCGGTAAAAGCGAAAAAGGCTTCGTCTAACAACAATTCCTTTAGTGCGATTTACAAGGAATGGTACGAGCACAAGAAGCAAGTCTGGTCAGTAGGCTATGCAACTGAACTTGCAAAAATGTTTGATGACGACATTTTACCTATCATCGGCGGCCTTGAAATTCAGGATATTGAGCCGATGCAACTGCTGGAAGTAATCCGCAGATTTGAAGATCGCGGTGCAATGGAGCGAGCCAACAAAGCACGCAGAAGATGCGGCGAGGTTTTCCGTTACGCTATTGTCACCGGAAGGGCTAAATATAACCCAGCACCTGACCTTGCTGACGCCATGAAGGGATACCGCAAGAAGAACTTCCCGTTTCTTCCAGCAGACCAGATCCCTGCATTCAACAAAGCACTGGCAACATTTTCAGGAAGTATCGTATCGCTCATTGCGACCAAAGTTTTACGCTACACAGCCCTAAGAACAAAAGAGCTTCGTTCCATGCTATGGAAGAACGTCGATTTTGAAAACAGGATTATCACCATCGACGCCAGTGTGATGAAGGGACGCAAAATTCATGTGGTCCCGATGTCAGACAAGGTGGTTGAACTTCTCACTACGCTAAGCTCAATCACCAAACCAGTCTCAGAGTTTGTTTTTGCCGGGCGCAACGATAAGAAGAAGCCAATCTGCGAGAACGCGGTATTGCTTGTGATCAAACAAATTGGCTATGAAGGGCTGGAAAGCGGTCACGGATTCAGGCATGAATTCAGCACGATTATGAACGAGCACGAATGGCCTGCTGATGCTATTGAAGTGCAACTGGCACATGCCAACGGCGGATCTGTGCGCGGTATTTACAACCATGCGCAGTATTTCGATAAGCGCAGGGAGATGATGCAGTGGTGGGCGGACTGGATTGATGGGAAGGTAGAGTGAACGGACTTAACTAGCTAAGAACGCAAAGCTTAGAAAGCCAGTGCAATATTTATGCTATTAACGCAACAAAAATTACTCAAATATTCATTGAGGTTCACAAAAACACCTTATCTATTGGTTTGACAAGTGCATTATTGTTAAGTTTATTGATGTGATAATAGCTAAAGACTATAATGTAGAACCTTTAAACATAGCAACCAATAGTGATATTTTATGGTACTTTCAATACATTATCTTAGAGGTGTTGCGGCTCTTTTTGTAGTTCTTTTTCATCTGAGATCGATAATTGCAGGAGCATATGCTCAGGAAAATTTAGGAGATATTCTTTTTGACTATGGATACTTTGGCGTAGATCTTTTTTTTATGATAAGCGGCTTTGTAATAGTTTTTTCAACACAGAATGACTCATCAATAAAATCATTTGCAATAAAGAGATTTTTTAGAATATATCCGATTTATTTGATTGCCATTCTCATAAGTTATGCTTTATCAATAAATAGCTACACCACCTTAGATTTATATAAATCGCTTTTTTTCATACAATATGATTATTCATCTATAGCTCCATTCTATGGATATTCTATGGTGTCAGCAGCGTGGACCCTATCTTATGAGGTTGTGTTTTATTTTATATTTACAATATCAATGTTAATATCTCATAAATTCAGAGCATTTGTTTGTTCGGTTTTTATACTGACTTTATTTGTGATAAATAACTTCATTTTCAATAACAGCGGCGATTATTCTGCTTACGCATCAATTAACATAAACGGGCCTCTAGAATCGATAGTAAAGATAACATCATCGCAGATGATGATTGAGTTTGTTATCGGTATGCTTATGTGTAATGTTTTTTTGTTTATAAAAAATAACATCACAATAAAAAGAAACTTCATTTCTCCTTTGCAAATATTAGCGCTGCTGCTATCAATAATAATGATAATATCGCCACCTGAATATGGGCATGGAATTGATAAAGTTGGGATTGGGTGTTTTATTCTTATTCTATCATTTTTATCAATTGAGATAACAAACGGCATTAGAACTTACAGAATTTTAATGTTTTTTGCCAATATATCGTATTCTCTTTATCTGTCGCATTTGGTTGTTTATAACGCCTTGAATAAATACATGTACAGCATCCCATATATAAGCAATATGCATGGATTTCCAAAAATGTCGCTTCTTCTAATTTTGTTTATAACGATAGCATGGGTCATACATATGTTGATTGAAGCACCATGTGCTAAAATAGCGAGGATAATACTAAGATAACATAAAAAACAAGTCACCTTGTTAAAAGGTGGCTTGTTTTAAGAATATATGCGTAAATATAAAAATAGATGTAATTACAATGCAACCACAATCAATACATATCATACAGATCCATAAATAGCCACAGAAACATGTTTTGGTGAAACTAGGTTTCCAGCAGTATCTCTGGTTTCAATTCTTACTGATGAATTTGTTCTAAAGCTTCCTTTTTCAGAAACAACTACAAAATAATCATATCCTTCCGCGTCAGCACTACCTATAACCCTAATTCCTTCAGCATTATTAACCTGTTCTGCCATATATATAGAATAAGTTCCGGTGGTGTTGTATTCAACCCTTGCTATACCATTTGCCTCTAATATTGTGCCATCGGATGAGAAGCACGCTGTTGATATTGGTGTATTTTTTATTATATCTCTTCCATATCCACCAACAACTATTGATGGAGATAAAGATGCGTAACCAGCATCTATTTTTATCGTGTTTTTAGAATCAACGCCTGGTTTAATGCGTATATCGGAACTGTTGATAAGCGTTAAACTTGAATCCTGATTAGTCAACTCTATCTCATATGAATATGAAGGCGCTGTTGATGATTTATTGGATGCGCCAATCATTGTCATATTGCGGCAGAAATCTAGTTTAACCGGAGGTGTGGCGTTCCCGGGGTAGGAGTTTATGGAGATATTTGTAACAGTATGGGAATCACCTCCGAAATAAAACTCTGGATTTGTGTCAGAAGCGCTAACGTTGGTTTTGCAGCAATCCTCGGAGTATAAGTTTCTATATGCGTTAGATGCTCCGACTGAGTACATAACTCCACCGTTATTATTATCACCGACTATTCTGTCGAATGTATTAGCCGCACCTGCAAGAGTGAAAAGACCAAAATCATCATTGAACTGGATAAGAACCTGCTCATAATTGCAACAATTACATCCGTTTATCTGTATTGCCTTGCTAGAGAAATTTTTTACAGTTATATTTTTAATTTCCCCATGCACTAAAAACCCATCATTACGTATAGCTTGTGCTAAAGGATAAGACTCCTTGTCCGTCTCAAAACGAATTCCCTGATACTTGGTAAAAGTTGTATTTGTTGACTCACACTTGAATGCTGCCCCGTTGAAATTAACGTAAATCAACTGTTGATTATTCACTTGCATTCCGTCGCAACAAATCAATTGAAAAGATGAACTCTGCGGCTCAACAACCTCATTAAAAAAATAATAACCATCTGGTGCGAAAGGAATTAAAATCCTTGAGTGCGGGTAGGCATTAATGCAATTCTGAAACCCAATTGATGAATTTACATCAGGACCGTTTCCATCAAGAAACCATGAAACGTTTATATCTCCTGCAAATTGTCTTTTCCATCTTCTCCCAAGGAGATCAACTAATATTGTTCCGTCATTATCTTGTGCTGATGTGTCTATTTTATCAACAACAAAAAAACCACATCCATTATCATTTTTATAACTTCTACCTCTGCAATTTATTATCTCGCCATTACCTGAGTAATTTCTTATATCTTCATATGTTGCCCATCCTATAAGCGTAGAACCGTAAATGCCATATAAATCAACTCTTAGCTGATCAGGGTCATACTTCAGCACATTCGGAAAATAAAACTGCTGCGCACCGTACGCATCATAAACAGCCATAGAATGGCCTTGCACAGTTACGAATTTGGCAATCTGTCCGTTATATACAGGATACCCGCCAGCGTTAATGATGATTGGCTGTGCAACAGGAACGTGAGAACCGTCTTCGTTCTCAACATAGACCTGAATCTGGTTTTCAGGATTTACCGGGTCAGTGTCAATTTTTCCGATATAAATTTTGCCATTAGCCACGGCTTTAAAAGAACGCGCCATAGTGAAGAGTTGCGAAGGCATGCTTACCACAACATTTGCGGTGATATCTGACATTTCATTGCTCCAGACGAATGTTATGATGCAACCATGATGTGGTTACATACCGAAATGGTACTATTGAGTATTTATCCAGTAGGTTACGATGCCATTCCACCCATTTGGTGAGGCATTGATGATGTACAGCAAATACGACGAGGCGCAGTTTCACTTGAGACTTCCGCATGAACTCCACGCGAAAATTAAGCAGCGTGCGAAGATGAATAACAGGTCGCTGAACTCAGAGATAATTGCAGCGATTGAAGAATCATTGGCTAAACAAAGCTCTGCATCAGTTTATATTGACGATGCAGAGCGTATGGCAGAACAACAATCTGATATGGTTAAGAAAATTGTCTTTGATACGCTTAAGACCATGTATAGCAATAATAAAAAGGAAACATAGAAATCTAGTTTCCGGCTAAAATGGCATTGCCTTCATGATATCCTGTGAAAAACTAAGGAGAGTTAACCATATGAAAAAATCACTGTTAATTATCCCGCTTCTGCTGGTTGGATGCGCAAAAGTAAGTGACTATCAAGCAAGTTGCGAACAACGCTATCAAAAGCTTAGCGATATGGCTAATTGCCTTGATGCCAGTGTGAAGAACGACTCACGCATGGCATCAGCACCAACACCTAAGCTTTATGTCCTTGCTGCGAAGATGCTCGGGCAAGGTGTCGATGAAGGCAAGATAAGTGACACACAGGCAAGACTTGAACTTCAGAATCTTTATGTTCAATTACAAAGCCAAGAACAAGCACAACAAATAGCACAAAGCCAAGCATTCCAGCAGGCTTTATTGAATTATCAGGCTGTAAACACAATGCAAGCGATCGAGCAAAAAGCGCGCCAGCCTGTTATAACTCAACCTTACCCAACACGCGTTGACACATATACAAACTGCAATTCAGGATTTGGAAACACGGTAACATGTAACAGTAGCAGCAATATCAGATAGTTATATCTTATTTTTATTGCTGTTCTGCTGTAATTTGGCTTGAAAGTATAGGGCGTATCGCATTTGCAGCATTATTTAGCGCTCTTTCATAGGCTGGTGTTCCTGCTTTGGTGTTTGCCAAACGTAAGAGAGCATTCCTTGCTGCTTTTGACTCATACAAGCGCATCATTGCACCGAAACCAGCCTCAAGCCCCATTGATACGCCAAGAGTCGCAGTTGCGCCAATCGTCCTTATCCTGTTGGCTTGCGATTGCCCCGTCTGAGTTACTACATTTGCGGTGTCTGACCTTGCTGTTTGCTGTAGAACTTCATGAAGAGCATCAAGCTCTTTCATGTGCTTTCCAGAAAAAATAGTGTTGTAAATTTCACCGCCTGACTGAGATTTCAGCTTATTAACTTCAGTGATGAACTTGGCTGGAGAGTCCCCGGCCTTTTCCGCTATTTTGCTGACGTAAGCTGCACGCATAGCATCTTTCCCCTTATCATCCAGTGCGCTCCAGATTCGTTTCACGTCAGATGGTTTTCTGCTTAATACAACGGTATTTATAAGTTCAGGACTGGCTTCACTGCTTGCCTTGTTGAGCTTGTTGGCAATGTTTTTATTAAGCACCTTATTATAAACGTTTGCATAATCGGAATTTGCTTTAAGGTATTTTGCTGCGTCTGACGCACCGAGGTTTTTTGCAACTGCGTTACGAAGGTCTTTTGACATTGCATTCTCTACCATATTGGTAGCTGCTTTTGCCTGGTTGGGGAAGACCATAGCATCTCCCTGAACATTAGATCTAAATGCTGTTCTGTGCTGACGCAAGAGATCAAACGTAACATCCAAATCAGTTGCAGGGTTTGCTAATTCTTCACGTAGGTTACGCAAGGATGTAAGCAGGCTTTGATTGGCAGACGTCCCAAGCCGTTCCTGTCTTGCGATCGCTGTATTCAGAGCATTCATGGTATTTGTGGTATCAACTGCGGCATTACCCATTTTATTGGTGACGTCATTGATAACAGCGCCAGCGGCATCCTTCCGCCCCCTTAACGTGGTGGTCAGAGATTTCACCACATCATCAGGGTTGTACTCACCAAAACGGTCAAAATAATTGCTTACCAGCTTACTACGCGTTGCATATTGCTCCGCTCGCTTTGAGCCTGTCCCGAGCAAAGCCCCCTCGGCATCCTGAGTAAGGCTACGAGTGAAAGCATTTTTCGGCGGGATAACATCAGATGTCATTGGTGTCACGCCCATCGATTCTGATGTGGCAATTTTCTTCGCCACTTCTGGCGCAATATCACCTTTTATAGCCGTTATTCCACGCCCTATTCCCTTTGCTGCTGCGGAAAGAACACCCTGAGCGGCAAGGTTAACTCCGGCATTTTTAGCTGCATTTTGTGCGAAATCGCCTTTCTGATTTGCGGCCTCTGCCAGTGATCCAATAGCCATGCTTCCTGCCGTTCCAACTCCTGGAACTAAATACCCACCAATTGTTTCACCGGCTTGTGCGTAGGAGTCTGTCGGTCTGTCTACTGGACGATAAACATCATCCAAAACCTTGGGGCCACCAAGCCCCTGACTGATTGCATTAATCAGACTTGCGCCGCCCTGCAATACGTCAAATGGTATGTTTACCAGACCACGACCAGCTTGTTCTGCAATTTGCCCTGCACTTTGACCACCAGTGAGCCAATCGCCAGCTTGTTGCATCAATGATGGTTCTTCCCGTGTTGGTGCATTATTGGCCTGATTAACTGTTTGTTGCTGAACAGCCTGACCAGCAAAATACTCATCAATGGCGGTGCCAATATCTTCGGTGCTCGTACCATCAGGAAAGGTAAATGTCTTACCGTTTGCAGTTACTTTCATCATTCCACCGTAAATTGAATGCCTGATTTTGAGGTATATGATCCAACCTGATTCCGTGGTTCACCTGAAGGTGTCGAATCTTGTGCTGGCGCTGCGTCAGTATTCATTGACATATACCGCTTAACGGCACTCCCCAATGATTCACCTTTTTTAACATCCAACCCCAATATCTGACCGCCATTACGCGATTGTCCAGGGTTGCCATTCGCGCTCATCCACTCGGCTTTAAACTCATTAAACTGCGCGTTTCGTCGCTCAAGGTTTGCCATAGCATCAAGCCATCTTGCGACCGTCTCAGGGTTATCCATGTCAGTTGGTGCACCCTGACGAACGATCTCAACGTCTTTATCCGTTGCGGGGCCGGGAGGTAGGAATTTAAGAACCTGACTGTTAACAAGGGCATTTTGGCGAATGCGCAAATCACGCAATGTCGTATCGCTTCCGGTAAGTTTTGCGAACATGTTCTGTGCGTTACCGAACAAACCTGTCGTTGGTTTTTCTGCTCTGAACTGTTGAGCAAGCGCACTCATGGAATTGGCTGAGTTTGATGATGCTGTGGCATTGTTTACAGCTGTCTCGATGCCTTTTTCCATGTTTACTGACAGCTTAGGTGCTTCGCTAATCAACTGCTGTGCCTTTTCCTGCGCTTGCTGCATCTTAAACCCGAACTCTTGCTGATCCAGAGCCAAGCGTTGTGCTGCGATATTGTGCCCAGTCATTGCTGACTGATAGGAAAGGTTTTGGCCTCTCGCCTGAAGCGCCTCTCCAGCCTGATTGCTGCGGATTGTCTCTGCAAGTTTTCCGCGATCAATCTCACGACCAGCCATCTTGTCCTGAACATTGAAGTAATCAATCGGACCAAGCGCAGCCATCCCAAGGTGATCAACAAACTCACCAAATCCTGAAGGGTTCTGCTGATACATCTGAGCAACGCTGTTAGGGTCAACACCGACGCGAGTCAGTTCCTTGGCGTTGTTTTGCAGCCATGATTGCATTGCTTCTGGAGACGATGCCGCAAGGCGTGCGCCAGCCGCTAAGGTGCCGATAGAATTGCGCTGGTCTTCGTCTGCCCACTTCATACCAGACTGAATCTTCTCTAATTGACCAGGATATTTGGTCATCAGATCTCGCACCTGCTGCCGATCACCTGACTGGATGGCTGCCGCATATTCTTTTTGGAATGCAGCATCCGCTTCCTGTTGCTTTGCAGCTTGATATGTTTGAGCGACACTACCAAGTCCCTGCAACGCCTGAAGGCCGATGTTATTGCGACCTGAACGCTCCATTTCGTTGTTCTGGCGAATATAGGCCAACGCCTCACTTACATCACTTGCCTTTGGCGCATTTGAGTTTTGCCCACCGATACCAGCAAGAAAACCGCCTGAGTTGATTCCTTGTTGCCAAGTAGCCATATTCCCACCTTAAAACAATGATCCAAGACCACCGATAATGCCGCCACCAATAGCGCCAACAGCCGTACCTATTCCTGGCACCACAGAGCCAATCATCGCCCCTGATGCCGCACCGCTCATGGCACCTCCCAAGGCTGATTGCAGTCCTGATGGTCGGTTAGCATTAGCCGCAGATGCTGCCGCCTGCTGTTGATACAATTGGCTGACGTTGTTAGCGTAGTTTTGTCCGGCGTTTGCCTGACCTGTAAGAGCACCAAGGCCGATATTTGCCAGATTGTTGTAGTTGTTCATCTGACCTGACAGCCAGTTTTGACCGAGTGTAGGCGCGATTGCTGCCAACTGGTTTCCGGTTGCTGTAGAGCCTAATCCACCAGTTGCTTCTGCTGCTGCCAGACTCTGATAGCGCGCCTGACCTGCAAGGTCTTTGTACTGCTGAGAGTTGTAATACTGGTTAAGAGCCTGACCTTGCCCCTGAAGAGAGGAAAGATTCTGCAACTGTGATACGTACTGCTGAGCGAGTGGCGTGAACGGTGCAAGGTTTTGCATGTTCGTCTGCCACATTTCACGCTGCAGTTCGATGCCCTTTTCAGTTGCGCGTGCCTGGGCTTTAGATCCGGAGTCGCTGCCGCCTTTCATATACCCATTCATGGGAAGCAATTTATTCTTGAAGCTTTCGCTAAGTACTAACATTTAATAGCTCCTCATATTTCGAACGAGGTAATTGATAGAGGGTGATTCCTACCGGTTTTCCGTTACTCATGTACGCATCATCAAGGTGACCAACACGGGTAGCGCCAAGCAAACGGATAATTGCCCGTCCGTATTTGGTGGTGTCAGGAACCATGGTGATGCTGTTAAGGAATGGTGAGTTTTCGAGAAGCCATTTGCAGAATAATCGATGCCCTTGTAGTGCATATTCGCCACGGAATCCGGGGTCATACACCGCATGGCATTCAACAACGCTATGCCAGAAGTTACGCACTTCATGAACGCCAGCCAGCACTAATCCTTCGTAGATGCCGAGATATACCGCATCAGGCTTGATGTAGTATTTATCTCCACTGTCTACGATATTTCCCGTGTTTGCCGGGTTGTTGAGGAATTCTGCAAGCTTCACCGGATTATCGATGAGCTTTATTTCCATCACTGCTCCGCAATGATTTTGATGGTTGTGGCAGTAAACGCCGCACCATTTGACTGAATGGTTAACGTACTGCCATTTGTGGCAAGAAAGCCGTCTTTATCCACGCTGAAGAACGTAGCTAACAGGATGTTGTCGGTTGTTGTCGCCGAGTTGCGACTGCTTACCAGTGTGTCAGGAACAGAACCGGAGAATGTTAGCTGCATTGACCTGTTGGCGGTTCCGCTGGGCCACGTCCCGACGATCGACAGCTTGAAGAACAAGGTTTTGTTCTCGTTGAACACAACCATCTTGTTGTTAACGGTGTCGAAGAATGGTGCCAACGCGCCGGATGACGGCGTGAGCGTTTTCAGCAGGCTAACAAGGTTGGTCGGCGCTGTCGGGATGGTTACAGATACGCCAGAGTAAACAACCTCTGACTTCTTGCGAGTAGTGGCATACTCCAGAGCATCGATGCGCGTTTCATGGTCTGAAAGCGTGTTTTGAATGGCGACAACTTCATCCGTCAGGTAATCAATATCGTTTTCTGCTGTCGTTAATCGTGAATCAAGGCCGACTATCGCCGCTTCTGCGTTAGTGATCCTTGTTTCGTGGTCCTGAATCTTCGCTTCAGCTGATGCCAGTCGAATTTCGTGATCGACAAGAATCACATCCTGCTCATCGTTCCTGACTTGTGCGTCATAAGCTCCCTGTCCGGCCTCGTTGGCCTTGTTAGCCACATTACCAACATCAGTACCCTGTGCAATAACGTACAGCAGATATGACTGCGAGAAGATATTACGCGGAAGGACTGATGTGTCGAGTCGTGTAGCCTGAATGATTACCGGCTCATTGAGATTCGAATCAGCCATTACTCGATCCTTATCTGGCAGCCAGACAGAGTGACAGGTGACTTCGTGATAACGCGCAATTTGAATCCGACATTTTTCCTTATTCGCCCGACACGCTTCCACAAAACGCGTTTGTCGTAAACGAACGGTTCATTCTGCTCAATCATCTGCTCACGCCCGTAATTGATGCCGTCAGTGGTTGCAGAGAGAAAAAGGCGGTCAGCATACTGCGCAACTCCAGTTGACGATTCAACTTCAAGGTCGAAAACTCTGGCGTTATCCGCTTTGAACAACGGAGTAAACAGCAGGTGTTCCTGCTGCTTGTCGTACTGGCTGCTGATATCGAACTGCAATTTCCCGGTCACGGATTCCAGCTTATCGCCGCACGTTATCTGATTGCCTTCGTAAATGAAGTCGATAGCGCGGTACACATCGTCATACAGGCCTGTTTTCAGCACACACCATTGCGGACCATTAGCGCTTGAAGATGCGTCATATAATAGGACGTGGCGCGGCAGGTGGATAATCAGCAACTCATGAGCATCAAAGCGCAACGATTCCATCACGCCATCAGCCAGTTCATCAGCAGTGTAGGAGCGGAGGATTTTCTCAATGCTCGCGCTGGCGATTGGTGAAACCTGACCGGATCCGATGATGTATACAGATGGCGCACCTGTTGCCGGATTGCTGATGAACGCATAGGAATCAGCGAATGGCGTTTTGCAATAGGTTCCGGCAATACCTTTCTGCACCATCAGCGATGGTTGTGCAACATACAAAGCGGCACCAACGGTGGTTGCACCAGTCAGGGAGAAATATTCAATCGTCGATGAACCAAAGCAGACGATGAAGTCTCGCCATGTTCCGATGCCGATGATGCCGTCAGGCTGAGACTCTGCGCGATATTGTGCGCTGTAACGGTCAGGATGAGATTCGTCTTCAAGGTCAGTGATAAACCATGAATCAGTACCGTCTTTTGACCACGCATAACGCCCACGTAAGCGTGTAATGTCGCGGACTGAGCCTAACTCATACTGCGTGAATCCGCTGCCTGTAGGCCAGTTTGAGACGGTTTTAACCGTGCCATCATAGCGATACTCGACCAGTTGACCATTAACGCCTACCGCCTGTGATGTTCGACCATGAGCCATTGATACGCGACCACTTCCGGCAACATCACCGACCTCACTTTCGCCCTTATACAGTTTGCCACCACACACGCGATAAACAGCATTCTGCGCCATGTTGTATTCGACGCCTCGCGATACGCCGTTCACATCAGAACGTTTGGCAATGCCCGGGAATGAGCGAAGATATCCGCTACTGTTCAGGATTTCTTTGGGTGTAGCCAGCATATTCACTGGCAGATAGTCGATATAGTCGGCGTTTCGGAAGTCTTTGCCGACACCTTTCATGAGCGGAAGTTGCTGAATCGGCATTATTCGCTCCCGTTATCGCAAGATTCTTTTCGGTGGAAGTAATTCCAACCGTTCCACTTCGCCAACTGGTTACCGCTACCAACAGGCATACGGTTTGGATAACCGGACTTACATTTAGCGGCTTTTGCTCTGTCCATTGCAGACAGTTTGACGAGTCGCTCTTTCCCGTATCTGGCAGTGGTTATAAGTTTTGCTGACGCTTCCAGCGCATAATCCGGAGCAATGCGGCAGGCAAGGTTGAAAATGACGGCATTGATAGCGTTATTTGATAAACCGTGCTCATCTCCCGGATCCGGAGCGACATCTGCATCAGCGAAAATGTAGCCAACGTTGATACCTGGTGACGAATCACCGCCAAGCCATTCCGCCATCATCATTTCAAGGTCGTTGACTCCGTCTTCCATAGACTGCGGTTCGACATCGGTTAACGTGGCATTTGATGCCACACCGAGCTTACGTAATGCCGCAAGAACTAAATCACCCTTCGTTGTCAGGTTCATCTGCTGCCGCCTTAGGTTTTCGACTAGGCTTTTTACGCTGTTTTTCTTCTGGCTCTGGCTCTGCAACATCCTTCAAAAGGTCATCAGGATGTGAAAACCAACCAGCATCCAGATATTCCTGAAGCTCTTCGGCTTTCACGATTTCAAAGTCGTATCCAACGCCTTTCCACTTCTTCATGTCTCCATGACGAAAAATCATGTGTGTCATGCTTGTCTCCAGATAAAAAAGGGAGCCGAAGCTCCCTCTGGTTATCACGCGGTCTGGTTAGGCAGACCAACACCAATTGCCTCTGGTCGTACAGCACATGCTGAATACCACACAGCAATACGGCACTTACCAGACAGAGTGTTGATATCACCCTGCGTTGCGAAGATGCCGTTAACACCAATGCCTGGAATGCTGAAGGAAGACGTTTTCATGCCAGCAAACAGTTCATGGGTTACCGGAATCGGCTGAGACAGCAGGCGGATTGAGTCATCAGCCCAGAACACGTTAGCGGTGGTTGTTGCCACGTTCAGAACGTTTACCGGAGTGGTATCAGCAAGAGAGGTGTTTACGTTAGCGTAAGCCTTCTCTTCTTTTGTCAGTGACGCGTCATCCAGCGCAATCGGCTTCGGCGTGATTTCGATGTGAGTACTATCGATCACTCGGGTGATTGAGAAAGTAGCATCATCAGTCAGCACGTTCTTCGCCATCTGAGACAGGAATTTCACACCAGTGAAGCTGATTTTGTCGCCGCGCTTAAATCCGGTGGTAGATGATACGGTCACCGTTGCAACACGGTTGTCAACGTTCTCTTTGTTACCATCGGTATCAAGAGTGTATGCCTGGGGCTTAAACTTCTGCGCACCAGAAACAGTTACACCAGTAGCGGTTGACTTGGTAACTGCCGGAAGTTTCGGTGAGCGAAGAATTTCATCAAAGCCAGCAATCTGACGCTGAATAGTACCGTTGCGATACGCTTCTTCAGGAACGCGCCCGAAGATGTCACCATCTACAAGATTGCGGCCTGCTTTGCGGTAATCGTCAGGGTTCAGGAAGTAACTGATGCCCATGTCGCGGTTTAGCTCACGGGAGAACATCAGGCGCTCTGCATCAGACACAAAATCCCAGCCAGACAGGCCAGTAGATGGACCAATTGCGCGGGTATCGTGAACAACAAGCGAGCCCATTTCAGTTGCCTGTTTGGCAATCGCTGACTCAATGTTATTCGCCAGTTTTTTGGCGGATGCCTGGATGCGGCGACGGTAAGAACGCTCATCACGCAGGTCATCTGCACGAAGCTCGAAGAAATCGTTATCCGGATCGCCCATGTTGCATTTCACGGAGAGCTCCAGAATCCCGGTTGCTTTGCCAGTTAAATCCCAGCCAGTCTGGGTTGGCGCTTCCTGCTCAACAGGCATCCACACGGTGTTGCTTGAACGCTGCATGGATTCTGCCGGAGGGGTGTATTTTGTCACTTTGGACGCCATTGGCGTCAGGTTCTGGACGGTTTCGATGATTTCATCCAGAGCATACGTGACCAGTTGACCTTCATTTAATGCCATTATCGAATTCCTTTATTCAGTTGCGCCTTGAGCTTGCGGTACGTCTCTACATCCCCTTTGTTTGCTGCCGCTTCCATCTGCTTTTCAATCGCAGAGATATTTGCAGCAACAGCGTGTCCCTGAATGGGTTCATCAGGTAACGGGGCTTCTGAAACAGGCTTGGCTCGAGGCTTGAGAGTTAAACGTTCTGACAGTCGAGTGAGTTCAATCAGCGCGGATTGCCCGTCCATCGCCAGCAACTGGCGTGTTTTCTCAGGATTAGCACCAAGGTGATACATGAGAGCAGCGGATTTCTCCGGGAAGAGGCGCATGATGTCGGCACCGACTGCTGGCGGCACCAGTTGCATGAATGCATCCTCTTTCTCCTGATAGTCAGGGATATTGAGCTTTTCCGCTGCGTCGTAGTGCTTACGGGCTGCCTCGACATATTGCGCTGATTGCTGGGTGAACTCCTGAGTTTTGCGACCCTGCTCGGCGACAGCCTGGCTTCGTGCGTCCATAGCCTTGATCTGCCATTCACTATTTGCCTGCTGGAAGGCAGCCAGTGCGCGGCTCTGGTCATAGTCGTACTTAGCCAGTGCGTCTTCGGAAAGATAATCGTTAGGGTCTGGTTGTTTTGGTAACTCAGGGTTCACCCGCAGGTGCTCCGGCAACTCTCCACGCTTAACCGCTTCCATCTGCTGCTCAAGCTCACGCTGGCGTTTGCGTTCGATGCGGCGACGGGCAAATTCAGCATTAGTTGCCGGGTCTTGTTTTGGTTTCTCATCGTCTTTCAGGACAATCTCGAAGCCTTCTTCCTGGCCTGCGTTGTCGTTGGCATTATCGACAACTAAGCCATCAGCAGATGCCGCTGCATGATTGCCGGGCAGGGTTAATTCTTCAGAAGCCTGAATGTCGGTGGTTTGGTCCATGATTAACTCTCTCTTATTGAGGTGTCTCGGCTACTCCGCCGGAGGGGATTTGAACTTGACGCATAAGATTCGCGAAATCCATGCGTTGTGAATGAGTCTGGTCTGCATCTTTAAGAAGCAGCTCAGCGTTAGCGCGAGCGTCTTTGCTGCGCTGTTGCTGGAATTGACCTACGAGCTTGAGGTACTCACGCAGTTCTTCCTGCTTGTCGAGGTCCATATTGTTGAAGATTTCTGCAATCTTCGCGGCGTTGAGTTGGTTTTGGGCTTCAACCTTGGCGGCTTCAACCTGAATCTGCGCCTGTTGGTTCTCTGCCTTGAGCAATTCAGCCTGACCTTGCAGAAGGATACCCTGCGCCTGAATTTGCTCTGCTGATGGATGCTGCGGCTGCTGTTGAGCCTGCTGTACCATCTCCATCTCTTCAGGTGTTTCTGGTTTCTTCAGCCCCATCATCACCAGTTGCTTGTTCGCGTACTCTCGCATCATCTCGACGCCTTTACCGTCAAGCAGCGTAAAGTATTGCAGCATCAGCATCTGGAACTCTGGAGTACCTTGCGGAACCTTAGTGAGCAACTCCTGAATCTCTGCGCGGTTCTGTTCCTTCATACTCTGGAAGGATGGTCCAACGTCTGTATAGCACTCATAGCGACCGCGAATGTCGTTGAGTGTGACCACATTGCCGGACTGGTAATCTACAACTTGCGCGTAGAGTTGAACGTCTTTCTCGCTTCCGTCTTCAAGAGTCAGCGTTACATGGCGAGGAACGTCATAAATATCGTTGACCATTGAGGCATAAATCTCGCCATCACGTCGCATTGCGGTAGCCAGGTTATCCTGAAACACGTATGTCTCAAGGTCTGCCCGCATGTTCAGTTGATTGACGGTATCGAAAGCGACCTGACCATTTGCCGCCTGCGCATCCACGCCAAGACTAGCTACCTCTTTCACTGCGTTGGTGGCAGCCTCAAGCATGTAAGCGTTGGCTTGCGGCACTTCAGGGTTTTCCATGTAGGAGATTGGACCAATCGGCAGGTCGTTACCGTTTTCATCGGTCTTGTTCTGCAGATAGTACGGATAGTCATCATTTCCTCCGTACATGTATTCGTAGCCTTCGATTTGCTCAGGGAAGAAGGTCGGTTTCTTCTTCGGTGAACGAGCAACGATATCGGCGTTGAATGACATGATCATGTTACGAAGGCGTTGACCGTCTTTCGTCAGCCTTACCACTCCTTCGTAGCACTCCTTGTCACCAGCGAATGACCATTCACCATACACTGGAACGATTGGAATATGCTCTCCTGCTATCTTCTCGCGGTCTTTCAGTATCTGCGTGCAGGTGATGATCGACTTATACACACGACGACGCTTGACCTTACGCTCTGCTACCTTAATGAATCCACGATTAGCCAGGTCGTCGATGACGTCTTTGATATCCTGCTGGTAATAGCTGACCGGCTCACCTGTCAGCGGGTCGCGGTAGATGAAGACTTTCTCCTTCTTCTCTTCTACCTCGTAATACTCAGCGACGTAGACGACATCATTCGATACCCACGGAAACAGCCATGTATCGTTCGGATTCTGGAAAGATGGCAGCGTGTCAGGATCAATGCCGTAATCCTCTGCGAACTCTTTCCAGCCATTGCGTGACAAAGCGTTAATCACCGTGCAGTGCTTAGCATCGCTCTTATCCATCTGCTTGCTGTTGGCGTCCCATATGACGTGTGAGCAGGCTTCATGGATTGGCAGGCGTCGGATTACCTGATTGTTGCTTGTTGGGTCGTTGTCTTCGTACTGGGTGACCAGACGCCATGCACCAACGCCGGACTCTATCTGCTCACGAACGCCAACGTTAACGGCAATTTTTGCCGTGTTATGGCGCATATCAGTACGATACATTCCCATCAACACATCGGCAGCATCAGGATTAGCGCCGTCTTTGGGTCGGAAGAGAACGTCGATAGGGTTCCGGCGCATCTCTGCGACCAGTTTCCTGACCACCGGGCGAACAACATCGAATTGTCCGCGATATTGCAGGGTAGTGTAGTTTGATAGCCAGTCATCCCATTGCGACACTCGGCTAAAATACAGGTCATTTGTCGCCTCGGTTCTGGCTTCATCGCTCGCCATCCAGTCCGCGTCAAACTTACACAGAATGGAATTGAGTCTGTTTTCGTCGGCCATTTAAGTTCTCCGTGCGATGGGCCTGATTGGGGCTGGTATCTTTTTCTCTTTTGGTTTTTTGATGTCGCGCATCATTTTGGCGAAGCGGCGCATCATGTATGCATAGCGAACGGCTGAGAGAACGTCGTCGTTAAGCTTGACGATCTTCCCGTTTTCATCACGGTGATAGAGGCGGAACTCCTCAAAGAATGGCTCACAGGTGTTGAATACTTTGAAGCGACCATCAAGCATCATGTCGCGCAATTCAGTGATGCCAGGTTCAACAGCATTACCGCCATCAGGCCATGTCGCATGCTCCTGCAACATCATAAAACCAGCGTCCGCGTACTGCCCTTTGAGCTGCTCACCGCCGCCCTTCTCATGCTGGTTTCCGTCATGAGGCCATGCAGTTGGCACTTTATGCGCCCATGATTTAACGGATCCCCACGCCTGAACGGCTGTTTTTTCTTTCGCCTTCCACACGCGTGAAACGTAGATTGTGTCTGCGTCCTTATCCCACCAAAGCTGAACCTGCGCCTGCGGGTGATCCCATCCGAAATCCATCCCGCCAATTACGTAGAAGTGATCAGGACACTCGAACGGCTGACACTTAATCGTCTCTTCCGGTATCTGGAAGATTCGCCCGCTACCCATCGTAGGAATACCGCGAGCACGCGCCTCTCTCTCATGCTCGGGATAGGATGCGATGATTTGCTCTTTCTGCTCTTCGGTATAGTGCTCAGCGTCATAGATGGTCATGTTGACCACTTTCTGCGACTTGCTGGGGTTCTTCAGGAACTTGGTAACAACGTCAGACATCCCCATCAGCGGGGTAAACGTCAGAATTGAGAATTGCCCGTATTTGTTGGTACGGGTAAGCCCTTCGCCATAAATGCTGTATGGTGGTTCTTCGTCAAACCACACGCCGTGGATTGTGTCACCCTGCCAGCGTGCACGGCCTTGCGAGTATGGTTTGAAGTAGCAGATTGAAATGCCATCTTCAACGCCATCAGCCGTGTGATGCTTAACCAGAAGATGATCAACAAGGTTCGGAAAGAAAGGAGACTTCTTCCAGCTAATGATGTCCTCTTTCGGTATTGAACCGTAACCCGGTTCATCATTCTCTTCAATACGACCGCACAGGATGCGTTGAGTCGTTTTGGTTACCGTCTCGTTTGTCTCGCCGCCAATCCAGAAGACAACAGGCTCATAGAAACGCTTACCTTTCCACTCACCGCCATATTTACCATCAGCAGGATAGCCTTTTGTTCCCGGATAACGCCCGGTAAGGTGAAACGCGACTTCAGCAGCACCAGTAAATGACTTACCAAGCTGGTTACCAGCCATAAAACAGCGCTCTGGATAGTCATGCCCGGCGTCGATGAACTCACGCTGTTTGCTGTATGGCGTAAATTCATATAGCAGGTGTGTGTTCCGGTAGTTCTCTTCTTCTTCGAGTAGCTCGAGCAATTCGATTTGCTCTTCGTCGCTCAGGTTATCAAGAATCGCGTCCAGTTCCACGGTTGAATAGCTCCTTGATACGAGAGCGTCGCTTATCGCGATCTCCCTTATCAGGTGTCACGTCTTCAACTTGCGACTGCTCTTTGAGGCCCAAATCACGGGCGATGATGTTAGCGTTGAGAAGGTCAGCGGCTGCGCCAGAGAATTTCTGGTCGTAGATGACCTGCTCTGCTCGCGTAACGACTTCAGATAAATCTTCTCGCAGGCGATATGTGCGCCATGTTTCAAGCGTCACATCAATGAACAGAGTGAGGCCTGTAATAGTCATCGCTCGCATCTTGGCGATAGGCTCTTGTATCACTTCACCCTGATACGAGAACGCCTTCATCTCCCATAGCGGGTTAGCTTCTACCCACTCGAAGTATTCACAACAAGCAGCCCACAGCGCCTCAGGCGATTCGAATTTAGGGTTTCGCCCATGACTACTGCGGGCCTCCCAAAATCGGTTGCCCTTTGGTGCTGCCATATTCATCTCACTTAGTTGTTATTTCAGGCTGAGGACTCTTTCGCGCCTTCAATCAGTGACTGCTTCAGCAATTCGAGTGTACCAATCGCCTCGCATAAACTGATTTCACCATCGTAATCATGGATGACGCTTTCCAGCCGCTCGTATAGCTCTTGAGTAATTGGGAATTTCTTCTCATTACCAAGATCAACGACGTTTGTCATAGAGGATTCCTATAATTTTGAATATCCAGACTCAAATACCTCAGCAGGAGAATATGATTCATATCCATCCTCATAGACAACGTAATAGCCTCCAGACATTGGTCGGTGCTTACAGATATATTCCGCGCTAACATCAAATGCTGCGTATTTCTTATCATCCGGATGAATAATTGCCCCATAACTAGAAGAGCCAGTCTTACCAGACTGATCTGGGTTTGGCTTATGTTCTATAGAGCCAATCTTCAGGGCGCGAACTTTTTTGTGGCACTGGTATCTCGGCATTTCTTGTTCAGTCATCTCTTACACTCCGGTAGTGAACAGGTCTAACGCTTCCTTCGATTTACGCACCGCTTCGAATGTGCGGATCGTGATATCTGAATTAGCGCCACCTGACTGGAAGTGAATTTTGAATAGCTCAAGCTTCAGCTCGTCAGTGCCAATGAATTGAAACGCTTCCTCTGCGGCTGCGTTCTGGTTCATGACCAGCTTGTAAATCTCTAACTGGAATTTCTGTTCTTCAGTCATGGGAATAATCTCTGCCATTGTTGGCTCCGTTTATCCGTTAAAAGGGATATCAGTTAAGTTATCCCGTGTAGGGTATAAGCCATTGTAGAGACCATTCAATGAGTGGTCTCTGCAATAACCGATGTCTTTCCATCAGTCCGCCACCACAAAGAATCTTTTTTGCCATAAGGCAGGAGGTTCATCTTTCAGTGGCTGACAGTGTTATTTCCCCACTTTCTGGCTTGGGTTGTTTCGCTGTACTGCCGTTAATTAGTGACCAGAAATTAACTCCGGTTTCATTATCAAGCCCACCCGTAGATGGGCTTTGTAATGGATAGCCGTTGCTCAGTTCTCGTAATGCTTTGATTTTTCCGATAACGCAGTTTTGCGTTTGCCATCAGCACGCGATATCGAGAGTCAACTGCAGTTGCTCGCGCCAGTACTCAACATTTGCTTCAATAACCGGCTTATTCCATCGCCAGCGAGCCATCTCTCTTGCCCCATTGCTGGCTTTTGATTTCCGGTCATCGCGAATGCGACATGCTTGCTCATATTTCTGCTGCTCAGTCAGTTCACCGCGAAGCAGACTATCAATGTGCAGGTCGCACCACACAGCAAAACGAGCATCACACCAACGGGCAAATGCAACTGAAAGTTTTGGATGTAGCCACGTACCACCACCCCTGTCCTTTCGTGCCTTGCTGGTTTTTACATACCTCGATTGTGAGGGATGTAAAATTTGAGATTCTTTCCCGGTCAACGCTTCGTCTAAAGCACGAACGTATTCAAGCGTTTCTGCCAAACGCATCCAGTTATCAATGCGTTTCCCAAATCTCTCAGCAACACCTGTGACGTTGATCCAACCATCAGTGTTGAAACTGACAATTTCACCTTTGTAATTAAGTGGCACGATATTCATAACGTTTACCTACCATTTGAAATGAACCTTTGCCGCATAGGAAACCAGCCCACCGAGGCTCGCCAGCACTAACTGGTATCCTCAAAGGCCCATTCCAAATGGGCAGGTTCGGTGTAAAAAACATGCGTTGCGGTACGCATTTATTGCAAAAAGCCCCGCATCGCGAGGCTCATTAAATGGACTTTGTGATTTGCAAAAAAATTATTTCAGGCACTGAGTCCTGATGTACTCCTGCAGGTAGTTAACCTGCGCGGTTATCCTGTCGATTCCACTTCTGAGACGGTAATAATTGAGTTCAGCATCTGCTGTAAGTCTTGGGCTTTCTCCATCGCCCATGCTGCTGGCTCCGGTCGTTGACTTTGCACAGGTGGCGGCGACTTGCAGGCGCTTACGCCCAGCAGAAACATCAGCACGGAGACTTTCGATAGTCGCGTTAGCATCAGCAAGCTCCTTTGTGTATCTGGCGTCGAGTTCTGCTACATCACGTTGACGCTTCTGCATGTCAGCGATGATGGATGCGGCCTTATCGCGCTGTTCTTTGTAGGCGATGGCGTTATCACGGTAATGATTAACAGCCCATAACAGGCAGACGATGATGCAGATAACCAGAGCGGAGATAATCGCGGTTACTCTGCTCATTGTTGCCCCCACAAACAGACTTCACGCTCAATCTCACGGCGAGTCATCAGCCCTTTCCATTGCTTACCGCCAGCATATGTCCAGCGACGTAGCTGATCACATGCGCCTTTGATATCGCCCTGGTTGATTTTGCGAAGAAGCGTCGATGTTCTGAAATTGCCTGCGCCCACGTTATAGACGAACGAATAAAGAGCGCCGCGCGTTGTTTCCGGTATATCGACCTTGATGTACGGGTTAATTTGTCTGGCGACCGTGGCAAGGTCTTTATTCAGGAGGGCTTTGCATTCTGCTTCGGTATACGTTTTACCGAGCATGATGTCTTTTCCGGTGTGTCCGTGACATACAGTCCATACACCAACAATATCTTTGTATGGTATGTAGCTGACACCTTCCAGACCATCGTTACCACTTGGTCCAGTGATTAACACAGATGCTATAGCAATAGCCCCGCCACTTATCGCCGCTATTACGCTATTTCGTAGTGCCGGTGACATTGCCATTCAATCTGTCCTCGCGCTCTTTGCGCTTGTAGTACCAGTTGATGCCAAATGTGCCGACAGTACAAAGAATACCAATGATGACAGCCCAGTCATTCAGGGAGAGAATGCCACCCATCGCAGTCAGTCCTCCGAAGCTGTAACTGAACCATTCTCTGATTTTGTCCATACGGTACATGCTCTACCCCTTCATTGAGGGGATTTGCTCTATTTAATTAGGAATAAGGTCGATTACTGATAGAACAAATCCAGGCTACTGTGTTTAGTAATCAGATTTGTTCGTGACCGATATGCACGGGCAAAACGGCAGGAGGTTGTTAGCGCAACTTCTTGCCACCCGCTTTCACGAAGCCAGCCATTGAGCTGGTTTTCTTTTATGCAAAGCACACCGCACCGTAGCCACAGCGGATAAGGTGGTTATTTTTGTCTGTCTGGTATTTGGTTTGATGTGCTTTCAGAAAGGCCGTGCTTAAAACGCAAAAAGCCCCGAGCTATTAACTCAGGGCTTTATTTAACGAGTGCATTTATCCATCGTTGAGTCAAATTTACCCAACTTTATTCAAAAAGTCAATATTATGCCGTTAATATGTTGCTATCCGTGGCAATCATGCTGCTAACGTGTGACCGTATTCAAAATGCTGTCTGCGATTGACTCTTCTTTGTGGCATTGCACCACCAGAGCGTCATACAGCGGCTTAACAGTGCGTGACCAGGTGGGTTGGGTAAGGTTTGGGATTAGCATCGTTACAGCGCGATATGCGGCGCTTGCTGGCATTCTTGAATAGCCGACACCTTTGCATCTTCCGCATTCTTTCTCAACAACTCTCCCCCACAGCTCTGTTTTTGATATATCAACCGCACGGCCTGTACCGTGGCAATCTCTGCACCTTGCTCCCGGCGTCGCGGCACTACGGCAATAATCCGCATAAGCGAATGTTGCGAGCACTTGCAGTACCTTTGCCTTAGTATTTCCTTCAAGCTTTGCCACGCCACGGTATTTCCCCGATACCTTGTGTGCAAATTGCATCAGATAGTTGATAGCCTTTTGTTTGTCGTTCTGGCTGAGTTCATGCTTACCGCAGAATGCAGCCATTCCGAATCCGGCTTGTGATTGCGCCATCCCCATAGCAGCCATCACATCAGTACCGGAAAGAGAGTCAGAAGCCGTGGCCCGTGGTGAGTCGCTCATCATTGGGCTTTTTGGCGAATGAAATTTAGCTACGCTTTCGAGTCTCATCGTCTTCCCCTCTTGCCCTGTTTGACCATCAGGACGCCGTTAACTATTACGTGACGTTCGCCTTTGCTGTCTCGGTTGTACTTGAGCACCGTTCCTCTTGCGCAGGAAAGCATCCTCGCCACTTCGGTCTGATTGCCTCGTGTCTGGATAAGAAGCTCTGGTATCGTTTGAATTGTGGCGTTCATACGTTCTCCAGTTCGGTGATTTTTATTCCAAGCCTTCCGCCTGGTACTTTCACGCCACGAATTACGCGAATGTCATCGAATTGCTCGTCGTCTTCCGCAAATCCGGCGTGGATAAGAGAGTCGAGTAAACCTTTCAGGATGTTGTCGAGGTCGCGGCGGCGGGAGTCTGGAACGTCTGCGATGACTTTGATGCGGAGTCGTGATTTGGTGAAAATATCTAACTTAAGTTGGCGGATGATTTGCTGAACGTCTTTTCGGTATTTCTGGCCTTTATCGCTTATGTAATATTGGCTTCCCCGTCTTCGCCAGTAGGTATTCACCGACGGCGGGTATGGAAGCACAAACTGATATTCGTTCATGACTTAATCTTCCCCTCCCTCAGCAGTATCGCCTGCGTTCTGATCACGCCTTCGAGGTGGTAAAGTCTGGCGTCTTTGTTGTCGAGATTATGGGTGCGTCGGTCGATTTCATCGTGACACGCACTACAAGCCCATGCACCGATCAGGTCGTCAGGCTTCATTCCCGTTCCGCAAATTCCAGCCATCCGGTAATGTGCCAGAACTGTAGTTTCAGGGTTGCCATTGCATACGCCGTAAATACGTACCTGGCATTCTCTGCCGCGTGCTTCTTTGCGTCGGTTAGCCATTAAGCAGCCTCCCCTGTTACTTTCAGCATTCCGTTATCGAGCAGCTTTCTGGTCAGCCACTGTTGACCACGCCCGGTGATTTTTGTGGTGAACGATATCTGTATCCCGTGATTTGTGTTGATCGCTGTTTCTTTCACTGTGAAATAGCCGCGATCCATATATTCCTGCATTGGCACATTGCGCCGGGAACCTGAAGCAATAAGGATTTTGTGATCGCGCATCCACGCAAACAGTTTGTTTGGACCAATTCCAACAACCTTTGCAAAGTTTCCAATCAAAATTCCGCTGGCCTCGCCAACGCGATCGGCAAACTCAACTTTAGGTGCGGCAATTGCGAGCTGGTTTTCCAGTTGCATTTTCTTCTCAGCAAGATCAGCAGCAAGGCGCAACGCTTCCGGTAGCGTTTTGGGGATATTAACCGTAGTTTCTTCAAGCTCTCGCCAACGATCAACAAGACGAGCGGTGAATTCCGGCGACAACTGGGCTACAACGACAATACTGTCTCGCTTACCTTGTTCGCCCTCAAAAACGTAAGCCTCTACGCCACGAAGTAATCCTAAGTTATTGATTTTTTCGAAAACCACCATTGGGGGATTTCGGATCACACCTCGAGCCGCCAGTCGTTCAATAGATTGTTTCACCTTGTCATGACGACTTCCCACCAACTCAGCGATTTCAATGCTTGTCATTTTGATGGCGTTGCCATTTATTAACTCATTCATCGTCTTCTTCCTCGTACATTGAGCTATTCGGATCGCTCATCAGTTCTGCGCAGCAGTGCTCACACACGTGAACTTCCAGCACATGCAGCTTCTGACCGCAGTTAGCGCACGTTAAAGCTCGCTCGACGCTTTCTTTCTGGTATTGAAGGGATTGGGATGGGCTAAGCATTATTGGCGTCCTGCATCATGAGAAAGACAATCATGGCGGCACGGAGTGGATTGTCATATGCGACACCAACATTCGGTCCGGCATCATCAAACAAGTCCCTTGCGTTGTCTGTAGCGCACGGCATTGAGGGATTGTCTAAAATTATGCTGATGTTGTTTTCAGTGATAATCGGCCATGCGTCTGCTGGGTTTGCGCATGGGTTAAAGGATCCGCGCTCAACCTCTACTTCAACTGCGTCTCCGTTTACAATGTCTCCCTCAAATGAGATAAACACCATCGCGCCATTCTCACCTTCTTTGTAATCCGGTGATCCGTTATGAATGGCTTCGAATACCGCCACGTTAATTTCAAAATCACTTAACTGTGAATAATCCATTGTCATTTCCTCGCACGATGTCTTAGCCACCGGATATCCCACAGGTGAGCCGTGTAGTTGAAGGTTTTTACGTCAGATTCTTTTGGAATTGGCTTGCGTTTATTTCTGGAGCGTTTCGTTGGAAGGTATTTGCAGTTTTCGCAGATTATGTCGGTGATACTTCGTCGCTGTCGCCTCATGCCGCTCTCCTGACGCCCTGCCCGATCGCCATCAATGCCGCTTTGGATACGGTAGTAAACATCCGTCGAGGACTGATGAACGGTCGCCAAATCAGCAGCATGGAGCCTTTGCTGTTTCCCTTCTTCTCCAACCCTGTCGATGGTTCGATAAAATTAATCCGTCCATCAGTGATAATGCGAACTTCGTCGACACTCTCCAGAGCCTTGCTGAACCATCCGACTGACATATCCTCTGGCACAAGCATAACTACCGTCTGTCGCTGTTGTATGCACTGCTCAGCGGCTTTTTCCACCCACGGCCTGATATTGCTGTACGGTGGGTTATTCCAGATTGCACCGTGGCTTACCCACTCAGAATTGAGCGCGTCGTCGGCCTCAGTTAGCCAGTGAGCACACAGAGCATTTTTGTCGCTCGCTGCCGAATCCAGCCAGAATCCAAACTCAATATCCAGTGCATCAAAAAGCCAAAGCGGCGTTTGCCAGCAGTCCTTGTCGTGTGCTGGCGTATTTGATTTGATAGTCATGCAGCCCGATCTCCCCATCTCGCTTTCCACTCCAGAGCCAGTCTCGCTTCGTCTGACCACTTAACGCCACGCTCTGTACCGAATGCCTGTATAAGCTCTAATAGCTCCGCAAATTCGCCTACACGCATCCTGCTGGTTGACTGGCCTATTACCACAAAGCCATTCCCGGCAAGGTTAGGAACAACGTCCTGCTGCTTTAATGCTGCGGTAAACACACACTTCCAGCTTTCTGCATCCAGCCAGCGACCATGCCATTCAACCTGACGAGAGACGTCACCAAGGCAAGCCCAAAGCTTTCGATTCTGGTCTAAGCTGCGGTTGCGTTCCTGAATGGTTACTACGATTGGTTTGGTTGGGTCTGGAAGGATTTGCTGTACTGCGTGAATAGCGTTTTGCTGATGTGCTGGAGATCGAATTTCAAAGGTTAGTTTTTTCATGACTTCCCTCTCCCCCAAATAAAAAGGCCTGCGATTACCAGCAGGCCTGTTATTAGCTCAGTGATGTAGATGGTCATCAGAATCCTCCTTTCTTCTTGGACTGCGGTTCCTCGCGTTCACGTCGGCGCATTTCAGCAGACTGTTGGTCTGTGTCATAAATAGCGCCATTTGCCTGAATGCAATACACCGTGCCGGTATTGCCATGACGATTGAGACGAAGGATTAGTTCGGTTTCACCAGGTGGAACACTGTCATCAAAAGCACCTTCACGATGGATCCCCACCCAATAATCGCAATCCTGTTCAATCTGCCCTGTATCTCGTGAGTCACTTGGTAATGGGCGTTTATTGGTTCGGCTTTCCAGTGCGCGGTTAAGCTGCGTCAGAAGCACAACAACGCAATCAAGCTCTTTGGCAAGGTTCTTCAGTCCTTTGGTGATCATGCCGTAAGCAAGGTCGTTACGATCGGCTTTCTCAGCGGTCATTAGTGTCAGGTAATCGACCAGAATCATGCCAACACATCCTTTTTCTCGCTTGATTCGACGGCTTTCGCTGACGATTTGAGCCAGAGATAATCCCGGCGTGTCGTCGATGTAAAGCAGGTCGATTTCACTCAAGCGATTTGCTGTTTCGATCGCCCTGTTGAAGTCACCATCGTAATCACCCTGATAGCCGTCATCAGCGTCATTTGTCGCCGGAAGGTAAAAAATATTCGGGTTAACACCTGACTTCTGTCCTACCAGTTTTTCCAGTATCTGATCACCTGGCATTTCAAGGCTGAACATCAGAGCAGGCTTTTTCTCATGCACTGCGCAGTTGATTGCCATCTGGCTGTATAGCGTCGTTTTCCCCATCTTAGGGCGAGCGCCAATGACAAACAGAGAGCCTTTCACCAGACCTTTCGGTGACAGCATCCTGTCCAGCGATGGGATCCCTGTGCTCATTCCTCGTTGTTCGCCTGACGGGTCAAATCGCTTCTCAAGGTCGCTAACCCAGTCTTCCATGACCTCACCAAATGAACGAAGGCCGCGACGCGATCCGGTTTTTGCATGGTCTGTCAGTTGCGTGAAAATCGTCTGAATAGCTTCGTACTTCTGCGTTGCAGTCATTCCGTTGCGTGAATAGAGCAATTCCGTCGCTTCAGTCATGCGGTTGATGGCGTAGCGTTCCATTGCGGTTTCGCGAACCTGCATTGCATAGGCAACGATGTTTGCGGCGCTCGGCGTGTTCTTTGCGATCTCAGCGATATAAGCAAAACCGCCAACAGACGCCGTTAACGATTTACGCTCCAGTTCATCGAAAAGCGTCAGGCCATCTACTGGCTTTTGCTCCCGGTGCATTCTGGTTATTTCTTCGAAAAGGATTTTGTGTGGTCGGCTGTAAAATGAATCAGGCTTCAGCATCGCCAAAACTTTCTTGACGCGCTCACTGCTGTCATCATCCAGAAGCAATCCACCAATCACCGCCTGCTCTGCCTCGATGCTATGGGGCGGCGCATAAAAATTATCGGTCATCGTGTTCACCCTCACGAACTTTCAGGTAGGTATTATCGTTAAGCAGGAAATCAAATCCCTTTTTGTGCCAGACAGTTCCGCGTTGATGGTTTGGACGCTCTTCGAACATCCATCGACAATTTTCGCCTACGTAGCTCAAATAATTTCTCCAGTCCTGCATCGTGAACCCATGCCCGTCAAGCTGGCGGGTTATCACTCCGGCTTTGCGCCAGAACGTTCGGATCTGGTTTTTACGCTTGTCATTCAGTGCGCGTATTCTTGGCGCTTCAGGAAGGATTTCGTGGTAAGCATCGACAACATCCTGACAGCTGACGGAAGGTTTTTTCTTGTCAGACTTTTTGTCTGCTGTGGCACTCTCTAATACGTCAGTATTAGAGATATTATTTATATTATTGTTTATGGACAACCGTTGGACAACCGTTGGACAATCTCCGCTGAGAGCCGCACCATTACTGGTGTTTGCGTTGGACAACCGTTGGACAACCGTTGGACAATTTTTTGCCTGAAAATCGTCATATTTAACGATTGTAAACAGGCTAAATTTCTTCCCCATCGAGCAAATATTAAGCATACCTTTCGACTCAAAAGTCCGTAATAAGCTCCGAACTTTGTTGTCGGGGATGAATGTTTCTCTGACCAGCGACGGGCGTCCAGTTATCATCTGACCGCGATCAACAGTTATCGAACCGATATCCGTATTGACGACAGTAGATTCGTGATTAGCCTTGAGGATTAAGTGAAGCCAAAGATGTACTGCCTGAGAGTCCTTATAGAGCCTGCTGTCCATAAACTGGCGGTGTATAGAGACATACCCCATACTGGATGCCTCCTGATGTTGTACAGGGTTATGCCTGTAATCAGCTAACTTAACGACGCCCATGTTTCACTCCTGCTTTGGCTAGTCTGTAAACACCAACAAGGCGCTCTGCGAACGCCCTGTTATTTGCTGCGGCTACCACTAATCCCTCAGGTGAATCAGGGTGTCGAATCTCTTCTTTTTCCTGGTATTTCTTACGACGTTTTGTCATAATTACTCCTGTGGATTGATCCAGTCTTTCTACATCAGGCCTCGAAGAATTCGCCGTTCTTCGGGGCTTTTTCTTTTGTCAGCATTCTGGCTACTTTCTTAGCCAGTTCCGCCAACTCCTCGTCTTCAACACCCCACTCCAGTACAGCCAGAAGCATGGCCATCTTTGGGATAAAGCTGTCTTTCCATCGCGAAATTTGCGATTCATTGATCCCTAATGCATCAGCAACCTTTCGCTGACCACGTACAGCAATTCGATTTAGGATGTTGCTTGTAATTGCATTCGCTTTCTTGCGAGTACTTGTAAGTTGCATATGTAAGTATTTCCTTAACAAATAAGAAGTTATGCGCACCAACTGATGCGCGTTGTATTCCCGCATTTCGGCGGGAATAAGGACCATGACTGTTAAAGAGCGGTGTTACTATTTGTTTTTCTTGTTGCTTGGGAAAGGACGAACTTCCTCTCCAATCACACTGCCATCAGGCTTTACCGTAACCATAATGTTACGGCCTGCCAGAATGGCCTTGCTGATAGCGCACTGGATTACACCAAAGTCACTGGCTGCTTTAGCCTGTCCATGGATTTTGGCGTAATCGGCAAGTGTCATTCGAATCATATGCACTCTCCGTTATTAACCATGAACAAAGAATACTACAGGTATTCAAAGCAATCAATACTCAGGGTATTTTTAGTTTAAGTACCTTAGCTATTAGAATTAAGCTATGGAAAATAAAAAATCACTGACGACAGAACAGCTCGAAGACGCTAAGCGGCTTAAGGCTTTGTATGAGTCAAAAAAGAAAGAATTGGGAATAACCCAATACTCAATCGCTGATGAACTGGGTATCACCCAAGGAGCGGTAGGGCATTATCTTAATGGCAGAAACGCGCTAAACGTTGAGGTTGCATCTGGTTTTGCGCGATTGTTGCAAGTCTCAATTGCTGATTTTAGCCAGTCAATTGCTGCCAAGGTTGCAGAACAGGCAGAAAGCCTTAAGAGCGATGCCAACGTAAGGTATGCAGGGGAATACAGAGCAGGAAAGAGGTATCCGGTGTTAAGCAGTATCCAGGCTGGCTCGTGGTGTGAAGCATGCGAACCATACACCATTAAAGACATAGATGTTTGGCTTGAGTCTGACGCGCATATTCAAGGTAATGCGTTTTGGCTTAAAGTGGAAGGTGATTCAATGACGGCACCGGTTGGGTTAAGCATTCCAGAGGGAACATTCGTTCTTTTCGATACCGGAAGGGAGGCGATCAACGGCAGCTTGGTCATAGCAAAACTTTCTGACTCTAACGAAGCAACATTCAAGAAGCTGATAATCGACGGCGGAAATAAATACCTCAAGGGACTTAATCCTGCATGGCCTCTCGTGCCAATCAATGGAAACTGCAAGATTATAGGCGTTGCAATTGAGACAAAACTAAGGCTGGTTTGATCACGCAAGGGGCGATTATGGTTGGAACCGCTATAGCAAGCTTTTTTGCGATGTTGGCAATCTCGACAATTTACGGCTTAGCGCATGCTTTTATTGCGAAATCTCTATCAGAAAAAATAAGCCAGGCTTGGGCGCATAGATCAGCTCGTTTCATGATTCTTGTGATCATAGCAATACAAGGGATATCTGCATTTATCCTCTATGGATCAAGCTTATACCTATTGTATCAAGGCGCGACATTTACGCCTTACACCAGTGATTACGGAACTCTATACGATGGTAGTGAAGACATCACTGTGGCTTGGATCGTCTTTGGTTTATCTATGGCCGTGTCTGTTGTAGCAGACATCATTAAGGTAATTCTCGTCTTAACCTTCGCTGACTAACCCATAATCCCGGCAGCAATAGCTATCGGGATCCACTTCACATATCCCGCATAAAAATCACTGAACAAGCAGACAGCGAAAAAATAAATATCCTTTGTATTCATTTGTTTATCATTATTTCATCAAAAATAAATACCTTGGGTATTTACACAATAAAATACCTACAGTATTCTTTAGCCATCAGCAGGACGCTGGAAGCCAAACGGAACAGATTGGCAGGCTCTTTAACATTGATGGGATTGTCCCGCCGAAATGCGGGAACCAAAGAGTAGTTGGCTTTGGGATTGGATGAATGCGCAGGCTGATGCGCGCAGGAGAGCTTCGGGAGAACAAGGTGCCTGTAAATAAGCCGGAGTTCAGCACCGGCCATCCAATCGCCAAAGTCAATCATCGGAGGTCAACATGACAGTAGTCATTACATATCTGGCTGACGATAACGCCAGAAATCGCCGCAGAGCACGCAGACAGGATCAACGTGAACAGGCAATGCAAGAACAGCGACTGGCGCGAAAAATTGCGCTAAAGCTCTCTGGTTGCGTCAGAGCAGACAAAGCAGCATCACTCGGAAGCCTTCGCTGCAAGAAGACAGAAGAAGTCGAGAGTAAACAGAATCGTATTTACTACCGCAAGCCACGCAGTGAAATGGGTGTGACTTGTGTTGGTCGCCAGAAAATGAAATTAGGCAGCAAACCACTTATTTGAGGTGATATATGGAATTTCATGAAAGTGCGATTTATGATTTTCGCGCTAACGCAAATTCAGTAAAACCACAGCCAATTGCAGTTCTTTTTAAAACAATGGGTGCGTGGGCTGTTTTATGCTTCGCCGCTGATGACACTGACGCAAGAATGGCAATAGGCCAAGAGATGGAGATGGACCCGACAAACGATGAATTCATAATTTATGGCGCTCCATCTAATTACTTACTTGATACCTGCAACATTTACAACAAGGCTGCCTGATGGTGGCCTTTATTTTTTAGCCGTAAATAATTTCATGCTTATTACAATCAAGGTGATATATGGAAGAACAAGCAAACAAGATTCTCGTAGAACTACTGCAAAAAGCCAGCAATGGAATAGACGCGGCTGTTTCATTTAGCCAGGCACAGATTCCTGATGTCATCCATCAGCTTTTGATGTGGCACGCCGTATCATCAGCTGGAATTCAGGCTATCTGTGTATTGGTGATTATAGCGTGTGTTTATCTGATGATTTTTGCATGGAATAAAGGAGATGATGCAGATATTGTTCTTTTATCACTACTTGTTACATCAGGAATAGCGATTACTTCTATTGTTGTTTTCTTCAATTATTTCGACTGGCTGAAAATTTGGCTTGCTCCAAAACTTTACCTTATCGAATATGCAGCATCATTGGTTAAGTAATTTCAGGACGCATAGTCGTCCTTTATTTTTAGCATAAACAACAGAATAAATACTGCACTGTGTATTCATTCCAACGAGTGAATACACGGAGCAATGTCGCTCGTAACTAAACAGGAGCCGACTTGTTCTGATTATTGGAAATCTTCTTTGCCCTCCTATGTGATGGCTTTTTTATATGCATACCAATAACGCTTCACTTGAGGCGTTTTCGTTATGCAATCAAACAGAAGGAGCATCCTATGCAACAGTTCGCTATTGCAGGGGCGGCATCGGTTCGCCCTTTCAACCCGATTTTATCGGTACAGCATTCACGAAAGAATATTTTAACCGGAGCAGACTTTAAACAACCAAGAATGAAAAGTTTGCTCGAAAAGCTTTGGGATATTTTGAAACAACAAGGCCGCCCATGAGTTTTACAGATAACTGGTCAGACGAAGAATTCATTCGTCAGATGAACAAAATGCTCAATCAGCACAAAGAACAGGAGAAAGATGATGATTCTGACTCTGAATGATAAGCGTGAAATATCGCAAATAATCGCAAGTTTTACTGATGAAGATTACGAACGAATCAACAGTGAAGTTGATCGCCTCTGCAAACGTTGCGACCCAATAAGCGAAATGCTTCGCTCATATAAACCAGATGAACACACTAAGGACGCTATCGACTGGCTGGAAGATGATGACTGTGACTATCAGGAAAAAGCCGCTGAATGGTTCTGGGATGCAATAACCAAAAGAGTTAAGGCTGAATATGCCTTCGCAATATTCAAACGCAGACACATTTTTGGAGAAGCAGCATGAGCAATATCGTTGAATTCGTTAAACAGCAAGAGCAGTTATTCTGCGGAGCATTGACTGAACATACGGTGACATGGGCTAAGGAAAGCCAGTTTGCAATTCAGTATTTCCAGAAAAATGATTACCTGGCTAAAACGGCACTGGCAAATCCAACCAGCGCACAGAACGCCATCATCAATGTTGCGGCGATCGGCATCACCTTAAACCCTGCAAGCAAACTGGCTTATCTGGTTCCGCGCGATGGCATGGTTTGCCTTGATATCAGCTATATGGGATTGCTCCATATTGCAATGGAGTCTGGTGTTATCTCATGGGGTCAGGCAAAAATTGTTCATGCTAACGATACCTATGAGTCAAACGGGCTTGATAAAGCACCAACCCATAAATACAACGCCTTCGGTGATCGTGGTGATATCGTTGGCGTTTACTGCACAGTTAAGACGCCAGCAGGTGATTATCTAACGGAAGAGATGAGTCTGGCTGAAATTGAGGCTGTAAGGAAAACAAGCAAGGCGGCATTCAGCGATAAAGGACCATGGGTAAATCACTGGAATGAGATGGCGCGAAAGACGGTCGTAAAGCGTGCAAGCAAGTATTGGCCTAAGGCATCACGTCTTGATAGTGCTATTCACGTACTAAACGAAGAAGAAGGTGTGTGGACTGAACCAGTTATGCCGCACAAATCAGAGGAAGATATCCGCGAAGATGAACGGAAACGCCAGCAGGAAATAACGGATAAAGCACAACTTCTTTGTGATGAAATGGCTCAGGCAGAAAACATGGATGATTTGAAGCGATATTTTGCAGAAGCATATCGCCTGACATCTGGAATGAAATTGCAGCAGAACGTACAAGCCATTTACATAGAATGCAAAGCGAAACTGGAGGTTGCCAGTGAGCAAACTGTATGAAATAGCCAATGAATACGCAAAATTGATGGATTCAGATTTAGAACCAGAGATGATTGCTGACACAATAGAAGGCATGGAAGGAGAATTTACCGATAAAATAGAGCAACTTCTTTCCGTCATTAAAAATGAATCTGGTTATGCTGAACGCCTCAAGGAAGAGGCAAAGTCACTAAATGAGCGAGCCGCAGTAATTCAAAATAAGATTGACAGCATTATGGCGTATATAGCGTCATCGCTTGAAATGGTTGGCAAGAAAAAGATGCGAGCAGGTATTCACCAGGTAACAATCCGCAAACCGTCAGAAACTGTAGAAATCATCGACTCAAGCGCCCTTCCTCCTGAATACGTTGAGTTTGAAACGACAATTAAAGCCGACAAGTTGGCAATCAAGCACCAACTAAAAGCAGGAATAAATATCCCAGGCGCTCAACTCAAGGTTGGGAAACCTTCACTTCTTATCAAATAACGGTATCGCCTATGAAAAAGACTCCTTGGGAGAAATGGGAAGTCGATTTCTTGCGCGAAGTAGCGGCGACAATGCCAGTTGAAGTTATCGCTGAAAAACTGGAAAGGACTGAAAAAGCAGTAATGGCGAAAGCAACAAGGATTGGCGCTGACATTGTTAGCCGACTTCGTGGAAGACGATGGACAAGAGCCGAAGTATCACTTTTCGGTAAGTTCTCCGCAGAAGAAATAGCAATTGCAACCTGCCGCTCAATTTATTCAGTAAGAGCTATGCGATACAAGCTAAAAAAACTCGATGAAGAAAGAGCAGGCATACGAATAAATTAACATGGAGTAATTAACAATGAAGCTAAACATCGACCTCGGCAAATACGTTATTACCGGAACCAAACACGACCTGATTCTTAGTGAAAGAGGAATTATCAAAGAAGGCGAGAATGCAGGGAAAGAAACACTAAGCCGTATCGGTTATTACAGCAAGTTTGAGCATCTGGTCAAAGAGTTATGCAACCGTGAAATCCTGTTATCTCAGGCGCAGACGCTACAGGATATTCAGCAGCATATCGAGACTTTAGGTGTATCACTTAGCATGGCTATTGACCAGTTCGTGGAGAGTAAATCATGAGATGACTTGCATACAATCCCGGCATTCTTCCGGCAGAAATGATTATTCGCAAACGCGTAAAGCCAATGCCATCGAGAGAGGAATTGCTTAAGAGAAATTCTTTTCCGTCAGTAAATCAAAACAAATATCTGAATGCGATGTGGCGCAAAGGAGGCAAGCAGTGAGTGTATATCTTATTGATAAACGTCGACGTGGGCAACAAATACCACCTGTAGGAATTCCGAATCACACATGGTTTTGCGTACTTGATATCGATGGTATGGATGCTTTGGTTGACACTCGTCATTACTGCGATACCGCAACAGCTACTCCGGCGAAAGCAAAGAAAATGGCTGCTCTGATAGAAAACTGGACTCCACCTGATGGTTGGTGCAATGGGAATGATCGAGATTGGCACGAAAAAATGAAGGGCTACATCTGCGATTTCTTACGTAAATGCAACGGATTCAGGGTGATGTGACATGAACAAGATTGACTATCAGGCACTGCGTGAAGCGGCAGAGAAAGCAACGTGGGGAGACTGGGACTCATATAAACCACACCGTGGCGCACGTGGTTATGAGGTCCGACTAAGTAGTCAGGCCATTGCGCAACACGTTCTGAAAAACAACGCTGAATTTATTGCTGCCTTTAATCCAAAGATTTCTTTGGCACTGCTGGATGAACGGGAAAGAAACAAGCAATACATCAAACGCCGTGACCAGGAGAACGAGGATATTGCGCTAACGGTAGGGAAACTGCGTGTTGAGCTTGAGGAAGCAAAATCAAAACTCAACGAGCAACGCGAGTATTACGAGGGAGTAATCGCGGATGGAAGTAAGCGCATAGCAGAACTGGAGGAGCGGGAAATACTGCTCCCGGAACGTAGCAGCATGCTTCATCGAACAGATTTTCACGATGATTACCAAACGGTAATGGCATACAAAGTTTCTGAAGTCATCGATGCAATCCGCGCTACTGGCATTCGCATCAAAGGAGAGTGATATGGCGTTAACACACCGCGAACTCTGTCAGATTGCGTACAAATTCCTTAAGCGCAACGGGTTCAAGGTTTGTTTTCATGACCGCTTTATAGCTGTAACCAGTACCGGAGAACAGCCAGATGCTATGGGATTCAGAAATTCAGCATCATGCCTGATAGAGGCGAAATGTTCTCGTGCTGACTTGTTGGCAGATAGAAAAAAGCGTTTTCGTAAAAATCCGTCTCTTGGAATGGGCGACTGGCGATTCTTTATTAGTGAGCCGGGAATTATTTCAATTGAGGATTTACCACCTGGCTGGGGATTACTTCACGTTGTTAACGGAAGAGTACGGAAAGTACATGGGTGGCCCAAGGGTAATTGCTGTTGGGGTAATCCTGACGATAAGCCATTTACTGGAAATAAGCAGGTTGAATGCGATTACATGTTATCTGCATTAAGGCGCATGGAGTTGAGAGGGCACCTTAATGAAATATATGACGGTGTAATTGTTAATAAGAAAGAAGGAAACGCGGCATGAATTCTATTACCAAAGAACGTATCGAATTATTCATTAAAAATCCGCTTGGAAACGGGCTTACCCGTGGCGAACAAATGGAACTGGCACGAATTGCACTGGCATCACTGGCAGCAGTATCGGATGAACGAGCAGCCTATGAATTATTTATGGAGAAGCGTTTCGGGGAATCTGTAGATCGCCGCAGGGCGAAAAATGGCGATAGAGAATACATGGCATGGGATATGGCGCTTGGCTGGATTATCTGGTGTCACCGCGCCGCCATGCTTCAGGGAGGCCAACCTGTAAGCCAAACTTACAAGTTTCCAGTTAATACACCTTGCCAGGATGCGCCAGCCCATATCTGGCTGCAAACAGCTGGAGTATGGCCAGAAGATGGCGAGTTAAGCGAATTAACGTGGTGCAGCCACAATCAGCACCATGATGACACGCTATATGTTCGAGCTGACTTGGTAAATGGCAATTCTCAGGTAACTCCGGATGGTTGGATAAGCTGTAGTGAGCGAATGCCCGCTCAAGATGATTGGATTTTAATTTATTCAAAGCACGGTGAGTATATGGCAGGACAGGTGCAAGGGGAATACGTGGAGTTGAGCGACGGCACTTTATCCTGGTTAGGGAACGCCTTGTTCTGGATGCCGCTACCAGAACCGCCGCAGGAGGTTAACCGTGGCTAACCTGCAACTTGCCGTCAAAGGTGAATACTTCGATGCCATGATTCGCGGAGAGAAAACGGAAGAGTATCGCCTGTGTAATGACTACTGGAATAAGCGAATTATGTTCCGGGAGTATGACCGCCTGATTATCACAAAGGGATATCCGAAGCGCGACGATTCCAGCCGCAGAATTGATATTCCGTATGACGGATATGAAATCAAGACAATCACACATCCGCACTTCGGTGATAAACTGGTAAAGGTGTTCGCGATAAAGGTGAATATCAGCAATGAATAACAATCCTCGCACTCGCGGGGATTTCTTTTATCTGAACTCGCTACGGCGAGTTTTGTTTTATGGAGATGATAAATGCACTTCCGAGTCACAGGTGAATGGAATGGAGAACCATTCGACAGGGTTATCGAAGCAGAGGACATCAACGACTGCTATAACCACTGGATGATATGGGCGCAGATAGCACATGCAGACGTAACCAATATTCGAATTGAAGAACTGAAAGAACACCAAACCGCCTGATGGCGGTTTTTTATTACCTGATTTGCAGGTTCGATTCCCTATTCGGAGATAGCACTCATGCAACACGAACTACAGCCTGATTCACTGGTTGATTTGAAATTCATCATGGCCGATACTGGCTTCGGTAAAACCTTCATCTATGACCGGATTAAGTCCGGCGACCTGCCAAAAGCCAAAGTTATCCACGGGCGAGCAAGATGGTTATATCGTGACCATTGTGAATTCAAAAATAAGCTCTTAAGCCGCGCCAATGGGTAAAATAGCGGGTAAAATATTTTTCACATCTAAAAAACACCATTCCAATCAATCCCCTGCCGCCTCAAGTAGATGTCTGCAGGGGACACCATTTATCCTTCCAACGAAATCTACCTTCCCCGCGTAAAAGTTGGGTTTGGCAGCACACTTGCCCTAAATCTACTCATTTTCCCTGCAACAGGTTGAAATCTCAGCACTGTGCGGCGATGACTAAACAGCCCCGGGCCTGGCAATGTAATCATCACACAGAATCCTGATCGCGAAATCTGGCTTGACTCGATACTTCACTCCGCAATGCATTCCTTGATGGATTAGCAGGCCCGTGATACACGGGACAGGTCGCTGAATTACGACAATATCCTGGAAATCAGCGAACCGCGTATCCTGAGTACATTTGAGCGACTGTTCCAGAACATGAATGAGGCGTTTGGATTAGGCGATTATTAGCCGCGCTAAGCATTTTGGTATTATTATTTTCCGGTTGAGGGATATAGAGCTATCGACAACAACCGGAATGAGTTTACGTCTATATTGCAGAAGGTACAGGCGTTTCCATCACCATTTGCTCACGTTTTTTACTCAGGAAGAAAATGCCAAATAACAACATCAGGCAGACAATACCCGAAATTACGAAGAAAACCGTCTGGTAACCTGCATGGTCAAAGAGTATTCCAGTCGGCGTTGAAAGCAACACAATCCCCAACGAACTGGCAATTTGAAAACCAATCAGAAAGATCGTCGACGACAGGCGCTTATCAAAGTTTGCCACGCTGTATTTGAAGACGGAAATGACACACAGTGGAACCTCAATGGCATGTAACAGCTTCACTAATGAAATAATCCAGGGATTAACGAACAGTGCGCAGGAAAGAATACGCAACGCCATAATCACAACACCGATAAGTAATGCATTTTTTGGCCCTACCCGATTAACAAAGAAAGGAATAATGGCCATGCACAGCGCTTCGAGTACAACCTGGAATGAGTTGAGATAACCATACAGGCGCGTTCCTACATCGTGTGATTCGAATAAACCTGCATAAAAAACAGGAAAGAGCTGTTGATCAAAAATGTTATAGAAAGACCACGTCCCCACAATAAATATGACGAAAATCCAGAAGTTTCGATCCTTGAAAACTGCAATAAAATCCTCTTTTTTTACCCCTCCCGCATCTGCCGCTACGCACTGCTGATCCTGATATTTAAAACGCATGTTGATCATCATAAATACAGCGCCAAATAGCGAAACCAACCAGAAGTTGATATGGGGACTGATACTGAAAAATATGCCAGCAAAGAACGCGCCAATCGCATAGCCAAAAGATCCCCAGGCGCGCGCTGTTCCATATTCGAAATGAAAATTTCGTGCCATTTTTTCGGTGAAGCTATCAAGCAGACCGCAGCCCGCCAGATACCCCAAGCCAAAAAAGAGCGCCCCCAAAATTAGACCTACAGAAAAATTGCTTTGCAGTAACGGTTCATAAACGTAAATCATAAACGGTCCGGTCAAGACCAGGATGAAACTCATACACCAGATAAGCGGTTTCTTCAGACCGAGTTTATCCTGGACGATGCCGTAGACCATCATAAATAGAATGCTGGTAAACTGGTTGACCGAATAAAGTGTACCTAATTCCGTCCCAGTCAACCCTAGATGTCCTTTCAGCCAAATAGCGTATAACGACCACCACAGCGACCAGGAAATAAAAAAGAGAAATGAGTAACTGGATGCAAAACGATAGTACACATTTCTGAATGGTATATTCAGTGCCATAATTACCTGCCTGTCGTTAAAATATTCACGTCCTATTCAGAGACAAGAACGGCCTCGCCGTTTATTTCTCACTATTCCAGATCTTGTCGACATGGCAGCGCTGTCATTGCCCCTTTCGCCGTTACTGCAAGCGCTCCGCAACGTTGAGCGAGATCGATAATTCGTCGCATTTCTCTCTCATCGGTCTCTAATCCTGTAGAGGAAAGACCTGTGAGTAACCCGGCAACGAACGCATCTCCCGCCCCCGTGCTATCGACACAATTCACAGACATTCCAGCAAAATGGTGAACTTGTCCTCGATAACAGACCACCACCCCTTCTGCACCTTTAGTCACCAACAGCATGGCGATCTCATACTCTTTTGCCAGAGCACATATATCCCGATCGTTCTGTGTTTTTCCGCTGATAAGTCGCCATTCTTCTTCCGAGAGCTTGACGACATCCGCCAGTTGTAGCGCCTGTCGCAAACACAAGCGGAGCAAATGCTCGTCTTGCCACAGATCTTCACGAATATTGGGATCGAAGCTGACAAAACCTCCGGCATGCCGGATCGCCGTCATCGCAGTAAATGCGCTGGTACGCGAAGGTTCAGCAGACAACGCAATAGAACAGAGATGTAACCATTCGCCATGTCGCCAGAAGGGCAAGTCAGTCGTCTCTAAAAAAAGATCGGCACTAGGGCGGACCATAAACGTAAATGAACGTTCCCCCTGATCGTTCAGATCGACAAGCACCGTGGATGTTCGGTGCCATTCATCCTGCTTCAGATACGTGATATCGACTCCCTCCGTTAGCAGCGTTCTTTGCATTAACGCGCCAAAAGGATCATCACCCACCCGGCCTATAAACCCACTTATTCCGCCTAATCTGGCGATTCCCACCGCAACGTTAGCTGGCGCGCCGCCAGGACAAGACAGTAGGCGCCCGTCTGATTCAGGCAAGAGATCGACAACCGCATCCCCTAAAACCCATACTTTGGCTGACATTTTTTTCCCTCAAATTCATCTGACTTACGCATAGTGATAAACCTCTTTTTCGCAAAATCGTCATGGATTTACTAAAACATGCACATTCGATCACAAAACGTCATAGTTAACGTTAACATTTGTGATATTAATCACATTTATAAAGATAAGGGGCTTTATTTTTATAAAAGTTAACGTTAACAATTCACCAAATTTGCTTAACCAGGATGATTAAAATGACGCAATCTCGATTGCATGCGGCGCAAAACGCACTAGCAAAACTTCACGAGCGCCGGGGGAATACTTTTTATCCCCATTTTCACCTCGCGCCTCCAGCCGGGTGGATGAACGATCCAAACGGCCTGATCTGGTTTAACAATCGTTATCACGCGTTTTATCAGCATCACCCGATGAGCGAACACTGGGGGCCAATGCACTGGGGACATGCCACCAGCGACGATATGATCCACTGGCAGCACGAGCCTATTGCGCTAGCGCCAGGAGACGAGAATGACAAAGACGGGTGTTTTTCAGGTAGTGCTGTTGATGACAATGGTGTCCTCTCACTTATCTACACCGGCCACGTCTGGCTCGATGGTGCAGGTAATGACGATGCAATTCGTGAAGTACAATGTCTGGCTACCAGCCGGGATGGTATTCATTTCGAGAAACAAGGTGTGATCCTCACTCCACCAGAAGGAATCATGCACTTCCGCGATCCTAAAGTGTGGCGTGAAGCCGACACCTGGTGGATGGTAGTCGGGGCGAAAGACCCAGGCAACACGGGACAGATCCTGCTTTATCGCGGTAGTTCATTGCGTGAATGGACTTTCGATCGCGTACTGGCCCACGCTGATGCGGGTGAAAGCTATATGTGGGAATGTCCGGACTTTTTCAGCCTTGGCGATCAACATTATCTGATGTTTTCCCCGCAGGGAATAAATGCCGAGGGATACAATTATCGAAATCGCTTTCAAAGTGGTGTAATACCCGGAATATGGTCGCCAGGACGACTTTTTGCACAATCCGGGCATTTTACTGAACTTGATAATGGGCATGACTTTTATGCACCACAAAGCTTTTTAGCGAAGGATGGTCGGCGTATTGTTATCGGATGGATGGATATGTGGGAATCGCCAATGCCCTCAAAACGTGAAGGCTGGGCAGGCTGCATGACACTGGCGCGCGAGCTATCAGAGAGCAATGGCAAACTCCAACAACGCCCGGTACACGAAGCTGAGTCGTTACGCCAGCAGCATCAATCAATCTCTCCCCACACAATCAGCAACAAATATGTTTTGCAGGAAAACGTGCAAGCGGTTGAGATTCAGTTGCACTGGGCTCTGAAGAACAGCGATGCCGAACATTACGGATTACAGCTCGGCACGGGAATGCGGCTGTATATTGATAACCAATCTGAGCGACTTGTTTTGTGGCGGTATTACCCACACGAGAATTTAGATGGTTACCGTAGTATTCCCCTCCCGCAGCGTGACACGCTCGCCCTAAGGATATTTATCGATACATCATCCGTGGAAGTATTTATTAACGACGGGGAAGCTGTGATGAGTAGCCGAATCTATCCGCAGCCAGAAGAACGGGAACTGTCGCTCTATGCCGCCCACGGAGTGGCCGTGCTGCAACATGGAGCACTCTGGCAACTGGGGTAACATAATATCAGGTGGAACAACGGATCAACAGCGGGCAAGGGATCTGCGTTACCCTTCCCCCTTCACGACCTTCAATAATATGCAATGCAGCTTCCCGCCCGATAATGTCATGTGGAAGCTGAATTGTGGTCAGCGGCGGTAAAAACAGATGCCCGACGCCAACCAGATTATCAAAGCCCATTACGGCGACATCCTGCGGGATACGTACCCCCTTCGCCAGAAGAACCTGATAAGCAACAAAGGCTGCGCGATCGTTACCACAAATCAGAACATCAAAATCTGGTTTTCCAGACTGGAAGTGGGCATTGAGTATACTTGCGAGATCGGTGTAGTGATCATCACCTATGACCATGTGAAATTGTTTCACCTCAGCCAGATCTCGTCCAGCATCACGCCAGGCCTGCTCAAATCCCTGCCGACGATACCCTGTTGCCAACGCACCTTCCGGTAGCCAGAAGCATAACGGTTGACGATAGCCTGCCGCGAGCAAATGCTGTGTTGCTTCATATTGGGCAGTGTAATCATCAGGGATATAACTGGGTAACGCTGGGTCATCCGCCACACAGTTCGCCAATACAATATTTTCACCATGCAGAGACTCAGGCAGCGTGATATGCCTCAGTCCCATTGTAGTATAGATAATGCCATCCGGACGGAGGGCAAGCAGCTGACGTGCCGCGCGGGCAGCGTCATCTTCAGAAAAAATATTGATTAAAAAACTATTCCAGCCAAACTCGCTGGCGGTTTGTTCAATGGCAAGCAGAATATCAACAGAGAAAGGAGTGGTAGCAGTATCCTGCGCCAGCACGGCGAGAGTCGACGGCTTACGTCCCTGAGCGCGCATCTTACGAGCGGAAAGATCAGGAACATAATTCAGGGTTTGGATTGCCTGCAATACGCGGTCACGCGTTGCAGGACGCACAGATTCTGCATTATGCATCACCCGGGAGACAGTCATCATCGACACTCCCGCCAGGCGTGCGACATCCTTTAATGAAGCCATACCCAAGCCGTTTGCCGTAAAACGGGCACTGTAGCAGAAACAGACGTCACTGGCGAGATCCAGCGATATTCTCAACGTCCTATCACCCGACACGACAATACAGTAAAAAATAACAAGAATTCCCGGACAATTGTAACCAATTCCGCCTCTGTTCTCGCAACGAGTCACCATGCAGACAAGTAGGTAAAACATGCCGACTGGCATCATCCACCCGGAGAAAAAATATAAATATGGATCATTGTGCTGTGGCTGTAACCAGACATCAGCCCGGAAATTATTGCGATTGGCTGCACGATCGTTACGGACTCGCTTTTCTGGCATGAAACAATTTTGCGGCGCTACGCTCAGTGAAACATATAAATACTATACGACAGCGACATTTATCGCTTCAGTCGTCGCTCTGGCGGGCACATTCCTGCTGTCATTTATCATCGAAGCGCAAAGAGACATATTATGGAAAACGCTAAAATGAACTCGCTCATCGCCCAGTATCCGTTGGTAAAGGATCTGGTTGCTCTTAAAGAAACCACCTGGTTTAATCCTGGCACGACTCTATTGGCTGAAGGTTTACCTTATGTTGGCCTGACCGAACAGGATGTTCAGGACGCCCATGCGCGCTTATCTCGTTTTGCCCCTTATCTGGCAAAAGCATTTTCTGAAACTGCTGCCACTGGAGGGATTATTGAATCAGAACTGGTTGCGATTCCGGCTATGCAAAAACGGCTGGAAAAGGAATATCAGCAACCGATCAGCGGACAACTGTTACTGAAAAAAGATAGCCATTTGCCTATTTCCGGCTCCATAAAAGCACGCGGCGGGATTTATGAAGTCCTGGCACATGCAGAAAAACTGGCTCTGGAAGCAGGGTTGCTGACGCTTGAAGATGACTACAGCAAACTGCTTTCTCCGGAGTTTAAGCAGTTCTTTAGCCAATACAGCATTGCTGTGGGCTCAACCGGAAATCTGGGGTTATCAATCGGTATTATGAGCGCCCGCATTGGCTTTAAGGTGACAGTACATATGTCTGCTGATGCCCGGGCATGGAAAAAAGCGAAACTGCGCAGCCATGGCGTTACGGTCGTGGAATATGAGCAAGATTATGGTGTTGCCGTCGAGGAAGGACGTAAAGCAGCGCAGTCTGACCCGAACTGTTTCTTTATTGATGACGAGAATTCCCGCACGTTGTTCCTTGGGTATTCCGTCGCAGGCCAGCGTCTTAAAGCGCAATTTGCCGAGCAAGGTCGTATTGTCGATGCTGATAACCCTCTGTTTGTCTATCTGCCGTGTGGCGTTGGCGGTGGTCCTGGTGGCGTCGCATTCGGGCTTAAACTGGCGTTTGGCGATCATGTTCACTGCTTTTTTGCCGAACCCACGCACTCCCCTTGTATGCTGTTAGGCGTCCATACTGGATTACACGATCAGATTTCTGTTCAGGATATTGGTATCGACAACCTTACCGCCGCGGATGGCCTTGCAGTTGGTCGCGCATCAGGCTTTGTCGGGCGGGCAATGGAGCGTCTACTGGATGGCTTCTATACCCTTAGCGATCAAACCATGTATGACATGCTTGGCTGGCTGGCGCAGGAAGAAGACATTCGTCTTGAGCCTTCAGCACTGGCGGGTATGGCCGGGCCTCAGCGCGTGTGCGCATCAGTAATTTACCAACAGATGCAAGGTTTCAGCACAGAACAACTGCGTAATGCCACTCATCTGGTGTGGGCGACAGGAGGTGGAATGGTGCCGGAAGAAGAGATGAAGCAATATCTGGCTAAAGTCCGTTAATAACGTTTCACCGCAGCATCGCCATCCTTTCCCTGGGTGAGCGATGCTGCCTGATAATATCCATATAAAATGATGGTACAGGTTCAAAATTCCGCGGACTTACCTGCTCTAGCCTCCTCTTTTTACCATCACCCAACGCCTTTCGCTGTAAACGGCGGTCTCGCGAACCAAACTAAAACTGTAAGTAAGATAAAAGCAATAGCCGCCATACGGAAAATCTCATTTGCAGAAATAGAAAGTGACTGCTGGGTTATTTCATTATTAATTTCATTAAGAACCCCTGAAAGCGAACCATAGTATTTATCCATAATTTGTGATGATGAATTAAACACGGGGTTAAATTGATCGATGGTTGCTGTCAACTGACTATGGTGTAACGATTCGCGTCGTCCCCACAACGTCATTGTCAACGACGTACCAACTGATCCTGACAGGGTACGAAAAAAATTACTCATACTCGAGGCATTGGCAAATTTATTATCTGGCAACCCTGAAAACGAAATCGTTGTTAAGGGTAAAAAGAAACAGGCAACGGCGAATCCCTGGAAAAACTGTGGCAAAATGATGCCTGTGAAATCAATCGTTGGCATAAATGTCACAGAACGCCAGTAATAGCAAACCGCATACATCAAAAAACTAAATGTAACCAATGCACGCATATCAATTTTGTTGCCATAACGTCCTATTAAAGGCGATATTAATAGTGGCATTATGCCGATTGGCGCATAGGCAAGCCCGGCCCATATCGCATTATACCCCATAGTTTCCTGCAGCAACTGCGGCATAAGTACAATCGCCCCAGAGTAAAATAAATATGCACATGTGATACACACAATACCAATGGTGAAATTACGCGACTTGAATAAACTGAGGTCAAGAATTGGGTTCTCTGAGGTCGACTCCCAAATTACTAAAGAGATCAGAGAAATAATTGACACTATTGTTAATATTATGATTGTACTCGAGTTAAACCAATCCAGATCGCGCCCTTTATCAAGCATAATTTGCAAGCCACCAACACCGAGCACTAACAGGGTCAACCCTGGTAAATTCATTTTGACCGGTGAAGTTTCAGTTTCTCTTCCTTTAAGTAAAGTTAAACATAATGTCAGGACGATAATCCCCATAGGGACATTGATTAAAAATATCCATCCCCAACTAAAGTTATCACAAATATAGCCACCCAATATCGGCCCACAAATCGGAGCGATAATTACGGTCATTGACCATAACGCCAAAGCAAATGTTCTTTTTTCTGGCGGATAATTCCTTAATAATAAACTCTGTGACAATGGAATTAACGGCCCCGCCATTAATCCCTGGACGACTCTAAAAAATATAAGAACATCAAGATTAGTCGAAAGACTACACATTAATGAAGACAGCGAAAAGAAGGTTACTGATAGTAAAAATAACCTTAATTCGCCTATTCTTTGTGCCAGCCTGCCGGTAACAGGGATCGCAATGGCATTTGCTACGCCAAACGATGTGATAACCCATGTGCCTTCGTCAGTTGATGCTCCGAGAAAGCCAGATATTGTGGGTATTGCGACGTTAGAAATAGTGGAGTCCAACATTTGCATAAACGTCGCTAATGACAATGCAATAGTGACGCACCATAACGTCCCACCGGTTAATGGTGCCGGAGTTGATTTAGTGATTGCCATTAAAGTTGTCCATTATGAGAAATAATGTTGTTAATCTCTTTTTCTATCGGACTGGTATCGATAACTAAGGCCTTACTGGTGTAAGCAGGCATGGACGTCACGGATGAAGCCAGATCAGGCATATCGGCAATGTCTTCGTTCTTGGTATCAATGGTTGCAGTCATCGATAAACCAATGCGCAAGGGATGTTCCATGAGTTCTTTTGGATCCAGAGACACCTCAACCGGTACACGCTGAACGATTTTGATCCAGTTCCCTGTCGCATTTTGTGCAGGTAATAAGGAGAACGCATTGCCGGTTCCCATATTGATCCCTGTCACCCGACCATGAAACACAACATTTTCACCATAAAGATCGCTGATTATATTAACCGATTGACCAATCCGTACATCCGTGAGTTGTGTTTCTTTAAAGTTGGCATTAACCCACATTTGACGTGCCGGTACGACAGCCATTAACGATTGTCCAGGACTCACTGTTTCGCCAACCTGCACACTTCGCTGGGCAATATAACCAGTAACCGGACTCTTAATATCCGTACGCTTAAGCGCTAACCAGGCTTCTTTGGTTGCATCCGCAGCTTCAACAACTTGTGGCTGGCGATTTAATGGTGTGTTCATTACTAAGGCTTTGTTCGCTTTATAAGCCTGAATAGCTGCATTCAATGCCGCTTTGCTACTTATTAACGTATCTTTGGTGTGCTCCAGCGTTTCTTTTGAAATAACCCCCTGCTTTGCTAGCGGCACACGACGATTATAATCTTCTAAAGATTGTTGATACTGGATACGTGCTGAAGCGACTTCGGCACTGTATTGTTTATCCTGTAAGTATAGTTTATTCGTTTGTCGCACAATATTTGCCAGATTATTTTTAGCTTTATTGAGTGCAATCGTAGCATCAGTTTTATCCAGTGAAACTAAAATGTCACCCTGTCGAACAAAGTTCGTATCTTTATGATTAACGACAGTGACACTGCCTGAGACTTGTGCAGAAATTGGATCAGCATTCCCCGTAACATAGGCGTCATCTGTACTAATCATGTCTTCTAATTCCAGTGACCAATAGGCATAGGCTCCTGAAAACGCAATAAATAAAACCACTGCTAATAAAGCAAAATATTTTCTTCTGTCAGAATGTTTTTTATTTGAATTAATCTGTTCCACTATTATCTCTCATTTCGCATAGATGAAATTTATGAATTGAATGAAAAGAGTATTCATTCTTCATATCAAACACAGTGCATGTGTTACACATTATCCCAGGAACGTTGGAGGCCTAATTTAAAGGAGTTGCAGAAGATACAACAGAGGACTAAACCGTGACTTTTGCAATACAATTCTTACGCCTGTAGGATTAATAAGAAGCCTTATAGTACTCATTTGAAACTATAAGTTAGCGGTATTATCCCTGATTTTATTGTTGACATTTCATTTATGCCGACTATTTATATGGTATACTTTTTGAATTATCTTAAAGGAAGCTCAAATTTTCTTATTTTGATTGAGAAAATGAGATGATGCCTTATGTCTGTATTACTACAGGGAGAAGGGAGATGCTTCATTGCAAAGGGAATAATCTATGAACGCAATAATTATTGATGACCATCCTCTTGCTATCGCAGCAATCCGTAATTTATTGATCAAAAACGATATTGAAATCTTAGCGGAGTTGACTGAAGGGGGAAGTGCCGTTCAGCGGGTGGAAACACTTAAACCTGATATCGTCATCATTGATGTCGATATCCCCGGAGTTAACGGTATCCAGGTGTTAGAAACGCTGAGGAAGCGCCAATATAGCGGAATTATTATTATCGTCTCCGCTAAAAATGACCATTTTTACGGGAAACATTGTGCTGATGCAGGCGCTAATGGATTCGTGAGTAAAAAAGAAGGCATGAACAATATCATTGCGGCTATTGAAGCTGCAAAAAATGGCTACTGCTATTTCCCTTTCTCTCTCAACCGGTTTGTTGGAAGTTTAACGTCCGACCAGCAAAAACTCGACTCCTTATCGAAACAAGAAATTAGTGTCATGAGGTATATTCTTGATGGCAAGGACAATAATGACATTGCGGAAAAAATGTTCATCAGCAACAAAACTGTCAGCACGTATAAAAGTCGCCTGATGGAAAAATTAGAATGTAAATCACTGATGGATCTTTACACATTCGCGCAACGTAACAAAATCGGCTAATCACATGAAGTTTTTACCCTATTTTTTTCTTCTCTGTTGTGGTCTTTGGTCGACCATAAGTTTCGCAGACGAAGATTACATCGAATATCGTGGCATCAGTAGTAACAACCGTGTCACGCTTGATCCACTACGTCTGAGCAACAAGGAATTACGTTGGTTAGCGAGCAAAAAAAATCTTGTGATTGCAGTACACAAGTCCCAAACGGCTACGTTGTTGCATACCGATTCGCAGCAACGGGTTCGTGGTATTAATGCGGATTATTTAAATCTTTTAAAAAGAGCGTTAAATATCAAATTAACACTCCGGGAATACGCAGATCATCAAAAAGCAATGGACGCGCTTGCAGAAGGTGAAGTCGATATAGTGTTATCACATTTAGTTACTTCTCCGCCTCTTAATAATGACATTGCTGCAACCAAACCATTGATAATTACCTTTCCGGCGCTGGTAACCACCCTTCACGACTCAATGCGACCGCTTACCTCACCAAAACCAGTAAATATTGCTCGGGTAGCAAATTACCCCCCAGACGAGGTAATTCATCAATCATTTCCAAAAGCAACAATTATCTCTTTTACAAATTTATATCAGGCATTAGCATCCGTTTCTACCGGACATAATGATTACTTTATTGGTAGTAACATCATTACCAGCAGTATGATTTCCCGCTATTTCACTCACTCCTTAAATGTAGTGAAATATTATAACTCGCCGCGTCAATATAATTTTTTCTTGACCAGAAAAGAATCCGTCATTCTTAATGAAGTACTCAATCGGTTTGTTGATGCTTTAACAAATGAAGTTCGCTATGAAGTATCACAAAATTGGCTTGATACAGGAAACCTGGCCTTTCTGAACAAACCATTAGAACTCACTGAACATGAAAAACAGTGGATTAAGCAACATCCCGATTTAAAGGTGCTGGAAAATCCTTACTCCCCTCCCTATTCTATGACTGATGAAAATGGCTCGGTTCGGGGCGTTATGGGGGATATTCTTAATATTATTACCTTGCAAACAGGTTTAAATTTTTCTCCGATCACCGTTTCACACAATATCCATGCCGGAACACAGCTTAATCCCGGTGGATGGGATATATTACCTGGTGCTATTTATAGTGAAGATCGAGAAAATAATGTTTTATTTGCTGAAGCCTTCATAACAACGCCTTACGTTTTCGTCATGCAAAAAGCGCCTGATAGTGAACAAACTTTAAAAAAAGGAATGAAAGTTGCCATTCCATATTATTATGAGCTTCATTCGCAATTGAAAGAGATGTATCCGGAGGTTGAGTGGATACAAGTCGATAATGCTAGCGCTGCATTTCACAAGGTTAAGGAAGGTGAACTTGATGCCCTGGTCGCGACACAGCTAAATTCGCGTTACATGATCGACCATTACTATCCTAATGAGCTTTATCATTTTCTTATTCCCGGCGTTGAGAATGCATCGCTTTCGTTCGCTTTTCCTCGCGGAGAACCAGAACTTAAGGATATTATTAATAAAGCATTGAATGCAATTCCCCCAAGCGAAGTTCTGCGCCTGACGGAAAAATGGATCAAAATGCCCAATGTGACCATTGACACATGGGACCTCTATAGTGAGCAATTTTACATTGTTACGACTTTATCCGTTTTATTAGTTGGCAGTAGCCTTTTATGGGGATTCTACCTGTTACGCTCAGTTCGTCGTCGTAAGGTAATTCAGGGTGATTTAGAAAACCAAATATCATTCCGGAAAGCACTCTCGGATTCCTTACCGAATCCAACTTATGTTGTAAACTGGCAAGGTAATGTCATTAGTCACAATAGTGCATTTGAACATTATTTCACTGCTGATTACTACAAAAATGCAATGTTACCATTAGAAAACAGTGACTCCCCCTTTAAAGATGTTTTTTCTAATGTGCATGAAGTCACAGCAGAAACGAAAGAAAACAGAACAATATATAGCCAAGTTTTTGAAATTAATAATGGTACTGAAAAAAGATGCATTAATCATTGGCATACATTATGTAATTTACCTGCAAGTGACAATGCAGTATATATTTGTGGTTGGCAAGATATTACCGAGACGCGTGATTTAATTCATGCACTCGAAGTAGAAAGAAATAAAGCGATCAATGCAACTGTCGCAAAAAGCCAGTTCCTGGCAACAATGAGTCACGAAATAAGAACACCAATAAGCTCCATTATGGGCTTCCTGGAACTTCTGTCGGGTTCAGGTCTTAGCAAGGAGCAACGTGTGGAGGCGATTTCACTTGCTTACGCCACCGGACAGTCGCTCCTCGGCTTAATTGGTGAAATCCTTGATGTCGACAAAATTGAGTCGGGTAACTATCAACTTCAACCACAATGGGTCGATATCCCTACTTTAGTCCAAAACACTTGTCATTCTTTCGGTGCGATTGCTGCAAGCAAATCCATCGCATTAAATTGCAGCAGCACGCTTCCTGAACGCTACCTGGTTAAAATCGACCCTCAAGCATTTAAGCAGGTGCTGTCTAATTTACTGAGTAATGCCCTTAAATTTACCACCGAGGGGGCAGTAAAAATTACGACTTCCCTGGTTCATATTGATGACAACCACGCTGTTATCAAAATGACCATTATGGACACCGGAAGCGGATTATCGCAGGAAGAACAACAACAACTGTTTAAACGCTATAGCCAAACAACAGCAGGTCGTCAGCAAACAGGTTCTGGTTTAGGCTTAATGATCTGCAAAGAATTAATTAAAAACATGCAGGGCGATTTGTCATTAGAAAGTCATCCAGGCATAGGAACGACATTTACGATCACAATCCCGGTAGAAATTACCCAACAAGTGGCGACTGTCGAGGCAAAAGCAGAACAACCTATGACACTCCCTGAAAAGTTGAGCATATTAATCGCGGATGATCATCCGACCAACAGGCTATTACTCAAACGCCAGCTAAACCTATTAGGATATGATGTTGATGAAGCAACTGATGGTGTGCAAGCGCTACACAAAGTCAGTATGCAACATTATGATCTGCTTATTACTGACGTTAATATGCCGAATATGGATGGTTTTGAGTTGACTCGCAAACTCCGTGAGCAAAATTCTTCCTTACCCATCTGGGGGCTTACAGCCAACGCACAGGCTAACGAACGTGAAAAAGGGTTAAATTGCGGCATGAACTTATGTTTGTTCAAACCGTTAACCCTGGATGTACTGAAAACACATTTAAGTCAGTTACACCAGGTTGCGCATATTGCACCTCAGTATCGCCACCTTGATATCGAGGCCCTGAAAAATAATACGGCGAACGATCTACAACTGATGCAGGAGATTCTCATGACTTTCCAGCATGAAACGCATAAAGATCTACCCGCTGCGTTTCATGCGTTAGAAGCTGGCGATAACAGAACTTTCCATCAGTGTATTCATCGCATCCACGGTGCGGCTAACATCCTGAATTTGCAAAAGTTGATTAATCTTAGCCACCAGTTAGAAATAACGCCCGTTTCAGATGACAGCAAGCCTGAAATTCTTAAGTTGCTGAACTCTGTTAAAGAACACATTGCAGAGTTAGACCAGGAGATTGCGGTTTTCTGTCAACAAAATGACTAAATAGCGGTTCCCACAATGTTCAAATGTGGGAGCTATTTACCAGCACATCTAACATTTACGATGAGAATTCCTGGCGAATTTGTTCCCCATGCTGGTCGAGCGTTGCCGCTCCCGGCATAACATGCGGGTCCGCACAGCCGCTGATTTTTATCGGATTACCCGGCATCATTATTCCGCCAGCTTCAATCAACATATTTCTCGCCTGAGTTTGTGGCAAATTAATGGCCTCAGCCACACTTAATAGCGGCGCTACAGGCACACCAACTTCATTTATTCTGGCTAACCAAACTTCAGCTGCCTGCGTTTTTAACGTCCGCTCAATATATTGTTTAAGAATAGCTTGATTTTGTACACGTAAAATATTGCTGTTAAATCGGAGATCATCAACAAGTTCCGTCAGATCCAGTGCCTGGCATAACGCAGAAAAAAGCTTGTCATTACCACAACAAATAGTAATTGGTTTATCCTGAGTATCGAACACATCAAAAGGAGCCATGTAGGGATGGCGATTTCCCAGGCGTTGTGGTGACTTCCCTGTCGCGATATATGCCATCAGTCCATGCTCCAGAAAACTCAGAGTGGCATCAAACATCGCGATATCGACATGCGCCCCTCGCTGGCTCTTTTCGCGGCCATAAAGCGCACTCACGATTCCACTGAATAAATAGACACCGCCACAGAGATCTGCAAGAGAGGTGCCAACACGCACTGGCGGAGCATCAGGATATCCCGTTTCCATCATTATTCCACTCATTGCCTGAATAATGGTATCGTAGGCCGGAGCATCTTTTAGCGGACCGGTATGTCCGAAACCTGACGATGAAGCATAGATGAGACGTGGGTTGATTTCTTGTAGCGTTTCCCACGAAAACCCCATTTTTTCCATTGTACCTGGGCGGAAATTCTCGGCTAATACATCAGCTTGTTTAAGCATATTTATAAATATACTTTTATCGTGGTCATTCTTTAAATCAAGAACCACACTCTCTTTGCCATGATTAATAAAACTGTAATAGAGTGACTGTCCATCCACATAGGGACCAAATGTGCGGGTATCATCACCATGACCTGGCGGCTCAACTTTAATTACCCTTGCGCCCATATTACAAAGAAGTTGAGTTCCGAAAGGCCCATTAAGGACATGAGTCATATCAATAACTAATAACCCTTCAAATGGGCCTTTGCTTTCAGTATTTGTCATTTGCTTATGCCTTGAAAAAAAGCCGAAGGTGAAAAGACTCTTCGGCATTTATGAAAATTAATAACATGATTAATTATGAAACCAGTCGACTGACATAAATCCACAAGGGAGCCGTGACGACAAAACCCAGCACGCTAACAGCCAATGACGCTGTACCAGTGCGGGTGTAGACATTAAACCGGCTGGCAATAATGATTCCGGAGAATGCCGGCGGTAATGCGCCTGCCAGTACCATCATCTGCAGATGTTCGCTGTTCAAATGACATGCCATACCAACGAGAAGCAGTGCCAGTGGCATCAGAATCAGCTTCAGGAAGGTGTTATAAGCAATTTCAGCACTGAACTCGAATTTATGTGCAGCCAGAGTCAACCCCGCAGCGAATACCGCTACCCCTGAGTTAGCCTTCGCAATCAGATTAAAGGTTGGGTCCCATGCTGCCGGAATTTTTACCCCAACCAACACCAGGATCGTTGCCAGAACAGGTGCCCATACGACTGGCTCCTTTGCCGCAGAGATTAACGCGCTCAGATTGCTATTCTTCTTACCATCCGCTCCTGAGGAGGGATTCAGCAAATACAGACCAATAGGAATAGTAATTGCGTTAACAATAATAGAAATAATTGCTACCACTAAACCTGTTGATACGGAATCACCATAAATAGGGTCGAGAACTGCAAACCCCAGGAATCCAATGGTAGGTGAACCTGCAATTAATGCACATACTGCTGCTTCTGCATGGGTACGTTTAAAAAATTTGTAGCAACCAAACCAGGAGAAAAAGAAACATCCGACAATAACCACAAGTGATACAAGGGTCAGGCGAGTGTCCGCAAAAATCATTTCCCTGTTTGCCCGGGTAATAGAAACAAATAGGGCCGCAGGAAGAGCGTAGTTTAATACCAGTTTATTAAATGCCCGGGCTTGATCTTCTGAAAAAGTTTCTCGTCTGCCGCTAAAATAACCCAACAGCATGATTACGATAATAGGCAATAAATCGCCAATAAAAAATGTTAGCATAATAGTATTTCCGATAAGGGTCCCCTCACCATCGATAATGAGTTGGCAAGAGGAGACGATGTCAGTATTTAATTACCAGCGACTTGTTTTGGGTTAAGTTTGGTAATATGGCCACTTTCAGTTCCTGCTGCTGGGTCGATGACCACATTAATAATGGTCGGTTTGCGCGACTGAATACCGGTGGTTAAAGCATGACGAAGTTCATCTGTCGTGGTGACGTTATATCCAACGCCACGAAATGCATCCATTAATTTGTCATACCTTGCATGGTGCAATAGATCTGTTGGTGATGGTGCACCAGCGCCACTGAGATCAACACCGTCTCCTCTGTAGATGCCGCCATTATTAAAAATAACGATTGTCACCGGCAGGTTATATCGACAAATCGTTTCAATCTCCATCCCACTGAAACCAAAAGCACTATCACCTTCAATGGCGACAACCGGAGAACCAGAGGTCACGCTAGCACCGATGGCATAGCCCATACCGATGCCCATGACACCCCAGGTGCCACAATCCAGACGACGACGTGGTTTATACATATCAATAATATTTCGTGCATTATCCAGAGTATTTGCCCCTTCATTAACTAAATAAATATCCTGGTTCTCGCGCAATACATCGCGCACCGCACTCAATGCATTAAAGTAATTTAATGGTTGGGTATCTGTACTTAACTTTTCATGCATTTTTTGCGCATTTTGCTGCTTGTGGATATTTAAAATATCGCGCCACACCAGTGGAGTCGTAAATGTGTTTTGTTTCAGTTCTGCCAGCATACCGTGCATACTGGATGCAATATCGCCAACGACTGGCACAGCAATGGGGCGGTTGCTGTCAATTTCCTGCGGTTCTATATCCAGTTGAATAAACTGTGTATCTGCCGCCCATCCTTTTTTACCGTGCGCCAGTAACCAATTCAGTCGCGCCCCAACAAGCATGACAACATCAGCATTTGCCAGCGCAAACGAACGCGCAGCCGCCGCAGAAAGTGGATGCGTATCTTCCAGGATCCCTTTCGCCATAGACATTGGCAGGAATGGAATCTGGGTACTTTCAATAAACTCACGAAGCTGCTCATCAGCTTGTGAATACGCCGCGCCTTTACCAAGGATAATTAATGGCCGTTCTGCTTTTGCTAACAGCGAAATTGCACTAGTGACTGACTTCGGGCATGGCAATAACGCTGGCGATGGGTTTTCAACTTTAACAATAGTGGCTAATGCCTCGTCTTTTTCCATCGTCGCAGCCAGGACATTTGCTGGCAAATCAAGATAAACACCGCCAGGGCGACCCGAAACGGAGACCCGGATAGCGCGTGCCAACGCAATGCCAAGATCCTGCGGCTGGTTAACGCGGAATGCCGCTTTGGCATAGGGTTTTGCCGCATTCATTTGGTCCAGCTCTTCATAATCACCTTGCTGGAGATCAACGATCGCGCGATCGCTGGAGCCGCTGATCATGATCATCGGAAAACCATTTACTGTTGCGTTGGCCAATGCGGTCAAACCATTGAGGAATCCTGGCGCAGAAACGGTCAGGCAGATCCCTGGCTTTTGGGTAAGAAAACCGCTTGCCGCAGCCGCATAGCCTGCAGATTGCTCATGACGAAAACCAATATAACGAATGCCTTCCGCCTGGGCATGGCGCGCCATATCCGTCACAGGAATACCTACAACACCATAAATAGTGTCAATATTATTCTGTTTTAATGCTTCAACGATGATATGCATACCATCTGTCATTTGAAGTTGATCTGACATGATTAATAACCTCGAAATTTTTATAAATTGGGAGCCAGAAGCCCCCGTTAATATCAGATGGCGTGGTTTTGCTTCATTGCAGCAATTTCATCGTCGCTATAACCCAGCTCCTGCAATACAGCAGCGGTATGTTCACCTAATAGCGGCGCAGCTTTAATATCCGGCGTAAAGGCAGAGAATTTCATTGGACAACCAACTGTCAGATATTTTCCACGCAACGGTTGCTCCACTTCGACAACACTGCCACTTTGGCGCAAAGAGGGATCAAGTGAAATTTCTTTCATACTTAAAACCGGTGCACAAGGAATATCAAACTGAGTCAAATAGGCCACCGCTTCATGTTTATCAATAGTGACAGTGTATTTTTCGATTTCAGCAAAAATATCGAAAATATGTGGCTGTCGGGCATGAGCTGTACTGTATGCCGGATCGGTAATCCATTCTGGTTTGCCGATAGCTTTACAGGTGTTTTCCCAGTTTTGCTCCTGAATAGTGAAATAAATATAGGCGTTAGGATCGGTTTCCCAGCCTTTACATTTCAGGATCCAGCCAGGCTGACCGCCACCACCCGCATTACCACCGCGTGGTACTGCGTCGCCAAATGTGCCATTCGGATACTGCGGGTATTCTTCCAGATAACCCAGCTTATCGAGGCGCTGCTGGTCACGTAATTTCACGCGGCAAAGGTTCAACACGGCATCCTGCATTGACATGGTAACTCGTTGCCCACGCCCCGTTTTTTCGCGATGCAGCAAAGCAGCAAGTAAACCGATCAGCAAATGCATTCCGGTGTTGCTGTCACCCAACGCTGCAGCGCTTACCAGCGGCGGGCCGTCCCAAAAACCCGTAGTGGATGCCGCGCCACCCGCTGCCTGAGCAACGTTTTCATAGGCTTTTACATTCACATAAGGCGAACACTCATCAAACCCTTTGATCGAACCAAAAATCAAACGTGGATTGATTTCCTGAATATGCTCCCAGGTGAAGCCCATGTGATCAATGGCCCCTGGATGAAAGTTCTCGACTAAGATATCAGCTTCGCGGATCAGCTTTTCCATTACCTCTTTGCCTTCCGCTGTTTTGGTATTTAATTCAATAGAACGTTTGTTGCTGTTAAGCATGGTGAAGTAAAGTGCATCGATATCAGGAATATCTCGCAGCTGGCGACGCGTTACGTCACCAACGCCGGGACGTTCAATTTTAATGACGTCAGCGCCAAACCACGCCAGCATCTGAGTACAAGATGGGCCAGATTGCACACCGGTGAAATCGAGAACTTTAATTCCTTGAAGTGGAGTTGACATAGCAATACCTATTAGTTAATTAAATATATGTTAATTTAGCGTTTATTTAAGGCATAACGCCCTCTATAAATAATCCGCAAAATATCGTCGTAGCTGCACTCGATATTTTTAAATTCCTGTATCAAGTGCTGAAAATCATTTCATCGCCACTTCCAATTCCTTTTTGCATGGTAAGTAGTGAGGACGAAAAGAAGAATATGATAAATATTGGTTTGCGGTAATCAGAGAGAGCCGCGACATTTGTGATGTTATTCTTACAACTGTAAGAAGCGATTGTGATTTACAGTTAGGGAAATGATTACGATTTTTAAATCGTACCATAAAACATAACATAAACAATGATTTCGTGATGACACGGGATTATTGATGTTTACTTTGAGGAATAGAAAATGCGTGTTTATAGAACCGCGAGCGCCAAATAATTTTATGACCACAATCGGTCGTATTGTGGTCATAAAAAATTGTCGCCTGGAGGGAGTAAAATCTTTTACTTCAATATGCTGCCTATCAGCATTAGTTCACAAACAGTGCTTCGCTATCGACGATGATTCCATCTTCCGCACCTTTAAGCGCCAGGTTTGCCTCGTAGTATTGCTTTTTATCAAGCAGTTTCTGCGCATCAGCAAGTGCATTACGAGTCTGTTTAAGCGGCATCAGATATTGGTTTTCCATTACGCCAACACCGGCCAGGCGAAGCTCTTCCATTGCGCCCTTTTTATCTCCTTTCGCCATTTTTTCATTCGCAATTTTTATCGCTGCTTCTTTTTCTGGTGTCGCTACATAACTCTCAGAAATTCCGACAGATGCATTAATGACAATATATTGGTCATCATTGATATTGGTCTTTTTACCTGGTTTAGCGAACTTTGCCCATTCAGTACTGTCATCTGACAGCAAAGCGGAAGCTTCATTGGTCAGTTCTTTTGCCTTTTCCGGATCGCCATGAAACAGAGCCAGGCGCGCTACCTGCACGTCACGCATCGCATATAAACCCTGTTCAGAGATACGCTCTGCTGCTACAGTTTTCTGGGTTTGCTGAACTTGCTGAGTTTGCTGTTGTGCTGCTACCGGTGCATTATCAGCAGCCCATACAGTTGATGATGCCAAAATCGCTGTGACCATCGTAGCCATAATTAAACGTTTCATACTTACCTCATTCTTTAACAGTTTTAGAAAACGCCGCCATCATATTGGGTGAGCATGAAATGAGAAATCAGAGAGCAACGGTCATTTTGAAAGGGTTATCTTACAGTTGTAGTTATTATCGCAAGAAGTATTTTAGTCTTACAATTGTAGGAATATGCTTCCTGTCGCAGAGAACTATTCTTATATACCACAAAGAGATGTCATTTATTATATCGATGTAAATACTGATTAATTAAATGTAAATACAGCCATAACATCGTAGGTTCTCAGTGAGCCATTCTCAGGATAACTTTCTATGAAAGTAAACTTAATGCTTTTTAGCTTATTTTTATTGGTCTCTATTATGGCATGCAATGTTTTTGCATTTTCCATTTCTGGTGGTGGAAGTGAGACGAGCTATAAAGAGACAGAAAAAACATCAGTGATGACGACAACTCATTCTACAAAACTTCAACCATCACAGGCGATTTTGTTTAAGATGAGAGAAGATGCGCCACCATTAAATCTCACAGAAGACATCACGCCCCCTTTTCCGACAAAGGCGAATTATCTTATTCATCCTGTGCGATAGCGTCTGTCACATGGCAGGTGAACAATCATATCTGTTGATGATGTGAGCACCTGCCCAAATGATCCATCCTGAACTACTACCGCCTGCCATACCCCACCATAAAGCGAATCATCAAGCCACAAGCCGGGGCAAGAAACATAAATATCCCCGTCACTAGTTCATTACCGCCAGTTAACCACATGGTGAAGTAGTAAATGAGTGCAGCGAGGATCACCATGCCGAAGAAAGAAGAGACCGCCGAGACCACGTTCAGTACCTGACCGATGTATCCGCTTACGCAGACAATGCACAGGGCGAGAAACATCCATAAATAAATCATAGCTCAACCTCCTGCCGCGCTAAAAAACCTGTAACTTCAGTCACTTTAATAGTAAGACAATCCTTAACCTCTGGCAATTTTTGCTAAGCATCAATGAAAACAGCATGTTAAATGCAACACTGTTGCGTACGGAAAAATATTTACTTTGCACGATTAATAATCAGTAGCTGAAAGCAGTCAGCGAGTGATAAAGTACAGATACCGCATTCATGCTCCTCGTGGTTATGTCCTGACTAGTCTTTACACTCTTTACAGGAACCATTGTCGTACATGATGGCCCAATCAATTGAGTGTACCGCTGTCGACATGGAATCTTCTGCGATACAACAATTCGTATCTACAGAAGGTAACTATGTTTCCAAAATGCAAATTTTCCCGCGAGTTTCTACATCCTCGCTACTGGCTCACATGGTTTGGGCTTGGTGTACTCTGGCTTTGGGTACAGCTTCCTTACCCTGTTCTCTGTTTTCTCGGCACGCGTATCGGCACGATGGCGCGACCATTCCTGAAACGTCGTGAATCTATCGCCCGTAAGAACCTGGAACTTTGTTTCCCACAGCATTCTGCTGAAGAGCGCGAGAAGATGATTGCCGAAAACTTTCGTTCACTCGGCATGGCGCTGGTAGAAACCGGCATGGCATGGTTCTGGCCCGACAGTCGCGTACGTAAATGGTTTGATGTTGAAGGGCTGGATAACCTCAAACGCGCACAACTGCAAAATCGTGGCGTGATGGTTGTCGGCGTCCATTTTATGTCGCTGGAATTAGGCGGCCGCGTGATGGGACTATGTCAGCCAATGATGGCCACCTATCGTCCGCATAATAATCAGCTGATGGAATGGGTGCAGACCCGTGGTCGCATGCGCTCTAACAAAGCGATGATCGGCAGAAATAATCTGCGCGGTATTGTCGGTGCGCTGAAGAAAGGTGAAGCCGTATGGTTTGCTCCCGATCAGGATTATGGTCGTAAAGGTAGCTCCTTCGCACCGTTCTTTGCGGTAGAAAATGTTGCCACAACCAATGGCACCTATGTCCTCTCTCGTCTCTCTGGCGCAGCCATGTTGACCGTAACGATGGTCAGAAAAACGGATTACAGCGGATATCGGTTGTTCATCACCCCTGAAATGGAAGGCTACCCGGCAGATGAAAATCAAGCCGCTGCCTATATGAACAAGATTATCGAGAAAGAGATTATGCGCGCACCTGAGCAATACCTCTGGATCCACCGTCGCTTTAAAACGCGCCCGGTGGGTGAATCGTCGTTATACATTTAACAAACTGCTCTTACTCTTTCCCTCCTCAAATCAGCCATAATAACCTCATGGTTTTTATGGCTTTTTTCTTAAGGTTTTTTCCTTCGCTGAATCTCTAATTATTACCGTCAGAAATTAAACTG